>NZ_RJTU01000014.1 GCF_003730015.1 Epilithonimonas hominis | reverse complement strand
GGATTTTTTGTACCCATAACTGAAGAAATATCGAAACATTTAGTGCAAGATTTAGAAAGCATCTCACAATTATCTGAGCTGAAATATTAAGTTTTTTTTACAATAAGACATTGCCGATAGCGGTAAAAAAACAAATTAAATTATTGTATAAATATTTCTAATTACCGATAAAATAATCTGTAGATCTTAGACTTTAGTTGTGTATGTCTTCGTGTAGGATTGTGAAGGAGTAGGTCAGATTGATTATAATTATTTTTACGAAAAAGCATATTAGTTATTGACCTTTTTTATTATTTTTATTGGTTTACTGAATTTCTTTTAACGTATGTTAATGCTATTTGATCTAAAAAACTTTTAGCAGTGGCTATTGGAATTATAAGTCTTTAATTGGCCGTTATGGTATTGTATCCATAAACCCAGATATATCAAAACTTATAGTTAAGGATTTGGAAAGAATTTTAGAATTAAATAATCGTGTCATGAGGTCACAGAACTTAGCCTAATATTTGGCAGACGAAGTCAATCTGACAGAAATGCCTGTTAGCATTTTGTTTTCTTCACAAAATTATTACGTTTTGTAGCAAAGCTTTGTATCTTTGTTGATATAAATTATAGCAATGTCAATTTTTTCAGGAAACATGCGGTATTTAAGAGGTAAGCTAATTCTTTCACAACAAAAGGTTGCTGATGATCTTTTAATTACCCGAGGCAGATATGGTAAGTATGAAGATGATGCCGCAGAGCCTCCTCTTGAGATTTTAATCAAAATCTCTAAATATTATAATATCAGTATCGACTTACTTTTGACAATCAATGTCAGCAAATTTTCTATTGATGAGATGATTGAACTTCCTGACAATAGAATTGTTTTGCCTATAAGGGTTGATCAAGATGGAAACAATGAAATTGAGATCATTCCACAAAAGGCTTCAATGGGATACCTGAACGGCTATGGAGATCCAGAATACATAGAAAGTTTGGAAATCATATCCTTACCCTTCTTGAAAGGAGGCAAGTTCAGAGCATTTCCAGCGGACGGCGATTCAATGCCACCTTATAAGAACGGAACTTATATTGTGGGAAAGTATGTTGAAAACCTTTCTGACTTGAAAACAGACAGAACTTATGTTTTCATTACCGCTAATGATGGCATCAGTTACAAAAGGTTTCAGTTTCATGAAGCAGATGGTATATGGGTAAAGGCTGACAATCAGTTTTATGATCCTAATAAAATCCCATTACCGGAAATTAAAGAAATCTGGGAATTTGCTTGCAGCATTAATACCAAAGAATATGAATCTGATGAATTTGCGGAGCATCATATTCAAAACTTTATCACCCAGATTAAAACTGATATCAAACAGATCAAAGAGACAATTCGAGATAAAAATTGAATTTGAGTTATTAAAAAACTTCCCCGAAGGTAAGCTAAAAACACAAATGATGAAAAAATCCCGTAGAAACGGGATAAAACAAAAGTAAATATTTCAAAAGAAAATTACAATGAGTCAGCTAAGTTTATTTGATGCAGAAGAATTTTATGAATTTCCAAAAGATTTATTGGATTACAAAGAAAATTTTCTGAGTAGAGAAGAAGCTGATCTGTTGAAGGATTATCTGCTTCAGAATACGCCTTGGGAACAGCGTACTCAGAAAATGTATGACAAGACGGTCTTAACTCCGCGCCTGACAGCATGGTACGGGGGTGTCCAATCTTATAAGTCAGCCGACAATAATACAACCGAAAGAAATGAATGGACTCCTGAATTATATGCTCTAAAAGAAAGAATAGAAAAAGAATTTGGACATCAGTTTAATGTAGTCTTGCTCAATTTATATCGGGACAATAATGATTCTGTTGCCTGGCACAGAGATAAGGAGAGCAGATATGGAAAACGACCTGTTATTGCTTCAATAAGTCTTGGGCATACAAGAAATTTTGATTTTAGAAAGAGAGACCATCACCAAAGCAGATACAGTTTGCCACTTCCCCATGGTGCATTGCTGATTATGAAAGGTGATCTTCAGGAACATTGGGAGCATAGAATTGCTAAATCTACGGTTCCAATGAAAGAACGAATTAATCTCACATTCAGGTTGATTAATCAATAGGTCTTCACTTATAAAAATGATGTTTTATTTTTTTGCAGCTTAATTTGGCAAAAAAGTTGTTGTAATTACAGTAGAAATCTAATTCATAGTTCAGTAGATTTTTAAAAGACAAACAGAAATGTTTTTCTAAATTTAAAATCCTATATAATAGGAAGAGGAGAGTAGTAGCTCAAATTTGCTTCTCTCCTTTTTTATTTAATAAATTACTAAAGCTCAAACTTTGGATGTCGATATCGATGGTACTATAGACCTTTATGATAAGTATGTAACACTACCTGGACCTGTGGAGAATAATGGTTGTCCACTTAGCAATAATGGAAACGGTGTAGTGTCGGCAGATGAAACAGTTATGAACGGTATTGAATTTGATCTTAACTCTGACAGAATTAAACCTAATAATACGCCGATCTTCAACAGCGCAATTAGCTATATCAATTCTAATAATGGTTCATATGAGTTAATTGGTGCAACTGATACGAGAGGCTCATAAAATTACAACCAAAATCTATCTGAGAGAAGAGCTAATAATGTTAAACAATTTTTAATTTCCAATGGCGCAAACTCTGCTAAATTGCAAGCGAAAAGAAATGGTAAATTGAATCTAAAATATCAGGAGTGCAATCCCGCTTCAAAATGCAATAAAAATAATACTTCTAAATTGGGACTGTCATATATTATGGCAGTCTTTTTTTTATTATTGAGATAATATTTCAACTCAATGAATGGAATATTTTTGTGATTTGCTGAAATTAAGAGGTTATTTACTTTTTAAATAAATTCTACATAAATCATAAAACGATATGGAAAAAAATAGTCATTTTTGTAATCTTAAATTTCAAGGAATTATAAGAACAGTAATCAGTCTCGCTTCATCCTTTTAAAAATGAGATTGATGTGTTATTGGAGTAAATTTTCAGTAAATAATTTTTCAAAAAAAAAAATACAATTACCAAAATGGATATGTGTAACCATCTCGAAAATAATCAAGCCTTATTGCATGCGATTATCATGTCTAGTGATGACGCCATTGTTAGCAAAACGCTGGATGGCATCATAACCAGTTGGAATCCAGCAGCAGAAAAAATGTTTGGTTATTTGCAAACTGAAGCTGTGGGTAAGCATATATCTCTTATTATTCAAGAAGATAGACTAAATGAGGAAGATTACATTATAGGGCAAATCAAGTCAGGCAAAAAAGTGGATCACTTTGAAACCATCCGTAAAAAAAAGGATGGCCAGCTGCTTCCAATTTCAGTGACTGTATCACCAGTCGTTGATAAAGAAGGCAGGATAATCGGTGCATCAAAAATTGCACGCGATATCAGTGACCGTCACATTGCACAGCAGGAAAAAGCTGAACTATTAGAAAGGTTAAAAGAGCTGAATCTACGCAAAGATGAATTCATAGCCTTAGCGAGCCACGAACTTAGAACTCCTCTGACCAGTATGGATGCCTATCTCCAGATATTGCTGAGGCATATAAAAGATGAAAAAGTTCTGGTATTTTTGCAGAAAGCATTAACGCAGTCAAAGAAAATTAATCATTTGATATCAGATTTATTAGACGTTTCAAAAATTGAAGCGGGAAAACTAATTCTTCGAAACGAAAGATTCGATATCTGTAAATTGATCCAGGATACCGTAGAAACAGTAGGTCAAGCCCATGAATATTTCACCATCACATTTGATTATGACTCCCATTCTACGGTCATTGAAGGTGACCATTATAAACTAGAACAAGTCATCACTAATCTTTTAACTAATGCCATTAGGTATTCAGGAGTAAACAAGCAGGTTAATGTTACTTTAAAAGTTGGGATAGAGCATCTAACGATCAGTGTGCAGGATTACGGTATGGGCATAGAAGTTGATCACTTCGATGACATATTCTCAAGATTTTATCAGGTTAATCAGTCTAAAGCTGGCGGTTTGGGTTTAGGTTTATACTTATGTAAACAAATTATAGATCAGCATAACGGCCGTATTTGGGTAGAAAGTGAAATTGATAGGGGCAGTACATTCTGGATTGAACTGCCTTTAATATCAGGGCAGCTGTAGAGGAGAAAAAATTATAAAATGGCTATTTATTGCTGTATAAGTCACAAGTTGAACGGCTTTATATAAGAAAAAAGTGTTTGCATTTTTTTATCACAAAAAGGATGGTTAAAACCTTCTGGCAGAAGGTTTGGTTAGTCTAGACCTATCAAACTACAATTATATATCTATGAATTTTTCGACTATTTTGCTAGAGCGCATCAGCCATCATTTACTTCGCAGAGGAGAAACCATATCTATTTTTGAACAAGTAACATCAGGTGCCTTGCAACTCGCATTTTCTCAAATGCCGGATGCTCATAATTTTTATAACGGTGGCTTAACAATTTTTAACCATTCTCAAATAAATTGGCTGAATTTGCCGATGAATTCTGATCAGATACTTGAAAGCCGAAACGGTGCAGAACGGCTATCCATAGAGGTTGCAAAACAATTTGGTTCAGATTGGTCCATTGCAATAACAGGGAGTTTGTCTTCAAAAGAAGAATTTTATAATCAAATTTTTGCCTATTACAGTATTTCTTACAAGAATGTCATTATAAGAAGCGACAAGATTGATTTACATCCATTGACGAAAGCCTGGGATGCACAGAAATACTTTGCAGAATATGTTTTAACTCCGACAGGGATGGAAATATAACAGAGGTCAATATTGACATTATGCAAAATATTATAAAGAGTTGAGATCAGTTTTATCCAAGAGCACTAGGTCATTATTATGACGACATTTACAATTTTTCTGTTTTAGCATAAAGAAACAAATCTTATATTGTGCGTTGGTGTAATCAATTATTAGCTGGTGCTAAACCGATCCGGTATATACAAGAATTACTAAATATTTTTTTTGCGCTGAAGGGTAGGGATTTTGATGTTTGACGATTTAACAGTGACGTCATCAATTTGACTATACCAACTTTTGCGTAATGTATTATAGACAAGAAAAATAAATTGCACTGATGCTTAAATATATTTACCAGACGGGAAAGACTTCATCCATAATTCCATTTAATTAAAAGTAAAAAGAGAGATAAAATCATAGTAAATTTTATCTCCCTTTCTTTTGGCATAAATTATATTAGTTCATCAGCTAAGCTTTTCAAGTACTTTGAATTTATCGTAGGAAATACTAAGTTGTTGCAGTTGTTTACTGACCAAAGCTTCACTTTCTCGGCACAGCTCACCACTGTTAAGTGCATTCTGAAACGCATTGATAGCTGCTTTTTCTCCAAAAACTACGTTTTCAAGTGTGGATTCCACTTTATCAGAAGCAAAAGTGTTTTTTACATCAATCCATGCCCGATGAAATGCTCCGGAAATACTAGTCTCATTATCTGGATGACCGCCCTTGCGCTCAATAAGATCAATCAGTTCATCCTTCATATCCCAGGCTTCAGCTACCATATCGTCGTATGCGGGTTTAAGATCTGCATAATTCTGCCATACCTTATCAGCTACTTTGGCAAAGCCAGCTATCCTATCATTCGTAATATTAAGTAAATCGTTTAGGACGGAAATTGTTTTGTCATTATTCATAATTAAAAAAATATTTGGTGATGCTGTAATTTTACAAGAATGATGCCTTATGAGTTTCAAAAATTCATTAATTTGAAAATATGACTCAAAAAATATTTATAAGCCTGATTCGCAATATATTTAGATCCTCATAAATGTAAACTTCAGATTTATAAAATGAACTGGAATATTTAAATCATTTTATATTATTGGTATTCGTTGGGTATTGTAAGTTTAAATTCACATGAAAAAAAATATCTGAAGTAAAACCATCTAGAAATTTCTTTAAAAGTTGACTCTAATATTTTTTGGATGCTTCATCATTATTGTTATTTTGTCCACTTCATCAATGATTTCATAATCAATTTCTTCATAGGTGTCACTATCTTTTTTTTCGCGGATATCGATTTCTACAAATCCTATATTATCTCGTGGTATTTCTAGTAAAAACTTATTGGAATTATTAGGTCTTGTAAAAGAATCCTTTGTAAAAACTGTAAATTGTATAATCAGTTTATTTTTGGTGTAAGTACATTTTATAAAATTATGTGTTAATATATATCCTAAATTAAAAATAATTCGTGAGCTCATTAAACAAATAGTTTGATTATTTATACGATATGCATTAGGACTTAAAGAGTTTAAAATCAAAGAAATTATTAGGTTGAATCAGTACAAAGCACACTAGCTTAAACTCCTGCTTTTAGACCACTAGAATTCATTATATCGCGTTAATAATTTCTTCTCTATCGCAAAGCCCTTAAAAATCAATAATCCGCATTAATACGATTTCTTCCGTTATTTGTAAGTCGATAAGATAATTTTAGTTCGGACTACTAAAGAATCACTTTGAACCAGTCGGGCAATTTTTTTTTTGGCTATAGGCGAAATATCTTCTACCATCAGTAAACTTCTGCTCAAACTTATTAATATAACCTGAGTTCGGGATAA
>NZ_RJTU01000076.1 GCF_003730015.1 Epilithonimonas hominis | reverse complement strand
TTAGTTTTTCAGTGGCCTCGTTATTCTTCGGGATTTTTTTTGAAAATAGTGATTTGATATGAAAATATAATTGAGTAATATGATGTGGTTTTTTGATGCCTTTGTCTGCGCTGCTTATAACTCTACAGAATCTCTTTGTCACAATTTTTTTTACAATGTACAGAGTTTGAAAATTATAGAGAAGCTTCATTTGGTTTTGGTAAATTTTATTTTTCATTAAGTTCTTGAGCGGATGGCATCGTTAGCCGATTTCACTTCTCTTGCTTTTTTTAGTTTCTGATTTCCAAAGTTGTATGTGACATTGATGTTCAGTTCTCTACCGTATTTGAAACTTCTTACGGTGTTGTAACTTCCTTTGGCCTGAGCCGTTCTGATATCATCAATATTGGAGTTGAAAATATCATTGACCTCCACCAGAAATGTGAAATTCCCCATAATTTTCTTGATATTCATATCGAAACTTTGTTGCTTGTAAAGTTTTCCCATTTCCACTTCTCTTGTCGGCGTCAGCCAATAATTAACGCCCAGATACCAATCTTTTTTAGCAGATAATCGTATCATATTATTGGCTTGGAAGAATGTGTTCAGAGTTTTCACATCGATGATGAACGGTTCCAATGTTTCTGTGATTCCCGGAACAGGCTGAGAAGTAGGATCTTTCGTTACACCGCCTTTGAAAGTCGCATACTCAAAGTTAGCGGAGTAGTTGGTTGTCCAGATATCACCAAACCAGGCTTTGCTCATCCCAAGAGTCAATCCGATCTGTTTGTTATTGCCATAGTTGGTTCTGATGTATCTCAGGAAATCTGTTTTCACTTCCACTTTGTTTCCGTTGGCATCGATAACCTTTTCCGTCATTGTTCCCTGCAAGGGCAATTGTCCGTAAGCATTGTCTGCGTAATTGAAACTTACATTGGCATAAAAAGCATTCTTATACATATAGTTGATTTCCTGATTATAATTCTTGGAAGCCTGCATAAAAGGATTGTTCTGAATATAATTGGTCGGCGTGAAGTATGTTCTGGAAGGATTCAGTTGTCCAAATCCAGGTCTTCTAACTCGGCTGGAAAAGCTATAAGTCAAATTATTGTTGTCATTGATAGCATAATTCAATGTTGCATAAGGCAAAAGATTGTTGTAATTTCTTTCAAAACCAATGTCCGATTTTCCAACTACATCGCCTGTACTCAAAGTCGCTTCGAATCTGGTGCCTATTTTTCCTGAGAATTTGTCAGAGAATTTTTTATCGAAAGTCACATAAGTACCAATAATATTTTCCTTATAAATAAAATGATTCGAAAGTGTGTTATTGGTCACAAATTGCGTTCCATCAAAATCATTTTGTCTGGTGTCGCTATCTGTGTTGGTGTAGTTATAGCTGCTTCCGATAGCAAACGTGCTTTCATTTCTGAAATTTTTGATATAATCGATGTTTGCAGCATAATTGTTAATGATTTGAGGAACAGTTTGTTGGAATGCGCTGTGTCTTGCGCCAGCTTTTAGTGGAAAAGACTCACCCAAGCTCACTTTGTCTCTATTGAACCATAGATAAGAAACGTTGGAAATCAATTTACTCCCCAGCGTATCGGTTTTGATTTCATAATTCAAGTTGAAGTTATGATTTCTCGTTTGAGCATCTTCCCTGTTGATTGTTCTGTTGGACAACACGCCATTTTCAAAATTTGTCATATCCAACACAGATCCGAAGCTCTTATTATATCGCACATTGTAGCTGAAACCAAGATTTTGTTTTTTGTTAATTTCGTAATCGATGTTCATGCTTCCTCCGTAGTTTTTATTCGGGTCATCCATTGTTCCGAAAGAATTATTCTGAAAGGTGTCATTTCCGTTGGTCAACGTATATTTTTCTCTTTGTCTCCAGCTTCCCATATTGAAGTTGGAGCTGAACGACCATTTGTTTTGTCTTGCATTAAGCGCAATTCCGGACGAAGGGTTGTTATAAAACGTTTGGCTGTTATTCATTTTCAAAGTTCCATTGTAGCCATTCGTCTTACTTTTTTTCATCACAATGTTGATGACGCCTTCATTTGCTTCCACCTGAAACTCACTTCCAGGCACAGTTACGACTTCGATTCTTTGGATATTTTCGGATGGTGTATTTTTCAGCATTTCCGTAATGGCTTCCGCATCCATTAGTGTTTTTTTTCCATTGATGTAAAAAACTACGTTGGACTTTCCCATTATTTTGAAAGTTTTTCCGTCTGTGCTGGACAACATTGGCGTCTGCTGAAGCAGATTGAAAGAATTGGTTCCTTTTGCAATAGGAGAGGAAGCGACATCGTAAACGAAACGGTCGCTTTCTTTTTTGAACACTTGTTTTGTAAGAGTAACAGCTTCGATGTTTTTTGTGTTTGCAGAATCTGTTTTTGTTTCTTGGGCAAATATTAATCCTGAGAAAAATAATGATGCAATAAGTATTTGAGCCTTCATAATTTATTTTATTGGTGAGTAATTTGTTTTTACTAATATTTAACATTGCAAAGATATATATTAAAATTAGTATTATGCAATACAAAGTAGTGAATAAAATTATTTATCGTTGTTAATCGATTGATTTTCAGAGATAAAAATTTTGGTTGGTTTTATTATTTAGACAACTATTGATGATGAATCATTACATCATTGATCAACAGAAGACAAAAAAAACCTTCGCAAATGATGCAAAGGTTTGATTGTTAAAAGGTTTAGTATTTTGTAGAATTTTAGATATAATTTCATCCATTCATAATAATAACAGATATCTAACATCCATATCGATCATTATAAAAATATTCAATTTTTAAATCTTAATAATTTTTTACGAATGCCCGAAACATTAACCACATTTTTTTCATATTAAACTACTTCTGTAGATTCAAAAAATAATTCCAAATCAATCGAATCTCACCATAATCAAAATCCGAAGGCAAAACAGATTTCCAATCGTTGATGTTTTCTTTTGGTTCAGCTTTGAATTGTTTTTCAAACGCTTCAACTTTACTTTTTGGATAGATTCTCAAAAGGTCACTTCTGTCGAGTAGATTTTGCTCAGCATATTTTGAAAGATGCCCAAAAATCGTCGAATTCACCAAGCCTCTTTCCTTCGCAATCTCAGCAACCGTTTTCCCATTTTGAAACAACTGATAAGTCAAAACGTGTGTCGGAACTTTCTTGATGGCCATAGAAACTTCCACATCTTTTTCTTTATCAAATAATGGTGTTTCCAAAAGGTAAACCTCTTTCAAGTCTTTAAGATAATCTTCAATATCATCCAACCAAACACGGAAATCTTCATTAAAAGCTTTCAAGCCTTTTACACCTTTGGTTTCGGAATAGAAATCTTTGAGTGGCGAAAATATTTTCTCATTCACATTCGAGAAAAAGAAATTGACAGCGCCTTTGGCTTTGCTTTCAATTTCGGTCCATTCTTCCTCACCTTGCAGGAATTTATGGGTTTTCTGAACCAAGATTCTCTCAAACTTTTGGAAAATAGTAATGTAATTTTCGATATCAGCTTTCAAACAATGATAGAGATAATCTGCTTTTTCTTTATCAATGAATTTACTACTTCTGCTAATTACCATCCAGTTTTCCAAAGCAGACTTATACCAAACGCAGTCAATCCTTCTAATGACTTTCTGAATGCTATAATCATATTTTTCAGCATTCAGGATTTCATCAATTTTTGCATTGGCGTGCGTCTCGTCCTGAAACTTTGAGACTCTTTTATCAGAAAAAATAACTTCAGGCGTAATTTTGGATTTCAGGACAATTCCTTCCAAAGTTCGGCAACGTGAAAGTGCTACATAAACCTGACCAGAAGCGAAACTTTTTCCTGCATCAATAATCAATCTGTCGAATGTCAAACCTTGACTTTTATGAATCGTAACCGCCCAAGCCAAACGAATGGGAAACTGTTTGAAACTTCCCAAAACTTCCTCCTTGATATTTTTTTCATCATCCAAAGAATATTTTTTCTGCTCCCAAGTCTCGGCTTTCAAAGTGATTTCTTCCTCGCTTCCATCTAGAATTACAGAGATTTCATCTTCGTCGAGATAAGAGATTTGAGCTAATTTTCCGTTGTAATATTTTTTATCGGGAGAAGTATCATTTCGGATAAACATAATCTGCGCTCCGACTTTCAGTTCCAGAACTTCATCATTCGGATATTGCGTTTCCTTGAATTCGCCTACAACATCTGCTTTGTAAGTATGCGATTTTCCGCCAAGTTCTTTGATCTTTTTTTGATTAATGTCGTCCGCCATTTTGTTATGCGAACATAGATATACGTAGGCTTCATCTTTTGGGTCAAAGTCGGGTTGATATCGTTCGTTCAAAGCTGCAAAGTCTATATCTTCTGTAATTCCGTCTCTAATCGCATTTAAAATTTCGAGAAAATGTTCATCGGTTTGTCGATAAACTTTGGTCAGTTCCAATGTGATGAAGTTACTGCCTTCCAAAGCTTTGGCGTGAAAGAAAAACGGAGAAGAATAATACATTGATAAAATGTATTCGTCTCTCACAACCGGTGACAACTGATAAAGGTCGCCAATGAACAACATCTGAACACCTCCAAACTTTTGCTGATTTCTGCGAACGTGACGAAGAGAAAAATCCATCATATCCAGAACATCCGCACGCAACATTGAGGCCTCATCGATAATGATAATTTCGATTTCGCGTAGAAGTTTGAGTTTGTCTTTTCTGTACTTGAAATGGGGCATCAAATCGGCAATGTTGTTCGCCAGATTTTGGTCAATTCTTTCCGTAGTTGGAAGAAAAGTTCTGAGCGGCAAACCAAACATAGAATGGATGGTAACACCGCCCGCATTGATAGCGGCAATTCCCGTAGGCGCAACTACAATGTGTTTTTTCTTGGTTTTTTTTACAAAATCGTTGAGAAATGTAGTCTTTCCAGTTCCTGCTTTCCCTGTGAGAAAAATGCTTCGGTTGGTGTGTTCTACGATTTCAAAAAGAGAGTTATTCATCGATTCAAAGATAGAGAATCAGGAGAGAAGAATCAAGTGAGAAGAATCAAGAAAAAGGATTTAATAAAAAGGCTTCCCTTCGTCAAGCTCAGGATAAACTGCGCCTCAGCCTGACAAAAATCCATCAACAATCAACCGTCAGCCAACAACTATTTTATCCTATCAGGATTATGTTTCAAAAAACTATCCCAGCCAGAATAAGACTTATCTGTCGAAAGACTTCCGGAATTAAAGTGATGACAAACAGCCACAGCCAAACCATCAGATGCGTCAAGATATTTTGTAGGAAATTCTTTCAGCTTTAAAAGATTTTGAAGCATTCCAGCAACTTGTTCCTTGCTGGCATTTCCGTTACCAGTGATTGCCATTTTGATTTTCTTTGGAGAGTATTCTATAATGGGAATATTTCTGTGGAGACTTGCTGCCATTGCAACCCCTTGTGCTCGTCCAAGCTTCAGCATACTCTGAACATTTTTTCCGAAGAAAGGAGCTTCCAGAGCAGTTTCGTCGGGATGATATTCATCTATCAAAGCCAACGTTTTATCGAAGATTACTTTAAGTTTTGTTTCGTGATTCTCATATTTTTTCAGGATCAATTCGTGGATAGCTACCAACTCCATTGTATTTCCTTTGACAGAAATAATTCCAAAACCCATAATACTTGTTCCAGGATCAATGCCTAAAATAATTTTCTCCGCAATCATACTTGCAAAACTACGATAAGATTTTTATAAAAAAACACTAGCTTAAACTTGCTTATCGAGAAAGTTATTAAAATAAGAATTTAGTAAAACAGTCAAACAGTATTGATGCTTTTTTACGCGGGTTTACACTCTCCGGTAATTGCTAAAAAACAAAAATCACAATTTATTGGTAATATAAACCAATGTAAAACTATTAATGAAAGTAAAAATCATTCAGTTTTTCTTCACAAAGTGTTTTTACGACTTGTACCCAGCTTTCTTTTTCGTTCAGACAAGGGATATAATCGAATCTCTCGCCGCCGCCGTGAAGGAAAATTTCTTTCCCTTCCTCCGAAATCTCTTCCAACGTTTCAAGGCAGTCTGACACAAAAGCCGGACAAACAATTGCCAGTTTCTTGATTCCTTTTTTGCCAAGACTCTCCAACGTCGCATCCGTGTAAGGTTCCATCCATTTGTCTTTCCCCAATCTGGATTGAAACGTAACGAGAGCCTTCTCTTTAGGAATTTCCAATTTCTCACAAACCAACTCTGTCACTTTGTAGCATTGGTGCCTGTAACAGAATTTGTGCGAAGGATTATCTTCTTTTTGACAACAATTATTCATGTTACAAGTCTTTGTAGGGTCGGTTTTGTAAATATGACGCTCCGGAACACCGTGATATGAAAACTGTAACAAATCAAAATCCGCAGGTAGTTTCTCTTTGATACTTTCCGCCAGAGAATTGATGTAAATCTCGCGGTTATAAAACGGTTCTACGTAATTAATGTTAATGTCCGGAAAGAATTTTTTTCGGACTTCTTCCGCTTTGTCAATCACCGTTTCTGTAGTGCTCATCGCATATTGCGGATAGAGTGGAAACAAAGTAATATTGGTGATGCCTTGGTCAACCAACTCTTGGATTCCGTTTTTTATAGACGGTTCGCCATAACGCATTCCCAGACCAACCGGAACATCCACAACTTCCTGAAGTTTTTTCTGTAGATTTTTGGATATCACAATCAGTGGAGAGCCTTCGTCTGTCCAAACAGTTTTGTAAGCTTCTGCCGATTTCTTAGGTCTGGTTTTCAGAATAATTCCCTGAACCAATAATGCTCGGAAAATCCAACGATAATCGATGACTTTTTCATCCATCAGGAACTCGTCCAGATAGTTTTTAACATCATTTACATCGGTAGATTTCGGCGAACCTAAGTTGACAAGGAGAATTCCTTTTTTATTGTTAGTTGTGATTGGTTGGTTGTTGGTTTCCAATTTTGAAATAATTATAATTTATAAAGTCTTCGATTCCGATCCGGCTGACGTGTTTTACAACATTAATTTTAAAAATTGTCACATTCAGCGTTTTGATTACGCTAGGATTAAATTTTATCAAAGCGTTCATTTACTACTTGTTTTTATTGACGGGCAATCTATCAACCATCAAACAAAAACTATGAGCTAAATTTTATCCGTTGACTGCTTCCACATTCTCTACCAATTCTGGTACAAATTGTTTCAGAATGCTTTGGATCCCGTTTTTCAACGTTGCTGTGGAAGAAGGACAACCACTGCAAGCACCTTGTAAAAGCATTCTTGCGGTTTTATTCTCCTGATCATATTCTATTAAAGAGATTTTTCCGCCGTCGTTTTCTACTGCAGGGGCAACATATTCGTTCAAGATGTCGCTGATTTTCTGCTCATCGCTGGTATATTCTCTGTTGATGATTTTCAAAACAGGATTTTCGTGCGCGTGAGGCTGAACATTGGAAATGGTTTTTCCGGCCTGTAAAAATTCTGCGATGAAAGAACGAACCTGATTCATAATTTCGTGCCATTGAAACTGATCATCCTTGGTTACGGCAACAAAATTGTCGCTCACATAAACTTCCTTCACAAAATCGAAAGCATTGTATAATTCTTTTGCCAAAGGTACTTCGTCTGCTTCTTCTCTATTTTTAACTTCGATGAATCCGTCCATCAGCATTTTGCTGGAGATGAACTTCATCACGGCTGGATTTGGCGTCATTTCAGAATAAATCTGGTATGCTTCTTTTCTTTTCTGTAGGTAGATTCTCGGATTGGCGAGCAATTCATCTTCGATAATGTTTTTCAGACTTTCTGCTACGTGCTCCCACTCTACGGAATCTTGCTTCGCCACCGCTACGAAATTAGCTGTGATGAAAATCCTGTCCACAAAAGGATAATTAAATAGTTCCTGAGCCAATGGTATTTCCGAAACGTCAGAATCTCTGTCCAGTTCTAGTGAACCCGGAATCAGATTATAATCAGCGATGAATTTCATCACCTTTGGATTCTGAGTTGGTTCTATTATGATTTCTCGCATTTTAAATATATTGAGCAACAAAATTATCGTAATTTGGTGGAAGAAAAAAGCTAATAAATCATAAGGTGACGTTAAGTTTTGATTCTGAGCGTCTTTGCAGGTTTTTGATTTTTTCTATTGAGCTGATTTTCGCTAAATGAATGTCAAAATTAGATTGGGAAGACCAATCTGCGCCCCGGCCTGAACGGAGCTCTTTTTATTTTTTTGTAAAAAATAAAAAAGCGGGAGTGGAGGACGGATGGAGGCGCCCAAAAAATTAACAATTAATAGTTAACAATAAATCATTAAAAAAAATGGCAATTATTAGAGAACTTTTAGGCAAAACGCCTCAACTTGGAGAAAATACTTTTGTGGCAGAAACTGCTGTAATTATCGGCGATGTGACCATGGGGAAGGACTGTAGTATTTGGTACAATGCGGTTTTGAGAGGCGATGTTCATTTCATCAAAATGGGCGACAAAGTAAATGTTCAGGACAATGCTATGATACATTGCACTTATCAAAAAAGCCCAACTACGATTGGAAATAATGTATCTATTGGTCATAATGCAATTGTACACGGTTGTACAATAAAAGATAATGTTCTGATAGGGATGGGCGCAATTGTGATGGATGACTGCATTGTGGAAAGCAACTCTATTGTTGCAGCAGGAGCTGTAGTGACTGCCAATACACACATCAAAGAAGGTGAGATTTGGGCTGGCGTTCCTGCAAAAAAAGTGAAAGATGTGTCTCAAAATCTAATTACAGGCGAGATTGATAGAATCGCAAATAATTATGTTAAATACTCCAGCTGGTACAAAGAAGACTAAGTTGGTATAAAGATTGAATTTCCCAAGAAAAATAAGCAATGAAAAAACTTAATTCTTTTTGGGACGTTCTAAAACAGACCTTCAGTGAATGGATGTCTTCCTCCGCTGCCAAAGACAGTGCAAGTATGGCTTATAATGCCATATTTTCTTTGCCTGGTTTGATGATTATCGTGATTTGGATTGCAGGACATTTCTTTGGCGAAGAAGCTGTAAATGGCGAAATCCGCAGACAACTGCAGGGAATAATAGGTTACGATGGAGCGAAAAGCGTTCAGTATATTATCAAAAGCGCAATGGTTGATAAACAGAACTTCTGGATGAAAGCACTCGGTGTCGGAACTTTGATCTTTGGTGCAACCAGTTTATTTTTCCAGATGCAGAACTCGCTAAACAATCTTTGGGATGTAGAAGCCGCTCCAAAAAAAGCTTGGCAAAAGTTCATTCTTGACAGAGCAAATTCCCTGGGGATGATTCTAATTATTGCATTTCTCCTTCTCGTTAGTATGCTTCTGTCTTCTGCTATCGGACTTGCAAATACTTTAATTACCAAATATTTTGGTTTGGAAACTTATGTGATTATCCAGGCAAGTAATTTTATTTTAGGATTAGCCATCGTTACCATTCTATTTGCTTTTATGTTCAAGGTTTTACCCGATGTAGAAATCAAATGGAAATCCGTTTGGATTGGTGCAATTGTTACGGCTTTGCTTTTCAATCTTGGAAAAATGCTAATGAGTTTCTACTTCGATATTTCCAAGCCAACATCCATTTTTGGTGCGGCAGGAACTGTGATTCTATTGATGATGTGGATTAATTATTCTTGTCAACTCATATTTTTTGGCGCAGAGTTTACTAAAATTTATGCTTATAGAAGAGGACACACAATTATTCCTTCCAAACACGCCAAATGGAGCAAAGAAAAATTATACAGAGATTCTGAAGCGCAAAAGATTACTCCACAGAATCCGACTTAGAATATTTGAAAAAAGGATTTTCATTTTCACATTCGATTCTTTCGGGTGGCATTACCAACATACAATCTGAAATCAGGTTGTATTTTTTATTATACTCTGTTGATTTCTGATTATACAAATCAACTTTTTCTAAAAATTTGGCTTCGTCTATTTTAACTGAATAAGCAATATAAGAAGCTGGCCCACCACAAGCTTTCACACCTAATCCGACAGATTTCCAATCAGAAGAGTTGGTGCATTTTTCACTTTTTGCCATTGTCAGAATTTCGGATTTCAAATTCTCCATTTCCTGCGCTTCTTGTTCTGTTAGATTTCCTTTATCTGGATTATCTTTTGGTCTTTCTGGAAGAGGTTTTGGAAGATTATCTGGATTAATTGTGGATTTGCAAGAGAACGATATTATTGTAAGAGCAATTAAGAATAGTAGATTTTTCATAAAATATTTTTAATTCTCTTATCAAATATAATACCTGGAAATTTAATTTGATTAAAGATAAATTGGTACAGAATTAGTTATTAGGTAAAGCCTAATACTATTTGTAACAAATTAACTTTTTAAATGACAAATTATGATGATTTATAATTAAATGAAAAATACTAACACACATAAAATGAATTGGTTTCAGCATTTTCTAATGATTTGTTCCGGCGCGAATATTCATCTGCTGAAAAAATCTCCATCCGAATGGAACAAGTTTGCCGGAATCGGTGGAATTGTTTTATTCACTGCTATTTTTGCGACTTTGTCTGCAGGATATGCGATGTTCACGGTTTTCGATAACCTTTGGGCATCAGTAGGATTTGGCATTCTTTGGGGATTGATGATTTTTAATCTCGATAGATATATTGTTTCCTCAATCAAAAAAACTGGAACTTGGTGGAATCAAGTTTTAATGACAATTCCGCGTTTGATTTTAGCAACTTTTCTCGGAATCATTATCTCCAAACCTTTGGAATTGAAAATTTTCGAGAAAGAGGTTAACAAGCAACTGAATACCATTATTCAAAGAAATAAAAAACAGTTGCAGGCAGAAATGAACGGTAGAATTCTGCAACAATCCGGTTCTTTTGATTTGGAAAAGAAACAAATCCAAAATCAAATCAAGAATTACCAAATGGCTTATGATTCTGCTTCGGTTGAATTAGAGAAAGAAATTCTTGGTAAACAATCTGGTTTAACCAGCGGAAAAGTCGGTTATGGAACCAATGCCAAGAGAAAAGCCGAACTGAAAGAACAGAAACGCGCCGACCTCGAGAATTACCAAAAGCAACAACAAGAACGTTTGCAATATCTTGATAAAGAAATCTCAAAAGTCTATTCCAATCTTGAAACTGAAAGAAAATCTACAGAAGGAATCGAAGATAGATTCAATGGATTTGCAGCAAGATTACAGGCTTTGGATGAATTGGGGGAAAATTCTGCAATCATTGCTTTGGCAGCTAGTTTCATTATGGGATTGTTTGTTTGCCTGGAAATTTCTCCAGTTTTGATAAAACTAATTTCTTCGGTTGGACCGTATGATTATCTTTTGGAGAAAACTGAGAACGAGTATAGGCTTTATTCCAAAGAAAAAATCAGAAAAGGAAATTCGTTAACAGATTATAGAATTGATGATTTTGAAGATGACCTTAAAATCAAAAAAGAAAGAAAACAGAATCAAAATAACACATAAAAGAAAAGCTTCCAAATTTGGAAGCTTTTCTTCTATTTTAAATCGCCAACCAAAAAAGGATGTTCAGCATTGTCATTATAATCTCGTATGAAACCAATTTCTTTTGATTTGGAAATAGCAGATTTGGAAGCGCCAGAAAAACCGTCCCCAAAATCAATACTGAAATCGATATAACTCAATCTGTTTTTTGTAAACTGAATCTTATTATAAACAAGAATGATGTTCTTTTCCTTCAAGTTTTTTTGCAAGCTCAAAAGGTCTTGTTTGGTCATTTCTTTATTGAAAACAACGGCTATCACCTTTTTACTCGGAGCAAAAGATAATAAGCTTAAAGTAAAAACAGATAAAAATAAAAGGGGTAAAAGAGTAGTTTTTTTCATTGGTTTAATAACGCTGCAAAATTATAAAATTCTCATCAAACTTAACACCAAAGTTTTGATTTTTAATATATTTCTACTAAGTCTTATTTTTTTCAGAGAAAACAGCTTTGTCAAATATTCTAATAGAAACAAAAAATCCAAATTGATTTATTCAACTTGGATTCTTAATTCTAGAGTATTTTTTACAAAGAATAATTCGGAGCTTCTTGCGTAATAATCACATCGTGTGGATGCGATTCTTTCAACCCGCTTCCTGTAATCATTACTAATTTTGAATCTTTTTGTAATGCTTCAATATCTTTTGCGCCACAATAGCCCATTCCAGCTCTTAAACCGCCTGTCAGTTGGAAAATAACATCTTCCAGTTTTCCTTTGTGAGGAACTCTTCCTTCGATTCCTTCTGGGACAAATTTCTTAGCTTCACTTTGGAAATAACGCTCTTTTCCGCCTCGTTTCATAGCAGAAAGAGAACCCATCCCTTGATAAGATTTGAATTTCCTTCCTTGGAAAATGATTTCTTCTCCCGGAGCTTCATCAGTTCCAGCTAAAAGTGAACCTAACATTACAGCACCAGCGCCACTTGCAATCGCTTTTACAATATCACCAGACAATTTGATTCCACCATCAGCGATAACCGCTACATTTTTCTTTTTAGCAAATTCGTAAACGTTATAGATTGCGGAAAGCTGAGGAACTCCAACTCCGGCAACCACTCTTGTTGTACAAATAGAACCTGGCCCAACACCAACTTTCAAAACATTAGCGCCAGCTTTTATTAAATCTTTAGCTGCATCAGCTGTGACAATATTTCCGCCAACGATATCCAAATCTGGAAACGTTTTTCTGATTTCAGAAATTTTATCCAAAACACCTTTCGAATGTCCGTGAGCGGAATCGATGGCTACAATATCAACACCAGCTTTTACTAATGCTGTGATTCTTTCAATCGTATCCTCACCTACACCAACACCCGCTCCCACAATCAGTCTTCCGTTTTGGTCTTTGTTAGCATTTGGATATTCTAATTGATTATCAATGTCTTTAATCGTAATTAATCCAACTAACTTGTTTTTCTTGTCAACGATTGGAAGTTTTTCGATTCTGTTTTTTAGCAAAATTTCTTTTGCCTTTTCAAGATTCGTGTTTTTATCAGAAGTGATGAGGTTTTCTTTGGTCATTATTTCCTCAACTTTGATATCAAGATTTTCTTGATATTTCACATCACGATTGGTAATGATTCCGATGAGGTAATTGTTTTCATCAACTACAGGAAGTCCGGATATTTTATAATTGGCCATTAGTTCTTTAGCTTCAGCCAATGTATGGTCTTTGGACAATGTAACTGGGTCGGCAATCATTCCGTTTTCGGATCGTTTTACGCTGTTGACTTGTGCAGCCTGTTCTGCAATTGTCATATTTTTATGAATGAATCCAAGACCGCCGACTCTCGCCAATGCAATTGCTAAATCTGCTTCCGTAACTGTATCCATCGCAGCGGAAACTATAGGAACATTGAGCGAAATTTTGTCTGTAAGTCTTGATTTTAGGGAAACCTGATTAGGTAAAACTTCTGAATAAGAAGGAACTAGAAGCACGTCATCGAAAGTGATGGCTGTCTCTACAATTTTGTTATGAATAGACATCTTTACTTTCTTTGCAAAATTAAGTTATTTTTATCGAATTTGAAAATATCGTAATTTATTTGATAAATAATTAATATTCAGAGAAATGATGACGAATTAAATAATTGATAAGTGATGGTCGATAAATGATTTTAAATTCTTCTTAGTATCAACTATCATTTTATAGCTTATCAATTATTAAAACTTACTGAGGATTCCCCAATGGATTTTTATTTCGTTGAATTTAAAAGGATTACCAAATTCGTTTCCGTTGGAGATTTGAAAACTCATCAAACCGACAGGAAGAAAAAAGTTGAACCCTAAACCTACGCTGTATAATTTTGGTGTGATTCCCAGAGCTTTGTTAGACATTTGACCGTATTGCGCAAACAAATCGAAAAAGGCTTGGTCATTGACGAGATAACGATATTCTGCGCCGGCAAATGCATAAAAATCGCTTATGAGACTCTGTTCATTGAAACCTCGCATCGAGTTCCAGCCTCCAAACCGAAAAAGTTCGTTTGTCGATAATTCGTTCTTGGAACTGAGTAAAGCAGATTCTCCTTTGATGTTGAGGAAGTGATTTCCGGACAAATTGAAGTTGTGTTCGGCAAAAAGGAAATATCGGATTTGGTCAAATTTCTCCTGCGTATCGTCATAGGTTGTTTTAAGGAAATCGGCTTCCAGACGAATATTACTTTTGTTAATAAACAACGGAATGTCAATCCCTTCCTGATATTGATAATAAACACCAATTCCCTTTTTGCTGTAATCGCGACCACTCGTGTAAAGCGAATCCAGAATTGCAGAAGATTCGAAAGTTCCTTTGATACCCAGTTTTTGCTTCGGCGAAAGATGATAATAAATGGCAGGTAAAAATTTGACATTCGCAAAAGTAGAATCTTGGCGAAAAATATTGACATTCACATTCAAACCAATATTGCTCCCAAAAGTGTACGGAATATCGGTTTGCATATCAAAAGTCTGACCTTTGTCGGGATTTCTCTGCCAATAAACGCCGATGCTTTCGAAACTGTTGAACATATTTTTGAGAACAACATTCAAGGTTCCATTGACGGTGAATTTTTCGGAATCGTTGTTTCCGAAGCCAATCATTCCGTCAAAAGTGTTGGTTTTTCGTTTTTGAGTAAAGAGAAAAACCTGCGTAGAATCTTTGGTAAACAATGTCTGAGGTGGTTTTTCCAACGATACAAACTGATGATTTTGCAAAGACTGATTCATAGAAACCAAGTTCTTATCATCATAGTTTTTTCCGAGATATTGTTTGTTGAGGTTTTTAACGAATTGTTTCGGTAAACGTGTGTAACCTTTGAAAACGATACCATCGATTTTTCTCTGAGAAGTGGTGACAACAGAGATTTTAACCGAAGGAATCCCGTTTTCCATTTTCTGGAATTTGGTTTTCACACGATTGAATGCGAAACCTTTATCCCGATATTTTTGATTGATGTTTTTCTTGAGGGAGTCTAAGTTTTTGGTGTAAATCTCACTCTTCTGAAACTTCAAATCATTAACCAAAGAATCCGAAAACTGAACTTTGGCCTGGTTGAAATTTGGCCCTTTGTCATAATAGATTTCTGTTCTGTTTTCTATTTTTTTGACGTCCTTCAGTTCTGTGAAGAAGTAAGAATTTTCTGCTAAGGAATCTAAAAATTTAACTGCTTTCGCCGAATCAGAAACGATTTTTTTGGCGTTGGTTTCTTTATCGATGAGCCAATATTCTTTTTTCTGCGCCGTTGAAAAAGCAGAAATGAAAATAACAATTATGTAAAAAAAACGAGTCAATAGAAATTTTCCAGTCTTATTCAAGTTGAAGTGTTAACATTGTCAGGCTGAGCGGAGTCGAAGCCTTTACTAATATTTTCGGAATTGGTTTCGTTCTTACAAATAGAAAGTTCTTTCAATTTCTCCCAATTGTCATTAATGATGGCTTCTTTTTTCTTTCTACTCCAACCTTTTACTTGTTTCTCAAAAGAAATTGCGTGTTCAATTTCATTAAATTCATAATAAAAAACCAATTGAACTGGTCTTCTATTATGAGTATAACTTTCGGGATAATGTCCTGATTGATGTTTAATAAAACGAGATTCCAAATCGCTTGTAACTCCTGTGTAATAAGAGTTATCCGAACATTTTAATATGTAAACATAATATCGATTCATTGTGAAAGCGCTTCGACTCCGCTCAGCGTGACAAATCTAATACTAAATGTTCATTTTAAGAGATGTCAGTCTGAGCGGAGTCGAAGACTTTATACTTTATTTGCATTTAAAACAGAAAATCAATCCATTTTATTATACTTCTTCATCAGATTTTCGTAAGTATTCTGAGGAAGAATCCATTTAAGAGGAACGCCAATTTTCTGCCCAAATTTCCCGAAATAATAATGTGCTTTCCATTTTGACTTCCCTAAAAGCTGATCAATATAAACTGCCACATCCAAAGGTTCTGTTCCGTCGCCAACGTGAGAATTCATCAAAGCATAAACTTTATCAAAGACATTTTTATACGCTTCGGAAACTTTTGTTTTTACACGATTTTCAGCAATATTGGTTTTGATATCGCCCAAATGAAGCGAACAAACGTGGATATTCCAAGGATAAACTTCGTAGCGCATTGCTTCAGTTACTTTGTCCAAAGCCGATTTAGAAGCGGAATAAAATCCTCGGAATGGTAATCCCATTTCTGATCCGATGCTGGAAATATTAATGATTTTCCCGGATTTCTGCTCACGCATTTTTGGAAGCACAGCCGTCATCATCTGAACTGAGCCAATCAAATTAAGATTAAATAATTTCGAAATATCGTCTTTCGTAGAATCCTCAACTGCACCCACCATTCCCATTCCAGCGTTATTTATCAGAACATCAATTCTGGTTTCCGTTTTCAGGATTTCAGAAATAGAATTGTCGATTTGGTCTTTTTCGGTAATATCTGTTGGAATCGAAACGAAATAATCAGAGCTGACATTCTTTCTGCTGAGTCCGTAAACTTTATTCCCTTTCTTTCCGAAATATTCTGCCAAGGCCAATCCTATTCCGGCTGAAGCGCCTGTGATGATGATTGTTTTACTCAAAATTTTTAATTATTAATTATTTCACATAATCCTTCCAAAAATCCATAACCATCTGCTTTAACAATTTTAATGGCTTTTTCATTTTTATCAAAAACTATATTTCTCACGTGTATTTTAGGTGTTTTTCCTGTATATGCACCTTCTTTCAGATTTGAAAAAGCCAGCATATTTCCTTTAAAATTAATTTGTGCGATTTGAGTTGGTTTTCCAAATTTATTAATAATCTCATTTTTAGATATTCCTATCAAACTGTCTGCATCAACTTTTTCCGAATCTATAACCTGAAAAACTTCTATTACATTATTATTTTCATCAAATTCAAAAGTTAAAAAACTATAGTTTTTATTGATTATATTATAGCTGCTTAAATCAACACCTCCCGAACAATTTATATAAATGCTGTCATTTTTATCTCTGTAAAGAAATTTTGAGTAAGGATTGATACTTTCTGTTACAAGTGGTTTTCCTAATTTATCAATGATTTGTTTTTTAGTTTGACCTAACAAGCTATTGTTGAATAATTTTTCTTCGTATTTATCTGAATAAACAGTATTATATTCTAAGTCCGGTGTTTCTATTCCTTCAACAAATTTTATGAATTTGTAACCCAAAAAAATAAGAATGGTTAAAATCAATGTTATTATTACGTTTTTCTTCATTCTAAATATTATTTGTCACATCAAAAAAATCCTCCCAAAACTCTGGATAAGATTTTTCTACAACATCTTCGTTTTCGATATTCAATTCCTTAATTAGAGCAAATGGTGCAAAAGCCATTGCCATTCGGTGGTCGTTGTAAGTTGCGATAGAAATATTGTCGCTCGGTTCTATGAATTCTGAAGATTCTATTTTCTCAACCGTGATATGTGTTTTTCCTCCAATTTTAAATAATTCATTTTGAAGCGCAACCAATCGGTCGGTTTCCTTTACTTTCAAAGTATGAAGTCCGGTAATCACAAACGGAATTTTCAAAGCCGTTGCCGTTACACAAAGCGTTTGTGCAATATCAGGACAATCGTTCATATGTAGAGAAATTAAGTCAGGATATTCGAAAGCTGGTTCTGGCAAAAGCGTAATCGAATTTTCTGCATAATCAGAAACGGTGTTGATTCCGAAATATTTCCAATAGATTTCTTTAATCACGCTATCTCCTTGAAGTGAAAGTGTGTGATAGCTTTTCAATGTGATTGATTTTCTTCCAATCGCTGCCAGGGAATAAAAATAAGAAGCTGAAGACCAATCGCTTTCCACTTCATAGTGTTCGATTCTAGCATTTTCAGGATGCGGTAGAATTTCAATTGTATTTTCTGCGAAATGAGACTTGATTCCGATTTCGTTTAGGATTTTCAAAGTCATTTCGAGGTAAGGACGAGACGTGATTTCTCCATCTAATTCTAGTGTCAATCCATTTTCTAATTTTCCTCCTATTAATATCAAAGAAGTCAAAAACTGACTCGAAACATTCGCAGAGATTTTAACCGAATCTTTTTCAATCTTTTTACCGATGATTTGTAATGGTGGATATCCTTCTTTTTCAAGATAAGTGATATCAGCACCAAGCGACTGAAGCGCATCTACCAAAGGTTTAATAGGTCGATTTTTCATTCTGTCAGAACCTGTCAAAATGGTTTTTCTGCCTTCAAAAATGGAATAATAAGAAGTCAAAAATCGCATTGCAGTTCCAGCGTGGTGAATGTCAATAGTTTCGGAATCAGATTCCAAAGCTTTTTTGAGTAAAGTTGTGTCCTGAGAATTGGAAAGATTGAGCATATCAATATTCCCAAATAATTTCCCTAAAATCAAAAGACGGTTCGAAATACTTTTCGAACCGGTAATTTGAATATTTTTTCCGTCTATTAATTCTGATTTTTTTAGCAGCATATTTTTATTTGTTGGAAGTTGGAAGCGGGATGATGGAAGTTTTATTCTTGCGTGTAAAACATCCATCTTCCATCATCTGACTTCCCTCTATTTTAATTTTACGTTATTCTGATGTCGATCTTTGTCACGCTCTGTTTTAACTTTCATTTTTTTATCGAATGCGGATTGCAAATCTGTTCCGGTTTGATTCGCTAAACAAAGCGTTACAAATAGAATATCGGCTAATTCTTCTCCCAAATCTTTGGATTTATCAGACTCTTTTTCAGATTGCTCACCATATCTTCTGGCAATGATTCTGGCCACTTCGCCCACTTCTTCCGTTAGGATTGCCATATTCGTCAACTCATTGAAATAGCGGACACCAATGGTTTTTATCCATTCATCAACTTGGTTTTGGAGATTTGTGATTTCCATTATTAAAATTGATAAGCGCCAATGGTTGGAGAATTGCCTCTGGATTTACCAACAATATCGGTTGTGATTACGATATCACTAGCTTTTCCTTTTCCAATTGCTGGAGAACCTTCTTTCACTCTTAAGTTCATTTTCTGAGTAAAATAATTCTGGAATTTAGGGTCTTCGTTTTTGATAATATCAGAGCCAATTGGATTGAATGCCGAATTAGAACTTAGTTTCAATAATGTATTATCAAAACGAGCATTAATTGCTGTCCCTGCTTGATTATTAATCAAAGAAACCAAATCTAAAGTGTCTCCATAAATAATGGAATTCTTTACATTTAAACTTACAAGTCCAGATTCTAAAATACCTTCTTCATTTTCCCAAGTGTTGCTCGCAAAAATTCCTACAGCAGACATAGAAGAATTAAGGTTCCAATAATTGGCTAATGTAGAATAATTGATATTATAAGTTCCACTTCCTGCAATCGCAAGGTCTGCTTTACCGCAGTTGTTCATCACAACATTATTCATTGTAAGATTGGAATGGATCCCATAGATTCCTACATTTTGAAATGTATGGATAATTGTATTGTTGATTTCAGCTATATTTTTTTTCAATTGAAGTCCAACATTTCCACCAAAAACTCGAGCGTAATTCATATTAAGAAGAGAACCTTCTTCCATTTTGATTCCGTTCCAGTTGGCCGGAAGAGTGTCATATTTCGTATCACTCCTATCGCCTCGGAAAATCACTTCATCGCCAAGGGCTCCTTTTACATCAAGAATGGAATTTTTCTCAAAATTCATTCCGCTGTTTTTTCGGAAATAGACTTTGGTTCCTTTTTCCATTGTCAAAGTTTTACCTTCAGCAACTTTTAGGTTACCAAAAATCACTTTCACTTTATCTTTAGTCCAAGTGGTGTTTTCGGAAATAATATTAGGATTAGTATCGGTTTTAATGAAATATTCTGCATCCTGAACCACAGAAAGAAGAGTAACTTTTTGTTCTCCTGCTGGTGTGTTGAAAACCACTTTGTCTTCAGCAATCGCTTCCGGAGCATTAGCAACAGGGGCAATTTCTACAAAAACATAAAGACTGTCTTTTTTTCTCAAAGCTACATTTTCGAAACTTGTTCCGCTTTTCCCATCTACATTGATTCTGTAAAGAGAACCACTTCCGCCTTCTAAAGCAATTCTTGGAATCAGTACATCTTTATTTTCATTATTATAAACCTTTACAGCATAAGTTTCTGAACGCATTTGGTTGTAAACGGTGTCACAAAAAACCGTGTCGGTAGAAAATCTCAAAAGTTGAGTTGGCGATTCAAAAGAAATATCATCACGATTACAGCCAGCTAGAAGCAAAAGTGACCAAAATGCGATGCCAAGGAATATTTTTAGTTTCATTTATCTTGTTTAATTTTCAAAACTACAAAATTTAAATTTTTATTTTGTAAAAGCTTAAATTTTCTTAGATATTTTTAATAATGACAAAAACTAACTAACATTTGTTAGTTTAATAAAAAAGTGTATTTTTGAATAAATCACATTCAATTATCCAAACCGAGAATAATGGACTGAATGTCAAATGTTTAAATATGCAAATCACTGAAAAACATTTTTTAAACAAAGAAACTAGCCTGACTGATTTACTCAAATCAGCTTATCGTCTGATGTTTACGGCCAAAACAATGAGCGATTTGTTTGAACAGGAGAAAAAGATCACTTCAAAATACGTGCACGCTACTTCCCGTGGACATGAGGCGATTCAATTGGCTTTGGGAATGCAATTGTTACCACAGGATTTTGTGAGTCCTTATTACAGAGACGATTCAATTTTGTTGGGCGTTGGATTGACGCCTTACGAGTTGATGCTTCAGCTTTTAGCAAAAAAAGATGATCCATTCTCTGGCGGTAGAACTTATTATGCACATCCAAGTTTGCGAAGAGATGATTTTCCGAAGATGATTCACCAAAGTTCTGGAACAGGAATGCAAGCCATCCCAACAACTGGAATTGCAATGGGAATGAAATACAAGGAAGAAACCGGAATCGCGGAAAATCTTGAACAAAAACCTATCGCAGTTTGTTCACTTGGCGACGCAAGCTGTACAGAAGGCGAAGTTTCTGAAGCTTTCCAAATGGCTGCTCTTAAACAATTGCCGATTCTCTATTTGGTTCAGGATAATGAATGGGATATCTCTGCCAGCGCAAAAGAAATCCGAGCGCAAGACATCACAAAATATATGCAAGGTTTCAACGGAATAGAAACCAGAACAATTGACGGAACTGATTTTATAAAATCATACGAAACCGTAAAAGAATGCATCAGAATCATCCGTGAAGAAAGACGACCAATGTTGATTCACGCAAAAGTTCCTTTATTAAATCATCACACTTCTGGTGTTAGAAAAGAATGGTATCGAGATGATTTGGAAGAATGTGCGAAGAATGATCCTTTAATAAAACTTAGAAATAAACTTTCAGAATTCAGTATAGAAGATTCAGAAGTTGAATTAATTGAACAAGAAGTTCAGAATCTGGTACGAACAGATTTTGAAAATGCAATTCTTGCCGAAGACCCAAAACCTGCAGATACTTATAAACACGATTTTGCACCAACGCCAATTACTGAAGAAAAAGGAGAGCGTTCTCCAAGTGGAAAAATTCCGACTGTAATGGTAGATTGTGCATTATTCGCGATTAGAGAATTGATGCAGAAACATCCGGAAGCTTTAATATATGGACAAGATGTTGGATTGAGATTAGGCGGCGTTTTCCGTGAAGCGATTACGTTGGCAGAACAATTCGGGGAAAAACGAGTTTTCAACACACCAATTCAGGAAGCTTTTATTGTAGGTTCAACCGTCGGAATGAGCGCCGTTGGTTTGAAACCAATTGTCGAAGTTCAATTCGCAGATTACATTTGGCCAGGTTTGAATCAATTATTTACCGAAGTTTCTAGAAGTTATTATTTGTCTAATGGAAAATGGCCGGTTTCGATGATTCTGCGTGTTCCGATTGGCGCTTATGGAAGTGGCGGACCTTATCATTCGAGTTCTGTGGAAAGTGTTTTGTGTAATATCAAAGGCATCAAAATCGCTTATCCTTCAACAGGCGCGGATTTGAAAGGTTTGATGAAAGCGGCTTTCTACGATCCAAATCCAGTTGTGATGCTGGAACACAAAGGTCTTTACTGGTCAAAAATTGAAGGAACCGAAAATGCAAAAACAATAGAACCAGACGAAGATTACATTATTCCGTTTGGAAAAGCAAGAGAAGTTTTACATTGTGATAATCAAAAAGGTAAACCAACTTTAACAATTATTACTTACGGAATGGGCGTTTATTGGGCTTCGAATGCAGCAAAGCAATTTGATAATCAAATCGAAATCATTGATCTAAGAACACTCGCACCTTTGGATGAAAACCGGGTTTTCGAAAGTGTGAAGAAACACAACCGTTGTATCGTTTTGACAGAAGAACCTGTCAATAACAGTTTTGCGCAAAGTCTGGCAGCAAGAATCAGTGAAAATTGTTTCAGACATTTGGACGCTCCGGTAAAAGTTGTTGGCGCAAAAGATTTGCCGGCAATTCCTATCAATTCTATATTAGAAAAAGAAGTGCTGCCAAACACGGAAAAATTAATTACAGAAATAGAACAATTGTTGAAATATTAATTAAACCACAAAAGTCACAAAAGGAGGCGTAGAAATCAAGGATGCAAAAGATCAAAAAAGATAACTTTTAAGCCATTTTCTCTTTTTTGGACTTTCAAAAGACTTAAAAAATAAATATAGCTTGTGGTTTTAAAAAATCTTAGCTGAGCGTAAGCGCCTTTGCGAACCTTAAAAATATTTTCAATAATGAATAAAAAATCTTTGCGGACTTTGCGTTCAAAAAATATGATTATTTAAAATGGAATTAGATTTATCCACAGAGAAAAAAATCAAAATCAATAAAAAAGAATTGATTTTAGAAGAAGCCGCAAAACTTTTCAAAGAGAAAGGATTTGGCGGAACCAGTATGCGCGACCTCGCTGAAAAAGTTGGAATGGAAGCGGCAAGTATGTACAATCATATCAAATCCAAAGACGAAATTTTGGAATTGATATGTTTCAAAATAGCCAATCAATATATTTCCCAGTTGCAGGAAATCGAAAATACGAATCAAAGTTTTCAGGATAAACTGAGAGCCATTATCGGTCTTCACGTTCAGTTGATTATTGAAGATGCAGCCTCAGTTTCTGTAGCGAATAACGATTGGAAATATCTTTCCGAAGAAAAGAAAAATCAATACAAGCAAATCAGAAAATCCTACGAAAAAAGCTTTGCAAACATCATAGAACAAGGAATAGAAAATGGCGAATTCAAAACAATGAATGTTTCTGTGGCGCTTTTTACAATGTTATCTTCTTTAAGGTGGATAGAATTATGGTACAAACCAAGCCGAGAAATCACACCACAAGAACTGGAAGATGACTTGAAAACATTATTAATGAATGGTTTGAATAATTAAATTCAAATCTTAGCTAAGCGTAAGCGGCTTTGCGAACATAAAAACATAAAGTAAATCAAAAAAAACTTAGCGCACTTTGCGTTTAAAATAAAATGTCAGTAATTTTTTACCCATTAACCGTAAAAAAAGTCAAGAAAGAAACTCAAGATTGTGTTTCCGTGAGTTTTGATGTTCCGGCAGAATTAATGGAACAATTCAAATTCACGCAAGGACAATATTTGACATTCCGACAAATGAATGGCGTGCAGGAATTGCGTCGTTCTTATTCGATTTGTGCAAGTCCGTGCGAAGGCGAATTGAAAGTAGCTGTGAAAAAAGTTCCTGAAGGTCTATTCTCTTCTTTTATGAACGAAAACCTGAAAGAAGGCGACGTTTTGGAAGTAATGCCGCCGATGGGAAAATTCTACACAGAACTTAATCCCGAGAACAAAAAAACGTATGTTGCTTTTGCGGCAGGAAGCGGAATCACACCGATTATTTCCATCATCAAATCTGTTTTGAAAAATGAACCGCAAAGTCACTTTATTTTGATTTACGGAAACAAAAATAAAGGAACAATCATTTTCAAAGAAGAAATCGAAGCTTTGAAAGACCGCTTTATGGAACGATTGAGCATTTATCACATTCTCAGTCGCGAAGTTGCCGATGCAGATTTGCTAAGTGGAAGAATCAATTCCGAAAAAGCAGAATCTTTTATCAAGAACATCATTCCGGCAGAAAAAATCGATGAGGTTTTCATTTGCGGACCGGAAGAAATGATTCTAAGTGTGAGAGATACTTTAATCCAATCAGGTGTTGAAGCTAAGAAAATTCATTTCGAATTATTCTTCAGTGCGGCTTCTGCGGAAAAGAAAAAAGAACACGAATCTGCAATTAATAAGTCTGATGATGATTTTAGCAAAGTCACTGTAAAATTAGATGCAACAGCGTTAAATCTAGACTTAGCTTACCACGGACCAACGATTTTGGACGCGGCTTTACAAAACGGAGCCGACTTGCCTTATGCTTGTAAAGGTGGTGTTTGTGCGACTTGCAAATGTAAATTAGAGAAAGGCGAAGTAGAAATGGACATCAATTATTCTCTCGAACCAGACGAGATTGCAGCAGGATTTATTTTGTCCTGTCAGGCGCATCCACGTTCGGAAGAAGTGGTGGTGAATTTTGATATTAAATAAGATAATAATTATGGCAGCTTAATCCGCCTTCCGCTCCCAATCTTTTTTGCAGACGATTTCAGTTTAAATAGAACTTGAGTCCACGCAAAAAAGGATTTCCGCTCAAGTCGGGCTGCAGATTCGGTGTAAAACAAGTAAGGCTATAACCACGAAGTTTGTCATTCCGAAGGAATCTAAAATTAGTTGTAGAGATTCTTACAGAATGACAAAAAGATAATTTAGATAGAATTAGTCTTAGCTGAGTTTACGCCTTTATCTCAATGTTTTTATTGATTTTAATGGAATCAATGAATCTTTGATTTGCGAACTTAAAAACAGTTAGTAGTTAAAAAAAATCTTTGCGCGCTTTGCGTTCAAAAAATATAAAGAAAATGGAAACAACAGAAATCAATTTAGAAGAACATTTTCAGAATAAGATAGACAGCGAAATCCGCATCGAACCAAAAGACTGGATGCCGGATGCATACAGAAAAACCTTGATTCGTCAGATTTCTCAACACGCGCATTCCGAGATTGTCGGTATGTTGCCGGAAGCCAATTGGATTACACGCGCACCAACTTTGAATCGAAAGAAAATCCTCTTGGCAAAAGTTCAGGACGAAGCCGGACACGGACTTTATCTCTATTGTGCTGCCGAAACTTTGGGCGTCACAAGAGACGAGACGATTAACGATTTACATTCTGGAAAAGCCAAATATTCCAGCATTTTCAATTATCCAACTTTGACTTGGGCAGATATGGGCGCAATCGGTTGGCTGGTAGATGGCGCAGCAATTTTGAATCAAGTGCCACTTTGTCGCGCTTCGTACGGACCTTATGCCAGAGCAATGGTTAGGATTTGTAAAGAAGAAAGTTTCCACCAAAGACAAGGTTACGAGCTGATGATGAAATTGGCTCAAGGTTCGCCTGAGCAAAAAGAAATGGCTCAGGATGCATTCAACCGTTGGTGGTGGCCGACTTTAATGATGTTCGGACCAAAAGATGCCGATTCTGGAAATACAGAATTATCAATGAAATGGCGCATCAAACGTTTTACCAATGACGAGTTGAGACAGCGTTTTGTAGATGTTTCCATTCCTCAGGCAGAATATTTGGGCTTGACCATTCCAGACCCTGATTTGAAATTCAATAAAGAAACCGGACATTACGAATTCGGAGAAATCGATTGGGACGAGTTTTGGAAAGTGGTTAAAGGTAACGGACTTTGTAACAAAGAAAGAATCGAAACCCGCAAAAAAGCCTTCGATGACGGCGCTTGGGTAAGAGAAGCAGCAACAGCTTATCACGAGAAAAGAAAATTAAGAGAAGAACAAAATAGAAAAACAGTCTAATCTTTTGTAACGCAAAGGCGTAATTAATTTGACAAATCTATGTTTTAAGTCGCAAAACTTAATTCGAAATTTCATTCTTTGCGACTTAAAACAGAATGAAAAAAACAAAAATCTTGCGCCTTTGCGATAAAAATTAAAGCTCAATAATTAATATTATGCAAAATACAGAATGGCCGCTTTGGGAGGTTTTTATTAGGAGCAGACAGGGTCTGGATCACAAGCACGTGGGCAGTCTTCACGCTGCTGATGCGGAAATGGCAATCCAAAACGCACGTGATGTTTACACGAGAAGGATGGAAGGTGTCAGCATTTGGGTGGTAGAATCCAAGCATATCCACGCCACCAATCCCGATGATTCCGAGGCGTTTTATGAACCTTCGGAGGATAAAGTTTACCGTCATCCAACGTTTTACCACGTTCCGGAAGAGGTAAAGAATATGTAAAAAAAAACTTCCATCCCCTAGAGTGGCAGAATTTCAAAATATTTGAAATTAGGGGTGGTTTATAATGCCAATTAAATAGAAACCAATGAACAATAATTATCTCAGTTATATATTACATCTCGCAGATACAAGCCTGATTCTCGGACAACGCCTCTGCGAATGGTGCGGGAAAGGTCCAGTCTTGGAGCAGGATATTGCTTTGTCCAATATTGCTTTGGATTTGTTGGGTGAATCTTCCAATTATTATCAATATTCGGCAGAAATGCTTAATAACGGAACAACAGAAGACGATTTGGCTTTCCTTAGAAACGAACGAGAATTCAAGAACCTGCTTTTAGTTGAAAGAGAAAACGGGCATTTCGGAGATACTATTGCAAGGCAATTTTTCTTTGATGCCTATCATCATTTGTTATTAACTGAACTGAAAAATCATTCTGATTTGAAATTGTCTTCCATTGCCGAAAAATCTTTGAAAGAGGTGACTTATCATTTAAAATGGAGTAGTGAATGGATGATTCGATTGGGCGACGGCACGGAAGAAAGTCATAACAGAATCCAAAAATCAGTCAATGATTTGGTGGACTTCACGGACGAAATGTTCATTCCAACCAACTGGGAATTAGAATTAATTAAACAAAACATAATTCCCGACATCAGAACTTTCCGAACCAAATGGGAAACCAAAGTTTTGGAAATCCTGAATGAAGCAACTTTATCTGTTGATTTCTCAAAAGCGAGACAATTAACCGGCGGAAAAGACGGAAAACATACGGAAAAAATGGGTTACATCTTAGCAGAGATGCAAATAATGCAACGCACTTATCCTAATTTGGAATGGTAGTTACAGAAGAGTATATCTGGCAAATCTTAGAAGAAATTCCTGATCCGGAAGTTCCTGTTCTCAATCTTTTGGATTTGGGAATAATCCGTGATGTGATTCTCAATGAAGACGAAATCGAAATTGTGGTAACGCCAACTTATTCCGGTTGTCCTGCAACATCGATGATTAATATGGCGATTAAAATGAAGCTGATTGAAAAAGGTTTCAATAATATTAAATTAACCAATCGATTAAGTCCGGCTTGGACCACCGATTGGATGACGGAAGAAGGAAAACAAAAACTAAAAGCTTACGGCATAGCACCCCCTGTCTACTCAAAAAATAATGATGAATTATTCTCAAAAACAGATGAGGTCGAATGTCCGCTTTGCGGTTCAAGATATACACATTTGGTTAGTCAGTTCGGCTCCACAGCCTGCAAAGCATTGTATCAGTGCGATGATTGCAGAGAACCTTTTGACTATTTTAAATGTCATTAATTTGGTTGATGGTTATTAGTTGACAGTCGTTTGATTTAGACTAAAACAAATAGATATTTCTTCGCTGAGTGCTAACGCCTTTGCGAACTTAAAAACAGTTTGTCGTAAAAAAATCTTTGCGCTCTTTGCGTTAAAATATTAGAAAATGAAAATAGGAATAGTCGGTAGCGGAGCAATGGGAAGCGGCATTGCGCAGGTTTTGGCGACAGCCGGAAATCAGGTTTTGTTGTATGACAGCAATCCGATTGCCGTAGAAAAAGCAGGGCAAAATCTCGAAGCGCAGTTCCAAAAATTAGCCGAAAAAGGAAAGCTGATTTATGAAGAAGCGGAAACTTATTTCGATAATATCCGATTGAGCGATCAATTATCAGAATTAAAAGATTCAGAATTAATTATCGAAGCGATTATCGAAGATTTGGAAATCAAAAAAGAGTTGTTTCAAAAGCTGGAAAATTTGGTTTCCGAAAATTGTATTTTGACAACCAATACGTCATCTTTATCAGTTGCGTCCATTGCATCAGCTTGCCAGAAACCAGAACGAGTGATTGGGATTCATTTTTTCAATCCGGCGCCTTTGATGTCTTTGGTTGAGATTATTCCTGCTGTTCAGACGGATAAAGATTTGGTTTCAAAAACGAAAAATTTAGTAGAAAGCTGGAAGAAACTTCCTGTAATTGCAAAAGATACGCCTGGATTTATTGTGAACCGTGTCGCAAGACCATTTTACGGAGAAGCGATCCGGATTTTGGAAGAAGGAATTGCGGACTGTGCAACTATTGATTTTGCAATGACGAGTTTAGGTGGTTTCAAAATGGGACCGTTTCAATTGATGGATTTCATTGGTCACGATGTCAATTATCGAGTTACTGAAAGTGTTTTTAAAGAGTTCTTCTACGACCCGAAATTCAAACCATCATTCACGCAAAAAAGATTATTCGAAGCAGGATTTTTCGGAAAGAAATCGGGAAGAGGATTTTATGATTATTCTCCAAATGCTGAACAACCAAAACCGAATGAAAATCTGGAATTATTAGAATCAATATTCAAAAGAATCCTGGTAATGTTGATGAATGAAGCTGCAGATGCTTATTTCTTAAATATTGCTTCCGCAGAAGACATCGATTTGGCAATGACAAAGGGTGTCAATTATCCAAAAGGATTATTACAATGGGCAGATGAATTTGGTTTGGATAATCTTGAAAAAGAATTGGATCGCCTTTATGATTATTACCACGAAGACCGTTACAGATGCAGTCCAATCATTAGAAACTTAGTAAAACAGAATAAAACTTTGAACCACATACACACATAGTTTTCATAAAGTTTAAATAGTTCACGCATACTATTTCTTTTTTAACGTTTAAAATTTTATTCTTAATTCTATGTGGCTATGTGGTTGATTAAAAAGTTACAGTAACTAAATCATTTATCGATTATCATTAATCATTTATAAAAAAATGAAGAACGTATATATAATAGATGGCATCCGAACGCCAATCGGAAAACTTAAAGGAAGTTTATCTTCGGTTCGTCCCGATGATATGGCGGCTTTTGTCATCAAAAAACTATTGGAAAGAAACCCGACCATCGACCAAAGCAGAATCTCCGATGTTGTTTTAGGTTGTGCTAATCAAGCTGGCGAAGACAACCGAAACATTGCAAGAATGTCGGCTTTGTTGTCTGGTTTGGATTATCACGTTCCCGGCGAAACAGTCAATAGACTTTGCGCTTCAGGATTGTCAGCTGCGATTAATGCTGCAAGAGCAATTCAAGTTGGCGACGCCGATTTGATGATTTCCGGTGGTGTTGAAAATATGACACGTGGACCTTTGGTAATTTCAAAATCCGAAAATCCTTTTGGTGGCGACGCAAAAATCTATGATACAACTTTCGGCTGGAGATTCATTAATCCAAAAATTAAGGAAATGTACGGTGTAGATGCAATGGGTGAAACAGCAGAAAACTTGGCTGAACGAGATAATATTTCCAGAGAAGACCAAGATTTGTTTGCTTTTAATTCTCAACAGAAAGCTAAAGTTGCACAGGAAAACGGAAGATTGTCTCAAGAAATTGTCGGCGTTAATATTCCTCAGAGAAAAGGAGAAGATTTGATTTTTGATAAAGATGAGTTTCCAAAAAACGATACAACTTTAGAAGGTTTATCAAAATTAAGAACTGCTTTCAAAAAAGATGGAACCGTTACTGCAGGAAATGCTTCGGGACTGAATGACGGCGCAGCGGTTAATTTATTAGCTTCAGAAAATGCGATAAAAGAATTTGGATTAACGCCGAAAGCTAGAATTGTTTCGAGTGCTGTTGTTGGTGTTGAACCAAAGTTTATGGGAATTGGTCCTGTGAAAGCAGCTGAATTAGCATTACAAAAAGCAGGATTGACATTTAATGATATTGATATTATTGAATTAAATGAAGCTTTCGCTGCACAAAGTTTGGCTTGCATCAGAGCTTGGGGATTGGATGACAACGATTCCAGAATCAATCCAAACGGTGGCGCCATTGCACTTGGACATCCGCTTGGAATGAGTGGTGCGAGAATCCTGAATTCTGCGATGTATGAATTGCAGAATCAGAATAAAAGATATGCTCTGGCAACAATGTGTGTAGGTTTGGGGCAAGGTTTTGCAGTGATTATTGAGAAAGTTTAAAAACAAAGATATTAGAAGCTAGAAATTAGATGTTAGACCTTGCCTCATCTAACCTCTAAATTCTAAATTCTAACCTCTAAATTCTAAAAAATTATGCAACTAGAAAATTACGCGCTCGGCAGATGGATAAAAGGTGAAGGAGAAGGGCAGGCTTTATATAATGCTATCAATGGAGAATTGGTAGCAACGGCGACTTCCAAAGGCTTGGATTTTGGCGAAATGATGAATTATGCCAGAAAAATTGGTGGTCCGGCTCTTAGAAAATTGACTTTTCAGGAAAGAGGCTTGATGTTGAAGAAACTCGCTTTTCATCTGATGGAAAAGAAAGATATTTTCTACAAAGTAAGCTGGGCAACGGGCGCAACCAAAGCAGATTCTTGGGTGGATATCGAAGGTGGAATTGGAAATTTATTTTCGAATGCATCGTTGAGAAGACAGTTTCCGGACTTACCTTATTATATAGATGGCGATTCGGTTAAACTCTCCAAAGAGGGAACTTTCATCGGTCATCATATTTGTACGCCGAAACGTGGTGTGGCGATTCATATTAATGCATTTAATTTTCCGGTTTGGGGAATGTTGGAGAAAATTGCGGTCAATCTTTTGGCCGGTGTTCCGGCAATCGTAAAACCTGCAACTGCAACAAGTTTCCTGACGGAAGTAGTGGTTAAAGAAATCATCGCTTCCCAAATTTTACCTGAAGGAAGTTTACAGTTGATTTGCGGTTCAGCCAATGGAATTCTGGATAATGTGACAATGGAAGATGTTGTAACGTTTACAGGTTCGGCTTCCACAGGAAAAATGCTGAAAGCGCATCCGAAAATTATTGAAGAATCTGTTCCTTTCAACCTGGAAGCAGACTCTTTGAATGCGATGGTTTTAGGAGAAGATGCAAAACCTGGAACTGCGGAATTTGGTTTGTTCATCAAGGAAGCAGTTCGTGAAATGACGACCAAAGCGGGACAAAAATGTACAGCAGTCAGACGATTGCTGGTTCCTGCAAATTTGGTAGAAGATGTTCAGATTGCGCTTGGACAAAGACTTTCAACCGTAATTATCGGCGACCCGAATGTTGAAGGTGTTAGAATGGGCGCTTTGGCGAATAAAGACCAGGTGAAAGAAGTTTCTGAGAAAGTTCAGGAATTATCCAAAACTCAGGAAATTGTTTTTGGAAATCTGGAAAATTTTGAAGTAAAAGGTGCGGACAAAAACAAAGGCGCTTTCATTTCCCCGATTTTATTCCTTAATTCAGACCCTTTTAAATATACAGATTGTCACAATATCGAAGCTTTTGGACCTGTGAGTACAATCATTCCTTATAATAATTTGGACGAAGCGATTGAGTTAGCGAGAATGGGAAAAGGGTCGCTTTGTTGTTCGGTGGTGACGGCTGATGACGATTTTGCGAGGGATTTCGTCATCGGAGCCGCATCGATGCACGGAAGGATTTTGATTCTCAATTCCGATTGTGCGAAAGAAAGTACAGGTCACGGTTCGCCATTGCCAATGCTGATTCACGGAGGTCCGGGAAGAGCTGGCGGTGGAGAAGAAATGGGCGGAAAACGCGGCGTTCTGCATTATATGCAACGCACGGCGATTCAAGGTTCGCCAACGACTTTGACACACATTACTCAGCAATATCAATATGGAGGAAAACAATGGGAAGATAACATTCATCCATTCAGAAAACATTTTGAAGATCTGAAAATCGGGGAAACTTACATTACTGCAAAACATACCGTTACGGAATCTGACATTACCAATTTTGCTAATGTTTCCGGCGATAATTTTTACGCACATATGGATGCGACTTCTTTGGAAGGAACAATCTTCGAAGGACGTGTTGCACACGGCTATTTCATTTTAAGTAAAGCCGCAGGTTTGTTTGTTGATGCCAGAAAAGGCCCAGTTTTACTGAATTATGGTTTGGACGAATGTCGATTTGTAAAACCCGTTTATCCCGGAATGACAATTGGTGTGAAGTTTACCTGCAAAGAAAAAATCAATCAGGAAAAACGCGACGAAGAAGATATTGCAAAAGGAATTGTTCGTTGGTTAGTTGACGTTTATGACGAAACCGGAGAAACAGTTGCGATTGCTACAATTCTAACAATGGTCAAAAAACTTAATCAAGAATAAATTAAGAAACAAGATAAAAGTAAAAAGAATCAAGTGTTTCCAAAGTTTTGTAATTTGGACAGCATAATCCGCCTTCCGCTCCCAAACCTAACGGAGTGGTTCGACGGAGTCAATCTTTGTTGCAGAACATTTCAGTTTAAATAGAACTTTTAGTCAAAGCAAAAAAGGATTTCCACTTAGGCGGGGTTACAGATTCGATATATTATTAACCATCAACAGACAATTATTAACATACAACAAAAATGGAAGCTTACGTAACATCAAACATAGAAAACGGAATCGGAACCATCGAGTTTTTTCATCCTCAAAGTAATTCGATGCCGAGTTCTCAACTTAGAAATCTTGTTGAAGAGATTAATAATCTTAGTAAAAATGATGAGGTCAAAGTCATTATTCTGAAAAGTGGAGGCGAAAAAGCCTTTTGTGCAGGAGCATCTTTTGACGAATTGATCTCTATCAAAGATTTTGAAACTGGAAAAACGTTTTTCTCTGGTTTTGCAAATGTCATCAATGCAATGCGAAAATCTCCAAAACTAATTATCGCCAGAATCCACGGAAAAGCTGTTGGTGGTGGTGTTGGAATTGCGTGTGCTGCAGATTATACTTTTGCGACAGAAAATGCCTCTGTCAAACTAAGTGAATTGGCGGTCGGAATCGGACCTTTTGTTATTGGTCCGGTTGTAGAAAGAAAAATTGGGACTTCGTCTTTTGCACAATTAGCCATTAATGCCACCGAATTTTATTCCGCAGAATGGGCGCAGGAAAAAAGTATGTATCAGGATGTTTATGAAACGCCTGAAAAAATGGATGCGGAAATTAATCTGTTAGCAGAAAAATTAGCCCAATCCAGTCCGGACGCAATGACAAAATTGAAAGAAGTCTTTTGGAAAGGCACGGATGATTGGGATCAGCTCTTGACAGAACGTGCTGCTGTCAGTGGGCAATTGGTGCTTTCTGAGTTTACTGTCAATGCGATCAATCAGTTTAAGAAGAAGTAATTGCTAATAAAATTTGCAGAATAAAAAATTATTATTATTTTTGCAGACCAAAACCAGAGCAGAGTGGATCCATTACGTCCTGAGCTCATATTTTAATAATTATTTTAAAAATTCTGAAAATGAAACAAGGCATACACCCAGAAAATTATAGATTAGTAGTTTTCAAAGATATGAGTAACGAAGAAATGTTCCTTTGCAAATCTACAGCTGAAACCAAAGACACCATCGAGTACGAAGGAACTGAATATCCTTTGATCAAAATGGAGATCTCTTCTACTTCTCACCCTTTCTACACAGGTAAAACCAAATTGGTAGATACTGCCGGTAGAGTTGATAAGTTTATGAACAAATACAAAAAATTCGCTAAGTAATCTTAGCCTATTTTACAAATATCAAAACCTTTCGGATTTCCGAGAGGTTTTTTTGTTAATTTTGCTAAAGATAGATATTAGACTCTGGAAGTGAAGAATTAGATTTCAAGCACTTTTGTCTAACATCTTAAGTCTAACATCTAACATCTAAAAAATGCAGCTTGTATTTTCAGACGCACAATATTGGGAAGATTTTCTTCCACTAACTTTTACAAGACCAGTTGCAGAAATGCGGATGGGAATCCTGACTTTCTCAGAAAGATGGAAAAAATTGCTGGATATTGATGAGGTTTTCTACATTACAGAAAATTATCTTCAGGAAAAATTCAAAAAGCCAGAACCAAAGCAAAGTCTTTTCATTGTTCCGAATTTCTTCCCTTCAGACGAGGTTTTGAAGCAAATTAAAGAACTTCAGCCTGGTGAAGCTCTGGTTTATGAAAACGAAGTTTTGGTAGCAAACATCAATATGGAGAATTTTTCATTGAATCAGATCAATAAAATGACGGATATTCACGAGAAATTATTATTTATTGAAAAACCAACCGATATCTTTTCCAATAATGATTTTGCGATTAATTTTGATTTTAAATTAATTACAGAAGGTAGAACGTCTCAAGAATTATCTTCAACCAATGGATTTATCGGTGAAAAAGAAAATCTTTTCATCGAAGAAGGTGGAACGATAGAATTTTCAACCCTCAATTGCAAAACCGGAAAAATCTACATCGGAAAAAATGCCGAGATTATGGAAGGTTCTAATATCCGAGGTTCATTAGCACTTTGCGAAGAATCAAAAATTAATCTTGGAACCAAATTATATGGCGGAACTACGATTGGTCCACATTCAAAAGTAGGTGGTGAGGTCAATAATATTGTAATTTTCGGATATTCCAATAAAGGGCACGATGGTTTTGTTGGTAATTCTGTGATTGGAGAATGGTGTAATCTGGGCGCAGATACCAATTCATCAAATCTTAAAAATAATTACGCTTCGGTAAAACTTTGGAATTATAGAAGGAAACGATTTCTTGATACTGGTTTGCAATTTTGCGGGCTGATAATGGGCGATCATTCCAAAACTGCAATCAATACTCAATTAAATACGGGAACAGTTGTGGGCGTCGCAGCAAATATTTTCAAATCCGGTTTTCCACCAAACTTAGTGGATAGTTTTTCTTGGGGCGGAATGAAGGGTGATGAAAAATTTAAACTCGAAAAATCTTACGAAGTTGCAGAAAAAGCAATGGAACGCAGAAAAATCGCAATAACCGAAATGGATAAAGATATTTTGAAGTACATCTATAATGAGTTTTAATTTTAAAACTCGTTTTTTATTTTCAATTTAACTTACTTTACAATTAACTAAAGTATTTTGTCTCAAAGTTTGCTTATTTTTGCTGATTAAGATTTTAGTGCAAGATCTAAAGTCTCATTTCTAATATCTAATTTTGATAATGAAGCAGTTTCTTCTTTGGCTTTTTTTGGCGTTGGTTTTGGTAAGTTGTGCCAGAGTGGGTTCGCCCATTGGTGGTGGTAAAGATACAATTCCTCCGAAAATGGTTGGGTCTAATATCGATACCACAAGGATTAATGTTCCCAGAGATCTTAAAGAATTAAGAATCGATTTTGATGAATATATAACGCTGAAGGATATCAATAAGAATCTAATTATTTCTCCGCCAATAAAATACACCAAGATTATTCCCTCATCCATGGGGAATAAATACCTCCAGATACAATGGAAAGATACGTTGCAGGCTAATACAACGTATAATTTCAACTTCGGAAACTCTGTGGTAGATCTCAATGAGAGCAATCCTTTGCCTTATTTCAATTTTGCTTTTTCTACAGGAGACAAGATTGATGATCTCTTCATCAGTGGAACTATTTCTGATGCCTTGGGTAGTGATAAAAACTCGGAAGGGAAAGATAGAAATCTGGTAATCGGACTTTATCAGGTTAAAGATACGATGAATTACCGCCAAAAACCTTACTATATAACGAAAGCGGATCCAGATGGTTATTTTGAACTGAATTATCTTACGCCAGGAAAATATAAAATTATTGGTTTTGATGATGAGAATAATAACTCCATTTACGATTTAGGAAAAGAAAGTGTAGCTTTTCAAAAGCAAGAAATTAATCTTGAGTCAAGTATTTCTGGAATGAAACTTAAAATTTTCCCTTCTAAAAAAGCAATCAAGTATCAAGAAATGGTGGCTTCTGTTGGTGGTGTTGTAATGAGTTTCGAAGGTAACCCTGAAAAAGTAATTGTAAAAAGAGTTGGCGAAAAACCTGCTGATTATAAAGTCACACATAAACTAAGATCGGATTCTGTGAAGGTTTGGTTTGATGCAGGAAAAGAAAACATTGGTGTAGCTGTAAGTGAAAACCTCAAATTTTCTTATGATATCGGAGCAAAACAAGATACGGTTTCTATTTTCTACAAGAAACCAGCGAAGGAAGATATGACGGTTTCGAATCCTTTTTCCAATGAACTTGCGCCGGGTTCTAATTTTAGATTCGCTTCTAATTATATCATCAATAAAATTCAGCCGGAAAACTGGAAACTGGAATCTGATAGCATATCGCAGAACTTCACGGCAAAGATTTCTGAGTTAGATTCTACACAAGTAGTCATAAAATCGAATTTTGTCGTTGGGAAAAAATACAAGCTTACGGTTCCGAAAAATACAGTGATTTCTTTTTATAACAGATTAAGCGAAAGTGTTCGCTTCGATTTTGAAGCCGCCAAGCCAGAAGAATTCGGAAGTTTTACAGTAAATCTTGTCAATAAGCCTGAGCATAATTTTTGGATTCAATTGCTGAATGATAAGAATGAAACCGTCTATCAGAAGTTTTCCAATGAGTCATTAATAAAGTTTATCAATCTCAAACCAGCATCATATAAATTAAGAATTTTGGTAGATAATAATGATAACGGTTTCTGGGACAGTTCAGATTTCGCAACTGAAACTTTATCGGAAGATGTCTATCTTTATAAAAAAGCAGGAGACAAGGATATAATGACCAAAATCAATATTCGTCCGATGTGGGAAATTAATGAAAATTGGGATTTAACTAAAGAAGAACAGTCGGTCAATTGAAGAAGATAATTTTGTGGATGGCTGTAGCCTTCTTGACTATACAATTAATTCCCATCGACAGGGAAAATAAACCTGTGGACAAAAATAATAATTTTACGGACATTTATAAAACGCCGCAAGATGTCCGTTCATTATTGAAAAATGCTTGCTTTGACTGTCATTCTAATGAGACAGTCTATCCGAACTATGCGTATATAGCTCCGATTTCCTGGGCGGTTAAGGATCACATAAATGAAGGAAGAGAATATCTTAACTTCTCCGAATGGGGAACATATAATAAGGATATAAAGCAAAACGCAATACAAAAATCTATAGAAACAATTAGGAGTAAGCAGATGCCTTTGCCTTCTTATATCAATTATCATCCTAAAGCAAATCTAACTACATCTCAAAGAAAAATCTTGGAAAACTATTTTTTAAGCATTCAAGCAAAGTAATCCATATAAAATTAAAAGTTTTTCGGATATTTTTTATATTTGATATAAAATTTATAAGTAATGAATAGATTATATGTTTTTTTTGATATTATTTTGCTCTTTTTCTATGAGAGCTCAGGAACAAAATCCTCAAACGGATGAAAAGAGAAACCTTGTAAAAATGAATCTTACTGGAGTTGTCTTCCGGAATTTTCAGTTTGCTTACGAAAGAACCATAACAAAGAGGTTGGGTGTTCAGGTTTCTTACGGGTTTATTCCCACTGGGCAGGTGCCGCTTGTAGACCAGTATATTAAAGACGATAATGTTAATAATGTAAGAATGGGCGGAAGTAATTTCACTCTTGAACCGAGAATATATCTTGGGCGAGGTTACGGTCACGGATTCTATATCGCTCCATATTATAGATACTCTCATTTTGATGTTGATAATGTAACCTACAACTATACATCAGAAGATCCTATGCACCAGGTGAAAAAATTCCCATTGCTTTTTCTGGGAAGACGAACTCAAACAATGTTGGGTTGATGATCGGTGCTCAATGGCTCTTAGGTAAAAAAGATAATTGGGTGTTGGATGTTTGGTTCATAGGTGGTCACTATGGTGGCGCAACAGGAACTATCATTGGGAAATCAGGAAGACCGCTTACCGTTGAGGAACAAAATCAGCTTAATACCGATATTCAGGATCTCGATATCTCATTATTTGATTACAAGGTCACAACCAATGCGTCCGGCGCAACTATCGCTTTGGATTCCAAATGGCTAGGTGTACGCTCGGGAGTTTCATTTGGGTATAGATTTTAAGAATACAATACAGTTATTATAATACTCTGAAGCTTTCGGATTTTATATCTATAAAATTGATCGTGATCTTACCATTCGTTTATATTTCACCAAGATTATGGAAATCATAATCCGAAGGTATGGAATAAGAAGATAACCAGTATTGCTTTACATCATAGCCAGGTTAAAGATGATTGCGGTAAAGATAAAATTAATCCTTTTGATTTTCAGTGGTGTTATCAAATATTTGTTTAATTATTAGGGATAAAGTTGGTAGGTTTAATAAATAACCTGAGTTCGGGATAAGAAATGAAATAAAATTTGGAATGAAAAGTAATAATTCGT
>NZ_RJTU01000065.1 GCF_003730015.1 Epilithonimonas hominis | reverse complement strand
CCAGAGAAAAATGGACGGCATCTCAAAAGCAGAGGGCTAAAATATTATTTTCAGAATATACGGATATGGAAAAAGCTTATAATTTAGCTGATGGACTCCGAAAAATTTACAATCAAAAGATTCAAAAATCTGTGGCAATGCTCAAACTTGCCCATTGGTTTAAAGAAGTGGAAGAGTCGGGATTCAAAGCTTTTTCAGTACTGATGAAAACGATTATGAATCATTACAGCGATATTCTGAATTACTTTGACCAAAGAAGTACAAATGCTTCAGCAGAATCGTTCAATGCAAAAATAAAAAACTTTAGATTGCAACTCAGAGGTGTGAGAGATAAATCGTTTTTCCTCTTCAGATTATCAAAACTTTTTGCCTAGTCCCCAAGTTTTGAAACTAATCCATTATTTAGAGGAGAGAAGGGTGGAAAATTCACAATTATTTAAAGCGAATATTATCAGGGCAATTTATAAAAATTTGGATAATGAGAATGTACAAAAAATAGAAACGCAAAATTATGGAAGAAAGAGATAATAAAAAAACAGGGACATCAAGTCCCTGTTTTAGTCCCCGCTATTAATAAATCATTGATTTATAGCGTTGTTTGTAGCGAAGACGGGAATTGAACCCGTGACCTCAGGGTTATGAATCCTGCGCTCTAACCATCTGAGCTACCTCGCCTTTTTGGTGGTGCAAATATAAGGATATTTTACATTCCCACAAATTTTTTAATTAACTTTTAAGTATTCCAATACATCTGCCACATGGTTAGGCTTGCTTATGATCTTATTATCAGCATCTAATATAAAATATGTCGGCGTGGCATTTATATTATAAGTTTCTCCGTAAGAACTATACCAACCTTTTCCTTCAGAATCACTAATCCAAGGATAATTGTTGGCCTTTCTTCTAAATTCATCTAGATTACTATCGAGCGAAAATCCGACCACTGCAATATTTTGTGTTTTTAACTTTTCATATTTTTCCAATATTTTAGGCAATTCAGCTTCGCAATGAGAACATGTTGATGACCAAAAGACAACAATTTTCTTACTACTTTTAATATCGTATAGAGATTTTGCTTTTGTATGAATTGGATTGACAAAAATTGCATTAGGCATCTTTTGTCCAATTGACGTACTGTTGTTAGACTTTAGAGTAGAAGCAAGCCTATCAGTGATGGTACATTTCAAATTGTTAGCTTCAGTAAGATACTTATCCTTCAGCTTGTCCATATTATAGGTGTTAAAAATATCTATCAATTCAGATAATATCGTTTGTCCCCTCGGAGTTTCTATATTGACTGTTTCCAAGAGTTTATCTACCGCACCTTCAACATTAGATTTGGATGCGTTTAAATAATTGATTAATGCAGGCTTTAACAGTAATGATGTTTCAAGATATTCGCTTGATTTAGAAAAGAAATTGAGATAATCTTCCTGTTTTAACTGAGATGCATTTTCCTTATTAGAAAATCTTTGATTTTGTTGATAGTAGCTTAAAAAAGGATGGTTTGCATTAGCCAAGGTATTGCCTTTTTGTGATAACAGAGCGATCTCTCCCTCTAAAGATTTATAAAATCCATCGCTTGGGTTATAGTAATCTTTTATCTGAATCAAAGCTGGCAATATAAGATCTTTTTTCTTCTCCAAATCTACCTCTTTACTAAAAATCTGGTTTGTTTGGTCATTAAAAACAACATCAGTTATTTTGTTTTTATCGTCTAACTTCAATGTAAACTCAATATTTTTATTTTCAGATACCATATTTACAGATGAGTTATTCTTTTGGAAGAATGCTCTCATCATACCAATATATTTTTTATCTACTTTAAAAATGGCTTTATTATTACTCGTTTTGGCTTTGGAGTATAAAATTTCCTTAGATCCATTAAAACCATATAAATAGATATCTGAATCTGAATAATATGCTGGCAAGTCAACAGCTACTGTAAACTGAGAGAAAATAGAAGCGGACGTTATAAGACTGCAGATGATCAATAATTTTTTCATAATGTAAAAATAAAAAACTCACCGTAATAAGTGAGTTTTTTACAAAATAAATATTGTAATTAATGTAATATTTTTGATTTTGGTTTCAAATAAAATACTGAAACTATTAACAAAGTCCCTATGATAAATAATACAAAAGTGTACGCATCTATCGGCGAGGCTGGATACGCTCCAATATCTCCCGATTCGGGATTTTCTGGCGGTGGTGGCACAGCTTGTGCAAAACTAAAAATACTAATAAGTATTGTTAAGAAAATGTATAATTTTCTGTTAGATAAAAAATTAATCATCATTATGTTTTGTGTTTTAATTAACAATTTTTTTGATGACTACTTCGCCTTTTTCAGAAGTTGCCTTTACAACAAATACGCCCTTCGCCTGATAATTTACTGGAATAAGATAATCTGTACTGGTTGAAATATTAGATTTTGAATTCATAAGCTGCCCAGCAACCGAATATACTTCTACAGTAGCCTTGTTCCAATTCTTGGCAAATCTGACAACCCAACGAGAATCCTTTTTAGCTATAAATGTTTGGGAAGCAAGAACACTTTCTGCCAATAAAGTGGCATCCGGTTTTTGATAATATAAACCCAAATTCTGATTTCCACTTAGAGAAAAACTGCTACCATCATCTATTTTGAATAGTTGGCCCTGAGAATCTTTTAAATAGAAATGATTACCGTTGGATAAACCATTCGGCATTCTTTCTCCTTTTTCATAGAATTCAAAAACCACATAATAAGGGGAAGTCGTATAATTGATATACAAAGGAACTTCTTTTGATTTGAAATCAATTTCATTAGCTTCATTAATATAAAGCTTTGTGGAAATATTAACATCCTCTCCACCATTTATATTTTCCTCCTTTGTATAGATAATGCTGTCATCGCTATTATAGGCCTGCAAAAGAGTATTCCCGGGATTGTTGCCTGTAATAGCAGACGGAGATATAGCATAGTAGGTTCTGCCTATTTCCAAACTATCACTATCATACATAATTACAGCCAGCTGCTTTACGATTTTATCAGCAGGAATATCCGTATCATCAGCCTTTCTGCTTGTCGGATTGGTTGTGTCCGTGGTATTGTTTCTAGAAGCATTAGAAAATCTTCTAAGTGCAGTAAAGTCTATTTTAGATGCAGTATTACTTCCATTGTCTGTGGAAAGCTTGATCATAAACTCTCCCATCGGCTTGATGATTAACCTGTTAGCGCTAATATCCCCTGCCTGAAAGACACCATTACTCGCTGTCATCACTATAGTTCTTCCGGCAGTTCCGTTACTGCTTCCATCATTATTTTCTGAAGGATAACCGGTTCCACTCGCTTTTGTCCAAGTCAGCCCCGATGTGTAATAAGCAACTCCCTGCAAATTAGGAATTGCATTACCATCAGAGTTAGGTGTTTCAGCCTGCCCTATATATTTAAGATCAATATTTGTAAGGAAAGGATTAGCAACCTGATACAAGTTTTTACCATAATTGGTATCCCAGTTTCCACTATTTCCTGTCTTGGACTGAAATGGATCATCCAAATAGCTGTAATATCTCTCTCCAAAATAATTGGCAGAGGAGCCGTTGTAACCAAAACTTATGCCCGCAGCAGCTCCTGTTAGCGATAATGATTGAACAGTAGTTATGTCGGACACAGGTGTCCCGGAAAAAGTGGTCACATTTGATGTATTAGCGGCATCCCAAACAACTGTTCCGGCACTGTTCCTTCTAGGGATAATGTAATAATCTAACGCCGTTCCTACATTAACTGTAGTAAGATCGCCTCCTGAAACAATCTGATCAAACCTTGCTTTAGCATTATTCCATTTGAAAACAGAGCTTGGGCTAAAACGTCCTGCAGAATTATTTGAACCATTAGTAACATTCAAATAGTTGCCTGCCGTATTACTTGGACTATTGGTAATGTTGGAAACAAGATCAGAAATTTTATAATTGAAAAATGGCAAACCTACCTGCTGCTTAGCAGTTGTACCACTATTAACATCAGCTCTGAATTCTTTGTTAACTTTACCCGAAATATTTCCTTGAGGAATATCCTTAATGTAAAGTTGCCCGTAACTCTGAGCACCGTTAAATTTGAGGTTAAAACTAGTTGTAGGAGCGATAGTCAACCCATCAGCAGCCACTCCATTGATCATAATGTTTCCTGAGTTGTTTACAACTGCAGAACCGGCAGTTTGTAAACCACCGCCATTATAAACCAAAGTATTGCTTTGTACTGTTACTAAAGCCGAATTCCCGACATAAGTAAGTATGTTCTGGGAAAAAACAATACCGTTAAAAAGTATTAGTTTTAGAATAAATAATTTTCGTATCATTGTGTATATGTGTTCTTATTGCAAATATATTCATTTTTTAAATACTTGAAAAAAACATGTAAATAATTAAAGATTTTATAATATTGATTCAATTTTTATGGTCGAATTATTTTCAATATCAAACATATAATCTTCTAAAACTTTTTCGGTTGTCCCTCTCAGTCCTCTCGCGCCTAAACCTTTGTTCATAGTATCTTCCACAATTTCTTCAATCGCTTGATCAGTAAATTCCAGCGAAACTTTATCCATCTTGAAAAGTTCTGTATATTGATTTATGATAGAATTTTTCGGTTCTTTCATAATTCTTACAAGGGTCTCTTTTGTCAATTTATCGAGATAAGTAATGATTGGAAATCTCCCCAAAAGTTCGGGTATCAATCCAAAACTCTTCAAATCGATTGCATTGATCTGACTTAGGATATAATCTTCCTCTTCTACTTTATTGATTTTTTCCGCAGAAAAACCAATGGCTTGTTTATTCAATCTTCTCTCGATAATCTCCTTCATCCCATCAAAAGCACCACCAGCAATAAACAGAATATTCTGAGTATTAACCTGAATATATTTTTGATCCGGATGTTTACGACCACCTTGAGGCGGCACATTGACAATACTTCCTTCTAACAATTTCAATAAACCTTGCTGCACACCTTCACCAGAAACATCTCTTGTAATGCTTGGATTATCTGATTTTCTAGCAATTTTATCAATCTCATCAATAAAAACAATTCCTTTTTCCGCTTTTTCTACATCATAATCCGCAACCATCAACAATCTCGAAAGAATACTTTCTACATCTTCCCCAACATAGCCCGCTTCTGTAAGAATGGTCGCATCTACGATACAAAAAGGAACATTCAGTTGTTTTGCAATAGTTTTAGCTAACAATGTTTTTCCCGTTCCTGTTTCACCAATCATTATGATGTTCGATTTTTCAATCTCAACCTCACGATTTTCGTCTTGCGCGTGTAATAATCTTTTGTAATGATTATAAACAGCGATGGACAATTGTTTTTTTGCTTGATCTTGCCCTATCACATATTCGTCAAGGAAAGCTTTTATTTCTTTTGGTTTTTTAAGTTCTTCCAGAGATCCTGCCATAGAATCAGAATCTGAAGTTTTATTCACACTATCTTTTACGATAGAATGTGCTTGTTCAATACAATTTTCGCATATAAAGCCATTTTGTCCAGAAATTAGGATTTGCACTTCATCCTTTTTTCTTCCACAAAATGAACATTGATTTGGATTCATAATTTTCTTAAGTTCTAAAATTAAAAAAAGAAGTTCAAGACTTCTTTTATGCTTTTGTTATGGATTTCTGAATTTCTTTGTACTCTTCTGGCGAAAAAATTAACCTTACGTTTTTAAAATTAAGATCATCCATACTATTAAGTGGTATCAAATGTATATGAGCATGAGGAACTTCCAGACCCACAACTGCTATGCCAACTCTTTTACAAGGCACAGCTTTTTTGATTTTCTTCGCAATTTCTTGGGTAAATCCCCATAACTCTTTATAATCTTCAGAATCTAAATCGAAAATCAAATCTGTTTCTTTTTTCGGAACAACCAAAGTATGACCTTTTACCAAAGGCATTGCATCTAGAAAAGCAATATGCTTTTCATCTTCTGCTATTTTATAACTAGGAATTTCTCCGCTGATGATTTTAGAAAAAATAGTACTCATAATTTTTAATATTGATTTTAATTTTCAGCAATTACTAAACCAACATCCACATTTTATTTTATAATGAGATTTCTAAAACCTCAAAAGAAAGTTTGTTACCGTTTGGCAAAACAATATCAGCAGTTTCACCAACAGCTTTCCCCAAAAGACCCTTAGCAATTGGCGTATTCACAGAAATTTTGCCAGATTTTATATCACTTTCATTATCAGGAACCAAAGTAAACTTTTGTTCTCCTTTAGTTGCATTATTTTTCAATCTAACCGTTGTAAGGATCGATACTTTGCTAAGGTCAAGCTGACTTCCATCGATAATTTTAGACGTAGCAATAACATCCTTCAGTTTAGAAATTCTCATTTCCAACATCCCTTGTGCCTCTTTAGCTGCGTCGTACTCTGCATTTTCAGACAGATCACCTTTATCTCTTGCTTCAGCAATCTGTTGTGTTATTTTTGGTCTTTCAATCGTTTCTAGTTGCTCCAGTTCGGCCTTCATTTTGTCCAAACCTTCTTTGGTTACGTAGTTCATAACAATAAAATTTATCGTTTGTATAAAAAAATAATCCGACCTTTGCCGGATACTAATTTGTCTCGAATTGAGTTTACAAATATATAATTTATTTTGAAATGAAAGCTAAAAAAATCGCATCATCATTAGCATTATTTTTGATTATCAGTATTTTAACCATCAACAATTCTTGTAGTGAAAGGAATGAAACCGTAAGCTGTTTTCCAAATTCTACAGTTTCTGTACAACTTAATCTTAGTTTACCTTTATATTATAAATTACAAACCGTTGGATCGTGGGTTTATGTTAACGAAGTAGGAGCTGGAACAAGAGGATTAATTGTCGTAAGAACAACAACCGGCTTCAAAGTTTATGACAGAAATGCGCCTCATATTTGTCCTGATACAGATACAACTTTGGAAGTTAAAAATGACACTACTGTTTATTGCTCAAAAGATGGATCTCAATGGATTTTGATTACCGGCCAGCCAACAGATAATAGTGTAGCAAAAATAGCCCCAAAAACTTATGGATACAGTTATAATGCTGCCTCCAATATTTTAGATATCTATAATTAAAATGAGAGTCGTAATACAACGCGTTTCCGAAGCAAGCGTAAAAGTAGATAACCAAATTGTGGGAGAAATCGGAAAAGGATTAATGCTTTTGATTGGCGTGGATGAAAGTGATGAGAATAGCGATGCAGATTGGCTTGTGAAAAAAATTCTTGACGTCAGAGTTTTTTCTGATGACGAAGGAAAAATGAATCATTCTGTAAAAGATATCAATGGAGAAATCCTTTGTATCAGCCAGTTTACATTGATTTCTGATTATAAAAAAGGCAATCGCCCTTCTTACATCAAAGCTGCAAGACCAGACAAAGCCATTCCGCTTTTCGAATATTTCAAAGATGAAATGAAAAAATCTGGCTTGAAAACCGAAAGCGGAATCTTCGGCGCAGATATGAAAGTTTCACTGATTAATGACGGACCTGTCACTTTAGTTTTTGACAGTAAGACAAAACAATAAAGGAGCAGATATTTGCTCCTTTATTGTTAATCCACTTCGTATTCGAGTTTTATGGTAATGCTTGCTTCTTTATCTTTGGAAGTGGTGTTGTAAGTTCCGCCGTAAGAGTAATCTTCATTTGAATTAGGCGCTGTAATCTGAATCACGCCCATTGTTGCTTTTTTCAAATTTCCAAGACTGCTTCCCGCATTTTCTGCAATTTTTTCTGCACGTTCTTTTGCATCTTTAGTAGCGTTGGCTATCATTTCTTGTTTTACATCAGACAGTTTTGTGTAGAAATATTGAGGTGATGAAGATGTGAATTCGATTCCACGGTTGATAATTTCTGTGATATTTCTGGAGATGTTTTCAATCTTTGCGACTTCTTTTGATTTGATGGAAACATTCTGAGTTAAATTATAACCTGCGAATTCTCCTTGCTGGTAATTCCCATTAGAATCTGTATAATTCCTAAACTGTTTCTGAATGTCAACGGCTGAGAAAACCATTTCGTTTTCCTTCACACCTTTAGATTTTAGGTACTGAGAAATAACTTGTCTGTCAACCGCTAAAGCGTCATAAGCAGCTTTCAACTCAAAACTATTTTTGGAAAAACTTCCCGACCAAGAAATTAAATCGGAAGTGAAAGTCTTGAAACCAAGTCCCGTGACAGAAACTGTATTTTCTGATTTGTTTCTGTTTTTCACAGCGCTACCCAGCAAAGCAGCAGCAATAATAAAACCTACGGCAGCAATTCCTACTGCGATATAATTCTTCATAAAATATTATATTTGAATTCTTTTCATCAAACTTAATACCAAATTTTAAGATTTCATTAACAGTTTATGAGTTAATTTCCTTCTCAAATTCCAGACTAACGCCTTTCATTTCGCCCGGCATTGGCGGAACTGTTTTGGTTAATTTGATTTTGATGAAAGTGATTTGTGGAAACTGATTTTCAATCTTATTGATGATTCTTCCAATCACGTGTTCCAAAAGCTCGGAACGGATTACCATTTCCTGATGGATGATTTCGTTGATCTCAGCGTAATTGATAGTATCATCAAGATTATCAGATTGTGATGCTTTTTCTAAATCCGCATGTAATTCTGCATTGATAATATAATTGTTCCCAATCAAAGCTTCTTCTGGCAAAACACCGTGATAAGCATAGATTTTTATGTCTTCTAAAATAATTTTTGATTTCATCTAAATTTTTATATTGTTGTTTATAGGTATAGATGGAACATAAATGTTTCATTGTTTAAAAATAGAAAAATATTTTGAACGCAAAGTCCGCAAAGATTCTTTTATCAAAATTGAAAACATTTTTAAGTTCGCAAAGGCGTAAAACTTAGCGAAGAAATGAATCTAAACATACTTTTGTCATTCCGGAGGAATCTCAACTGTCTAGATTCTTTCAGAATGGCAATATTGTGGATATAGAATGTTTAAATTTTGTGAAAATTTTCTTTCGTGCGAAGCTGCAATAGGGATAATAGTGGAAATCCTTTTTTGCGTGGGCTTCGAGAGCCTCAGCCTGACAAATGGTGATGCAAAAAAGATTGCAACGGATAGCCCGACCCGAGCTGAGGGAAAAGCTTGGCGAGGGAATTGCCCAAATAATTTCATAAAAAAAACCTCATCTGGAAAGACAAGGTTTGTAATTTATTTGATGCTTTTGGAAAGTTCCAGCATTGCTTCGATTGGTTTCAGTGCCTTAAGGCGAACTTCTTCATCCATAGTGATTTCCGGGAGTTCGTACTTCATACACAGATAGAGTTTTTCCAGCGTGTTTCTCTTCATAAAAAAACATTCTGAACAGTTGCAGCTCTCGTCAAAAACCAAAGCCGGAATCAAGGATTTGTGTGGTGCTCTTTTTTTCATCTCGTGAAGAATGCCTTCTTCTGTTGCGATGATAAACTCTTGACAACCGTCCTGTTCAACATAATTCAAAAGTGCAGAAGTTGAGCCAATGAAATGTGCCAATTCCAAAACTGGAGATTCGCTTTCCGGGTGAGCGATTAGTTTTGCATTAGGATGGTCAGCCAACTGTTTTGCGATGCGTTCCATAGAAAATGCCTCGTGAACGATACAGCTTCCGTCCCAAAGAATCATATCTCGACCTGTTTTTTTGCTAAGATATCTTCCTAAGTTTTTATCCGGAGCAAAAATAATTGGTCGGTCTTTTGGCAAAGCTTCGATGATTTGTTCTGCGTTGGAGCTTGTTACGATAATATCGGAAGCCGCTTTGGTTTCTGCATTACAATTGATGTAAGTTGCAACCAATGCATTTGGATGTTGCTCACGCATTTTGTTAAGACCTTCCGCCGAACAACCGTCAGCCAAAGAACAACCGGCCAAAGTATCGGGAAGAACCACTTTTTTTGTTGGATTAAGGATTTTCGCCGCTTCTGCCATAAAGTGAACGCCACAAAAGGCAATCATATCCGCATCGGTTTCTTTCGCCTGTCTCGCCAATTGCAAAGAATCCCCAAGAAAATCAGCGATATCCTGAATCGGACCCGGCTGATAATAATGCGCCAAAATCACTGCATTTTTTTCCTTCTTAAGGTCAAGAATTGCTTTCACAAGATCATCACCTGTTGGAATCGCAAACTCCTTCAGATCAAGAAAACCCTTTACAGGCATATTATTTATTGCAGTTTCTAATGTATGTTCCATTACGTGTTTTTCAGATTTTATTCGTTGATAAAGTTATTGATAATTTTCTCGACTTCGGCTTTTGCAGTGTCCAAATCTGTATTCACAATAATTTTATCGAAGTGTTTTTGATAAGTCATTTCTTCGCCTGCTTTTTCAACTCTGGTTTTGATGGTTTCTGCGCAGTCGGTATTTCTTTTTATCAATCTCTGTTCCAACTCGGCGATGCTTGGAGGCATCACAAAAATCGACAACGCTTTGTCTCCGAAAATCTCTTTTAATCGGATTCCACCTTTTACATCCACATCAAAAATCACAACTTTTCCTTCTTTCCAGATTCTCTCGACTTCGGATTTCAGAGTTCCATAATATTTGTCGGTGTAAACTTCTTCGAATTCTACAAATCCATTTTCTGAGATTTTAGCTCTGAATTCTTCCGGTGTTAAGAAATAATAATCTTTTGCGTGCTCTTCTTCGCCTCGTGGTTGTCTTGTGGTCGCAGAAATTGAAAAACTAAGTTGAGGAATCACAGACAATCCGTGTTTTACTAATGTTGTTTTTCCACTTCCGGATGGTGCGGAGAATATGATAACTTTACCCATAATTGATAGTAGATAATTGATAATTGATAAATAATTCTCTTCTTTATCAATTATCATTCATCATTTATAATACATTCAACGTTTGTTCTTTAATCTTTTCCAAATCATCCTTCATCTCCACCACCAATTTCTGAATCTCAGAATGATTGGCTTTTGAACCCAAAGTATTGATTTCTCTTCCCATTTCCTGAGCAATAAAACCTAATTTTTTTCCGTTGAAATCTTCGTTTTTCATCACTTCAAGATAATATTTGATGTGCTGGAAAAGACGAACTTTTTCTTCTGAAATATCCAGTTTTTCAACAAAATAAACCATCTCCTGATAATATCTCGTTTCATCTACATTCTCAAAATTCTTAAGCGCAGAAAGATAACGGTCTTTGATTGGCTGGATTCTTTCTTCCTCGTATTGAGCAACCTCGCTTAGGTTATATTCGATGTTTTGAACAATTTTCTCAATTTCTTCAGCCAGTTGATTGCCTTCTGTTTGACGGAATTCTATAAATCTATCAACAGATTCTTGAACAACTTCCAAAAGTGCTTTCCACTCATCGTCTTCTAATTCTGAACTTTTGGTGGATAAAACATCCGGCATTCTCACTGCCATCTTTAGATATTCAAATTCCGGGGCGTCAGAAGCAACTGATCTCAATTGCTCGATATAATTCTTGACAATATCTTGATTGATTGTCACCTCATTACTGTCTTCTAGACTTTCGCAGCTGATGTAACAATCTACTTTTCCTCTTAGGATTTTATCGTTAAGCAATTTACGGATGTCAAATTCTTTTTCCTTGTATCTGAGTGGAACTTTGACATTGAGATCGAAATTCTTGCTGTTTAAGGATTTGATATCCACCGTGATTTTTTTTCCCTTGTAAACAGTTTCGGCACGTCCAAAACCTGTCATTGATAATATCATAGGATTCTATATAAGAGTGCAAAGATAAGGTTTTCAAATAATCATTGGAAAGTTTAAATTTTTAACATACTCAATAATCAATTACTTGGTATTAAAAACTTAAAAAGCGTATTTTTGCCTCCTATGAAAAGATGGTATCTCTACCCTTATTCCTTAGGTTATCATTTAGGAACTTCTATTAGAAACCGAATGTATGATTGGGGAATTTTTTCTTCTACGAAATTCAGAACACCAATTATTGGTGTCGGAAACCTGTCGGTTGGTGGCAGCGGAAAATCGCCGATGGTAATGTATTTGGCCGATTATTTATCCAAATTCTACAGAACAGGTGTATTATCACGTGGTTACGGAAGAATCACAAAAGGCTACAACATTGTAAACTACGACAGCAATTATAAACTGGTTGGAGATGAACCGATGCAATTGTTTGAACGTTTTCGTAATCGTTTCGTCATTGGCGTTTGTGAAGACCGTGTTTACGGCGCAAAAAAAATCATAGAAGATATGGATCTTGACGTTCTTCTTCTGGATGACAGCTTTCAGCATCGTGCGATAAAGCCGGGGATGAATCTTCTTTTGACAGATTACAATGATCCTTATTTCAAAGATTTCATTTTACCAGCTGGTGATCTTCGCGAAAGCAGACACGGAATGAGTCGTGCGAATGTAATAATGGTCACAAAATGTCCGGATGATTTGACTGAAGAGAAAAAGCAATATTACATTTCCAGAATCAGACCTCAGCATTACCAGAAAGTATTTTTTTCATCCATTTCTTACGATGAAAATATTATTGGAATTGATAAAATGATGCCCGTGAAAAATCTGGACTATTACGATGTTTTATTAATTACCGGAATTGCAAATCCTTCTCAGTTGCTAAAAGAGATTTCCAAGTACAACAAAAAAATCAAGCATCTGCAATACAAAGACCATCATAATTTTACGGATGAAGACATCAAAAAGATTACGGCCGAGTATAAAAAATTGGGTGAATACAAAGTCATTCTAACAACTGAGAAAGATTATGTTCGCCTAAAAACATTTGATTATCTAAGAAATAAAATCTATTATTGGCCCATTAATGTGGAGATAGATAAACCGGAAGAGTTCAACAATATCATTCAAAACTATGTTAGAAAAGTTTAAAGAAACAGCAGCATTTATCCAGAATATTATCGGAGATACTCCTGATTTTGCAATAGTTTTGGGTTCTGGTCTTGGAAAACTTCAGCACGAGGTGGAGGCAATTCATACTTTAGATTACAAAGACATCCCCAACTTCCCCCAAACTACAGTTGTTGGTCACGGTGGAAAACTGATTTACGGAATTCTTGAAGGCAAAAAAGTTTTGATGATGAGCGGTCGTTTTCATTATTATGAAGGTCATTCTATGGAAACTGTGACTTTTCCTTTCCGCGTTTTTCATTTGTTAGGAATCAAGAATTTGATTTTGTCTAATGCTTGTGGTGGCGTGAATCCAAACTTCAAAGTGGCTGATGTGATGGTTCTGAAAGACCATATCAATATGATGCCGGAACATCCGTTGAGAGGAAGAAATATAGACGAACTAGGACCTCGTTTTGTAGATATGAGCGAACCTTACAATCGTAAAATGATTTCTATTGCTAAAGATATTGCAACTCAAGAAAACATCGACCTAAAAGAAGGTGTTTATGTGGCTTTATCGGGACCAACGTTTGAAACGCCTGCAGAATACGGAATGGTAAGAGCCATTGGTGGAGATGCTGTCGGGATGAGTACAGTTCCAGAAGTGATCGTTGCAAAACATCAGGGAATGGATTGTTTTTGTCTTTCCATTATTACAGATTTAGGCGGACCAGAAATTTCTTTTGCTGTTTCTCACGAAGAAGTTCTTGAAGCGGCTAACAAAGCAATGCCGAATGTCATTAAGATTGTAAAAGGTTTGGTAAAGAATTATTAGTACCATTCAAAATATAAATGACCAAGACAGCTTTTTTAAGTTGTCTTTTTTATTTCTGTTAATATATTAATGATTAACTTCGTTCTTCAAAAATTTAAAAAATGAAGAGGATATTAATTTATAGCTTATTATTTGTTTTCCATTTGGGCTTTTCTCAAGAAGTTCCAAAAGTTCTGAAAACCAAATTTTCCAAAGAAGCACTTGCCCAAAAAGTACAGGATGAAAATGGAAAAGAAACTTCCATCAAAGATATTTTGCAAAAGCACAAAGGTAAAGTTGTGGTTCTGGATTTCTGGGCTGGCTGGTGTAGAGATTGTTTAAAAGCATTTCCAAAAGCCAAAGAATTAGAAGCCAACAACCCGAATATTGATTTTGTTTTCCTTTCTTTGGAACGCTCCAAAGAAGGTTTTGATAAAAGTCTCGTAAAACACGAGATGACTGACAAAGAAAATTACTGGTTTTCAACAGGCTGGAAAAACGATTTCAACGATTATATTGACCTCAACTGGATTCCGAGATATATTGTGGTGAACCAAAAATCTGGCATTGCAAAATATTACGCCATTTCTCCAGACGATCCGGAGATCCAATCAACAATCGATAAGCTTACAAAGTAACAATATGACAATCCCGAAAATTTTCGGGATTTTTTTTGCCTAAATTTGTAGTAACCACAAAAGAAACAAAAGCTTTTTATCCTTTAGGGAGCTTGTGTAAATTTGTATCAGAAAAGATTTTACAACCACATAGACACATGGTTTTTGTAAAAATAAGAGAAAAAAAATAGTAAATATTTTACTCCTATTTTTTCTTTTTTGCACTTAATCTTGTGTTTTCTATGTGACTAAGTGGTTTTGATTAATTTTTAAACAGGCTCTTACTTTTTAAAATATAATTGCACTTAGTCTTTTGTGGTAAAAAAATCGAACATCAAATGCAATCGCAACGCAAAATAATTCACGTAGATATGGACGCTTTTTATGCTTCCGTGGAGCAACTCGATAATCCGGGTTTGCGTGGAAAAGCGATTGCTGTTGGTGGCGGACATCGCGGTGTGGTTGCAGCAGCAAGTTACGAAGCAAGGAAATTCGGAGTGCGTTCTGCAATGCCGAGCAAAACCGCCAAAGAAAAATGTCCGCATCGTATTTTTGTTCCTCTAAGATTTGCTAGATACAAAGAAATATCCAACAAAATCAGAAATATCTTTCACGATTACACAGACTTGGTAGAACCGCTTTCTTTGGACGAAGCTTATCTGGATGTTACAGAAAATAAAAAAGGAATCGAGTCCGCTAATGACATCGCCAAAGAAATCCGCAAACGAATATTTGAAGAAACAGGATTAACTGCTTCTGCAGGAATTTCGGTGAATAAATTTTTAGCAAAAGTAGCATCGGACATCAATAAACCGAATGGACAAAAAACCATTCATCCCACAAAAATTGATGAGTTTCTGGAAAATCTTCCGATTGAGAAATTTTACGGTGTCGGAAAAGTCACTGCTAATAAAATGCATACGCTTCACATTTTCAAAGGTTCAGATTTGAAAGCGAAATCTCTGGATGAATTGGAAAAGCTTTTCGGAAAGTCCGGAAGGTATTATTACAATGTTGTTCGCGGAATTCATAACGGCGAAGTAAAACCCAACCGAATCCAGAAAAGTGTGGCGGTCGAAAGAACCTTTTGGGATGACATTAATGAAGATGAGGAAATCGAGCAAAAACTAAAATCCCTAAGTCTGGAACTAGAAGAACGTTTGAATAAAAGAGAAATCAAAGGTAAAACCTTAACTCTTAAAATTAAATACAAAGATTTTTCACTTTACACGAGAAGCAAAACTCAGGATTTCTATTTTGAAGATGCTGAGAAATTCTACAACACGGCCCGGAAGCTTTGGGATCTGAGACCTTTTGATAAAGCCATTCGCTTGCTTGGTCTGTCGCTTTCCAATCTCAATACCGAAGATAAAAAACAAGTTTCCGTGCAGTTAAAAATTCCTTTTCAGGAGCTTGAAGACTAGTCATTTTATGTGGTTTTTCTAACAGCAATAAAGAATTCATTTTCAGGCAAAAAGTACGCCCTGATATTAATTCAGAAATATGAGAATGCCTTGGCTTGATATTTTCATAGCTGGAAATATCAAATCGAATCAAATAAACTAAACATTACAATCTCATGAACGGAACTATGATACAATTTTTCCATTGGTACACCGATGGAGATTCTTTTCTTTGGAACCACGTAAAGGAATCTGCAGATTACTTATCTGGCTTAGGCATCACATCTGTTTGGCTGCCTCCTGCCTACAAAAGCGCAAGTGCGGGATTTTCCGTCGGGTATGATCCTTATGATTTATTTGACTTGGGAGAGTTTGACCAGAAAGGCGGTATTGTCACAAAATATGGTTCGAAGCAACAATATATAGAAGCGATACAAGCTCTGAAGAGCAAAAACATCCAGGTAATTGCAGATGTGGTTCTCAATCATAAAGCCGGTGGCGACGAGTTGGAGAAATTCCGTGTGGTAAAAGTAGACGAAAATGACCGTGAAAAAGTAATTTCCGATGTTTTCGAAATTGAATCTTATACAAAGTTTACATTTCCAGGCAGAGGAGAAACCTATTCCAACTTCAAATGGGATTTTACCTGCTTTTCCGGCGTAGATTATGCGGAAGGTTTAGATCAAGCCATCTATCAGATTTTTAACGATTTCGGCGATGGTTGGGATGATATTATTGATAATGAAAAAGGGAATTACGATTATCTGATGTATAATGACATAGAACATAGAAATCCATTCGTTCGTGAAGAATTGAATCATTGGGGAAAATGGTACCATGACCAGACCGGTTTTGATGGAGTGAGGCTGGATGCGGTGAAACATATTTCTCCAGATTTTTACAAGGAATGGCTTACACTTCTGCGCGCCAACACAGGCAAAGATATTTTTGCCGTAGGAGAATATTGGGCTCCGGGAGAATTACCCCTTTTACAAGCTTATATAAATTCTACCGAAGGTTGTATGAGCTTGTTTGATTCCTCTTTGCATCACAACCTGCACGATGCGTCCAAAAATCCGGATTATGATTTGAGAGAGATTTTTAATGAAACACTGGTTGCCTCTCACCCGGATAAAGCAGTAACCGTAGTTGATAATCACGATACGCAACCTCTCCAGGCTTTGGAAGCTCCGGTTGAAACTTGGTTCAAACCAATTGCTTATGCTTTGATTTTATTGAGGAAAGAGGGCTATCCTTGTGTTTTTTATCCCGATTTATATGGAGCAAATTACAAAGACCAAGGAAAAGACGGGAACGAATATGAGATTTTTCTAGACAAAGTTGACGCCATTGAAGAACTCATCAAAGCAAGAAAAGATTTTGCCTACGGTGAGCAGAGAGATTATTTTGATGATGCACATTGTATCGGCTGGACTCGTGAAGGCGATGATGAACACTCGGGTTGCGCTGTTATTTTGAGCAATAAAGATGTGAATCAAAAATATATGGAAATAGGAAAACGATATTCGGGAAAAACGTTTTATGATTTCACCGGACATCTTGAGGATAAAATTACAATTGATGAAAATGGCTGGGCAGATTTCCCTTGTCCTGCGGGGAATGTGAGTGTTTGGGTGGAGGAATAGAATCTCGACATAAAAGAAAAATTCTCTCAAAAATTGAGAGAATTTTAGATCATATCATAGATGCAAATTAGTAAGCTCCGTCGCTTTTACCTTCGCCCAAAAGAGCTTTGGCTGCTGAAGTTCCGATTCTCTGGATTCCCATTGCAATCATTTTTTCTGCGTCCGCAGGTGTTTTTACTCCGCCCGCAGCTTTCACAGGAAGTTTTCCGGCATTATCTAGCATAATTTTTACCCCTTCGAAGGTTGCGCCATTCGGTTTTCCGCCTTCGGTCACATAAAAGCCGGTTGAAGACTTTACAAAGATTCTTGAGAAATCTTTTTCTTCAAAATTTTCTTGTGCCCAATTCCAGATATTTGAAGTCAAATCAGCAATCTGAGCATCTGAAAGTGCTGCGATTTCTATAATCCATTTTACAGTTTTACCGAAATCTAGACCTAATTTAGTTCCTTCAACAAATTCCTTTTTCACCAAATCTAAATCTCCCGCCTTGAAAGCTTCATAATTGATAACATAATCCAACTCATCTACGCCATCCAAAATTGCCTGATTGGCTTCTTTCAATTTATCTTCTAAAGAATAAGTTCCCTCGTGAAAACCGATAACTGTCCCTACCAAAACATCAGAATTTTTCGCAAGTAAGTAATCTTTGATAAGCTTCACATAGTTTGGACGGATCATCACCTCTTTGAAGTGGTAAGCAATCGCCTCATCGGTCAATTCTCTAACTTTTTCAAAAGTCTGTTCTTCTGTCAACCCAGATTGTTCCGGAGTTTTCAGGTATGTTGAGTCTAAATATTGATTGATTTCCATAAGTACAAAAATAAAAAAAGGATACAAACTTCTATGTATCCTTCCAAAAATATATTTACTTTTTTAAACTTTCAATTGTCTACTGATGCTTTGCTCCAGAGAAAGAATTGTTTCAGTTCTTGTCACGCCTTTCAGCTTCTGGATCTTGTTTAGGATCTGCATAAGGTGGTCATTATCTTTGCAAAGTACCTTCAGAAAAATGGTGTAATTCCCTGTAGTGTAATGCGCTTCTACAACTTCATTCACAAGATTAAGATTTTTAATTGCGTCTTGATAATGACTTGGCTGCTCCAGGAAAACTCCAATGTACGATACTACCTTGTATCCAATTTTTCTGGGATTAAGGAAGGATATAGAATTTTCTATAACACCTGCTTGTTCTAGTTTTTTGATTCTTTGGTGAACTGCTGTTGTAGAGATGCCAACGTTTTTTGATATATGCGCAAGGGATGTTTTTGCATTATCCATTAGCATATAAATAATCTCTTTATCAACTCCGTCTAAATGGTAACCGGACTCGGATGCGCTCTTCATATTATTTATTGAATTATAAACTGCAATTTATAAACAAACATTGATTAATCAATACTAGAATGAAAATTTATATAAAGTTTAGTATAATTTTTTTTACCAAAACAAATGTTTAATGTTTTTTATTGGTGGTAAAATTATAGAAATTCTTACTAAGTATGAAAATTTTACCGGCTATTATTTTATAAGAAAGGATAAAAAAGAAAAATATTAATTGTAAATAAAAAGATTTTCAACAACCGTTTTCGTCTTTAAAAATTATCTAGAATTTTAACTTTAGGACTACAATTAAATTTTTAAATTAATGATATTCAATTAATTAAAAATAAAGTAGACTGGTTTTAAGCAATTATTATAAATGATAAAAATTTGTATATATTTAGCTTCTATATAGAACCTTAAACATTATGAAATTATTTTACAACCTGATTGCTTTTTTTATAGCAATCTCAGCGTATGCGCAGACCCAAACTGTAACCTACTCTATCAGTCCATCATCCTTTAACGAAGATGAATCGATTACCATAACTTTTAATGGAAGTAGTATTAACGAGTCCACCTGGGGTGTTACCAACAATGCACTATATCTTTGGGCTTGGTCTTACGACAGCAATGATGCTAACAGCCAAGACTGTCCAACCAACGGAACCTGGGCTTCATCCAATGAGTCCAACAAGTTGACTTACAATTCCGGAACAGATACATATACAATCACATTTGTTCCAAGAACGTTCTACAACAGAACAGGAATCGGAAGAATTGGTTTTCTTTTAAAAACTAAAACAGGCAACGGGCAATCTCAGGATATCTACTCTGAAGTTGGAAGATTTCAGTTTACAACAACTACGCCACAAAATGGAACTGTCAACTTTGTAGCATCTGGAAGTACTTTCCCTATTACTTACAGCACTTCTTTGCCGGCTAATTATGTCGTAAAATCTAATGGTAATACAATTTATACAGCCAGCAATGTCTCCACAATTAATACTTCATTAAACGTTACTTCGGATAATAACATTGAAGTTTCCGCGACAGCATCCGGAACGACTTTGACTTCTAATTTTGTAGTTTCTCCTACTCCGGTTTCTCAGTCGGCTGCAATGCCTTCTTACATGAGACAGGGTATCACTTACGATCCTAATGATCCGACGAAAGTTGGAGTAGCATTGTATGCGCCTTATAAGAATTATGTGCATGTGCTTGGAAGTTTTAACAATTGGCAGATTTCTTCCAACTATGTGATGAAAAGAGATACTAATAACACCGATCTATTTTGGTTAGAAATCACAGGATTGACACCTCAGCAGGTTTATACTTTCCAATACAGAACCAATGACGGCGTAAAAGTTGCCGATCCTTATTCGACATTAGTATTATCTCCGGATGATGATCCTTGGATTTCATCATCTACATATCCTAATTTGCCGGCTTATCCAGCTGGACAGCAATATGACGTTTCAGTAATTCAGACAGCAAAACCCGCTTACAACTGGACTGTAACTAATTTCCAAAAACCAGCAAAACAAAATCTAATTGTTTACGAAGCTTTGGTAAGAGATTTTACAGAGCAGAAAAACTGGCAATCTATGATTGACAAAATCCCTTATATCAAAGGATTAAATGTTAATGCCATTGAATTGATGCCGGTAATGGAATTTGACGGAAATAACTCTTGGGGATACAATCCGGGATTCCATCTTGCATTGGATAAAGCATACGGAACACCAGAAAAATTCAAAGAATTTATTGACAAATGCCACCAGAATGGGATTGCTGTGATTCTTGATGTTGCGCTTAACCATGCTTCAGGAAGATCTCCACTGGAAAGGCTTTGGTCTACAAGTACAAACGGTGGTTACGGAGATGTTGCCGCTAACAATCCATATTTCAACCAGGTTGCAAAACATGCTTATAGTGTATTCTATGATTTCAACCATTCAAAACCTGAAACAAGATATTATGTAAACAGAGTTTTGGAACAATGGATTAATGAATATAAAATCGATGGATTCCGTTGGGATTTGACGAAAGGTTTTACACAAAATTGTACTGCATCAGATGAAAATTGTACAGGTTCTTATCAGCAAGACAGAGTGGATGTTCTGAAATTATATTCGGATTATCAATGGTCGTATGACCCGACTTCTTACATTATATTCGAGCATTTGGGAACAGATGCAGAAGAACAGCAATGGGCAAATTATAGAATAAATGAAGGAAAAGGTGTAATGATGTGGGATAATTTAGTTGGACCTTACAATCAAAACACAATGGGTTACGCTTCTGACAGCAACTTCAACAGAGTTGATTTTAGAAATCATGATTTTTCCGAAAGAAGAAATATGAGTTATGGCGAGAGTCATGACGAGGAAAGACTAATGTTCAAAAACTTAGCTTATGGAAATGCCAACGGTTCTTACAACATTAAAGATTTAAATACTGCGCTTGAAAGACAAAAAGCATTTGGTGCTATTTTCTTCACTGTTCCGGGTCCAAAAATGATTTGGCAGTTTGGGGAATTGGGTTACGAATTCAGTATCAACAGATGTGAGAATGGAACTATTAATAACGATTGTAGAACAGCTCCAAAACCAGTCGCTTTCACTTTAGGTTACGATACCAATGCTAATAGAAAAGCAGTTTACGATACTTGGTCAAAAATCCTGGCCATTAGATTATCAAGTCAGGTTTTTGATACCACAACTTTCACTGTAGAATCTGGAAATCTTTTACCTAGAATCTATGTTTGGAATGATGCATTACCTGCAAGTTCTTTGAAAAATGTAGTAGTTGTTGCTAACTTTACAACAACAGCTCAAACGGTAACACCTAATTTCCCTTATGCCGGAAACTGGTACAATCTAATGGACAATTCTTCTATGAACGCTAACGGCTCTACAACAGTAGTTCTTCAACCGGGAGAGTTCAGAATTTTTGGTAATCAAACCGCTTTGGCAACGGACGAAACGAAGATTGATGCGAATAAAACATCATTGCAAATCGTTCAGAATCCTTCAACAGACGGATTATTGAAAATCAGATACAACAAAGCTAAAAACGGGCAAATTAACATCTATGACTTTAATGGAAAACTGGTAAAATCTTTCGGACTGAAATCCGCTAAAGGAGACGAAACATTCTCTGTAAACGGCATCGGAACAGGAAATTACTTAGTACAACTAAAGTCTGATGAAGGTTTGGCAGTTTCTAAGTTAATCATCAAATAAGACAAAATAAATTTTCAAATCAAATGAAAACGCCTCAACTAGCTGAGGCGTTTTTTGTTTTTTATTTTTCAGAAAGTGCTTTTAGTTTTCCAAGACCTTCCGAGAACGATTTGTTCATCTGCCAGGTCATTAGCGGTTTCATTGGTTTGAAAAGCGTTTCAATTTCATAATCAATTGTCCAGGTAACTTTGGTTCCGGAACCTTCAGAAGCCAAAAGCAAATCCGAAGTCGCATTATCATCCATTGGTTTGATAAAATGCATTTTTGTGGCGACTTTTTCGTTTGGGACAATTGCTGTGATCTCCTGTTCGCCTTCACCAACATCATCATTTCCTTTCCAATGGTAGCCATCGCCCACTTCACCAGGCCTTCCTTTGTAAGTTACTGTCAAATTCGGATCCATTTTCATCCAGGGATTCCAGGTGTTGAAAGCTTTCATAGAATTCACATTTTGCCACACTTTCTCTTTCGGAGAATTGATAACGAGAGATTGTTCGTTATGGCATTTACTGTCAAAAAACAACATTGCAATCACGCAATAAGCAATAATAATTGCCACGATGACGCTAATGATTTTCAGAAATTTCTTCATAATAAATTAGTTTTAAGTTTAAAACAAATCTAAAAAGAATTTGAACACAAAAACTTTTTCTCTGATAATATTTCATTTTCCTTTTTACTACTGTTAATTTGGGCGCCTTTATCCGCCTTCCACTCCCGCTATTTTTTTATTGCAAAGAAAGTTAGTCCAACAATAGAAATTTCGGACATTGCAATAAAAAAATGAGCTCCGTTCAAGTCGGGGCGCAATTTTGTCATACTTTCAACTTTAGGTACTAAATTTGTCAATTACGACACACAGAAAATCATTTATAATTTATCATTAATAATTCATCTTTATGAATCCACTTTTAGAAAAATTCAACACCAAATATACCTCATCGCCTTTCGAGGAAATCAAAGAAGAACATTATCTGCCAGCTTTCCAGGAATTAATCCACCTTTCCGAACAAGAAATTGATGAAATAACAAATAACTCAGAAGAACCAACTTTCGAAAATACGATTGAAGCAATGGCTTTTTCGGGAGAGCAGCTGGACAGGGTTTCCAATATTTTTTTCAACTTAAATTCTGCAGAAACTAATGACGAGATTCAGAAAATTGCTCAGGAAGTTTCACCATTATTGACTGAATTCTCTTCCAAAATCTCTCAATACGAAAAACTATTTGAAAGAATAAAAAAGGTTTACGACCAGAAAGACATTTTATCTCTGAATGAAGAACAGGAAATGTTACTCAACGAAACTTACAAAGGTTTTGTGAGAAGCGGCGCTTTATTGAGTGAGCAAGACAAAAAAAAACTGGAGAAAATCAACATGGAATTATCTACAAAATCGCTTCAGTTTGGACAAAATGCCCTGGCTTCAACCAACGCTTATTTCAAACACATCACTAGTAAAGAATACTTAAAAGGCATTCCGGAAGCCGTCATTCAGCAATATGAAGACGATGCCAAGGAAAAAGGTTTGGACGGTTATGTGATTACGTTGCAATATCCAAGCTATCTTCCGGCAATGACTTACGCTGAAAACCGCGAACTGAGAAAAGAATTGGCTTTGGCCAACGGAAAAAAATCCTTTGACGGTGGCGAATTTGACAATCAAAACCTCATCAAAGAAATTGTAAAACTTCGTCAGGAAAAAGCGGAACTATTAGGTTATAAGAATTATGCAGATTTTGTTTTGGAAGAAAGAATGGCAAAATCTCCCGAAAAAGTTTTTGAGTTTCTCAATGAACTTCTGGAAAAAGCAACGCCTTATGCCAAAAAAGAAATCGAAGAATTAAAATCTTTGGCAAAAGCTGACGGAATCGATGATATCCAAAGCTACGACCACACTTTCTACGCAGAAAAATTAAGAAAACAAAAATTCGATATTGATGATGAAGAACTGAAACCTTATTTCCAGTTGGAAAAAGTTCAGGAAGCTGTTTTTGGATTAGCAGGAAAATTATTCGGATTAGAGTTTAAAGAAATTACTGATGTTCAGAAATATCATCAGGATGTAAAAACCTATGAAGTGTCAGAGGTCAGAAGCGGGAAGCAGGATGATAGCAATTCAACGGAAACTTCCGACATCCATCATCCATCATCCAACTTCAAAGCTCTGCTTTATGTAGATTATCACCCAAGAAAAGGGAAACGTGCCGGTGCGTGGATGACGAGCTATAAAAATCAATATAAAAAAGACGGAGAAAATTCTCGTCCGCATATTTCGGTTGTTTGCAATTTCACAAAACCGACCAAGGACACACCAAGTTTATTGACTTTTCAGGAAGTGACAACGCTTTTCCACGAGTTCGGACACGCACTTCACGGGATTCTCGCAGACACGCAATATCCGAATCTTTCCGGAACTTCGGTCAAATGGGATTTTGTAGAATTGCCTTCTCAGTTTCTGGAAAACTATTGCTATGAACCAGAATTCTTGAAAACTTTCGCTAAACATTATCAGACGGGAGAAATTCTTCCAACTGAAAAAATCGAGAAATTATCCCAAAGCAAATCCTTTATGGAAGGTTATCAGACTTTGAGACAGCTTGGATTCGGTTTATTGGATATGGCTTATCATACAGAAGTTGGAGCGTTGGAGAATAAGACTGTGAAAGCGTTTGAAGTGGAGAAAACTGCGGCAACCAATCTTTACCCGAGCAATCCGGAAACTGCGGCAAGTCCAAGTTTTTCGCATATTTTCCAAGGCGGTTATTCGGCGGGTTATTATTCTTACAAATGGGCTGAGGTTTTGGATGCGGATGCTTTCCAATATTTCAAAGAAAATGGAATTTTTAATCCTGATATTGCGGCGAAATATAAAGTTCTTCTTTCTTCTGGTGGGACTAAAAATCCAATGGAATTGTACAAAAATTTCCGAGGAAGCGAGCCAAAAGTAGAGAGTTTACTAAAGCGTGCGTTTGGAGAATAATTGGGGTTTTTAGCACTTTGTCAAAGTTTAAAATCTTTGACAAAGTTATGCAGTCAAAATAATTAAATCGCAAAAATGAATACAGCAATTCAATACATTAATTCTCACAATTTAATCGGTATAAAAGCCGGCAAGGAAAGAGAAACTTTTCTGGAAATTTGGATGGTTACTGTGGAAAACCGAATTTTTGCCCGCTCTTGGGGATTTGCAGAAAAAAGCTGGTACAATACTTTTCTAAAAGATAATCTTGGAGAGATTAAATGCGGAGAAACCATCTATAAAATTGAAGCTAGAATCCCTGAGGATTTATCTGAACTTGAACAGGAAATCAATCAGGCTTATCTTGATAAATATGATTCTGGAGAAAATAGTTTTTATGCAAATGGCATCATCAAAGAAAAACACGTTGCCAAAACAATGGAATTTGTCATTCTAAATAATAAAACTAGATAGATATGACGACTTGCCCTTGTTGTTCCGGAAAATCCTACGAAGATTGTTGTCAGCCTTATCACGCCAAAGAAAAGTTCCCTCCCACAGCGGAATCTTTGATGCGTTCCCGTTTTTCAGCTTTCGCAATTCCGAATGGAGAATATCTTTGGGAAACAACTTCGCCTAACAAAAGACAGTTTCATAATAAAAAAGACTTGCAGGAATGGGGCGAAATCAATGAATGGACGAAGCTGGAAATTGTCGATAAACCTTCAACTAATAAAGTAGAATTTAAGGCTTTTTATGTTGATGAAGATGGAAAACCACAGGTTCACCACGAGTTGTCGCAATTCAAAATGATTCAGAATCGTTGGTATTATGTAACTGGAGAATTTTTGGATTGATTATCAAAATCATTTCCCCAACCCTAAAGGGAGTGACTTTGATAAACCATTTAAGAAATTTCTCCCTTTAACGTTGGGGAAAAAAAATTTCTTTAGCGCTAAAGACCTTGCTTCTTTTTCTTTCTCAAAACGTAGAGATACAGACTCTCTACTTTTGCCCTTGCCCAAGGTGTTTTGCGAAGAAATTTGAGAGAGGAACTCACACTTGGATTTTCGCCCGTAAAACACTTGATGTTGATTTGTTTTCCCAATTCTCCATAACCTTTGTAGTATTCTAGCAATTCCTCAAGAATCGCGTCCAATCTTTTGCCGTGCAAAGGGTCTTTTGAAGTGTTTTCCATTTTGTAAAATTATTGATATTATTTTGAACGCAAAGCTCTCAAAGATTTTTTTATAATTATTGAAAATATTTAAGGTTCGCAAATGATAATTCGCCGATTCCTTGAAAAAAGAAAAGATAACGAGGCAAAGGCGCTTCGCTCAGCCAAGTTTGATTAAAATAAAACATTTCAATCATTCTTATTTCATAAATTTGATTATAATCAGAAAAATGAAAATCCTAACTTTTATTATCATCTTATTTTCTACAATGTCTAAAGCTCAAGACTTTGCCAATTTTGGCAGATACGAAAAACAAAATCAACAGGTTATTTCTCAAAATATTGCTCCAAATTCTGTTTTAATGGGAGATTCTATTACAGAAGGTTGGTTTGCTACAGACCCGGGATTTTTTACAAAAAATAACTTTGTAGGACGAGGAATTAGTGGACAAGTGACTTCGCAGATGCTTTTGAGATTCCGGGAAGATGTGATTAAACTGAAACCAAAACGTGTCATTATTCTTGCCGGAACTAACGATATTGCGGAAAATCAAGGTCCGATTTCTTTAGAAAAAGTTTTCGGAAATATTGTTTCTATGGCAGAATTGGCAAAAGCCAACAACATCAAAGTCGTTCTTTGTTCTGTTCTTCCGGCTTACGATTTCCCTTGGAGAAATGGCAAAGAACCTGCAAAAAAAGTGATTGCTCTTAACAAAATGATAAAAGATTACGCACAGAAAAACAAAATCACTTATGTCGATTATCATTCAGTTTTGAAAGACGAAAAAAATGGATTGTCTAAAGAAATCGCAGAAGATGGAATCCACCCAACCAAATTAGGTTACGAAAAAATGGAAGCTATTCTGATGAAGAATTTGAAATAATGAACTTAGAACAATTAAAATATCCAGTCGGAAAATTCGTAAAACCAGAATCCATAACAAAAGACATCATCGATTCTGCGATTTCTGACATAGAAAATTTTCCGAATCTTGTCAAAGCTGAGATTCAAAATCTTGATGAAAAGGATTTACAGTTAAGCTATAGACCAGAAGGTTGGACGATTTCTCAAGTCGTTCATCATTGCGCCGACAGTCATATCAACAGTTATATGAGATTCAAACTGGCATTGACGGAAAATGTTCCTACCATCAAACCTTATGATGAAAGTCTTTGGGCAGAATTACCGGACAACAATCTCTCACCATTGGTTTCTTTGCAACTTCTGGAAGCTTTGCACGCGCGATGGGCTTATCTTTTGAAAACGTTGACCGTGGAAGATTTGAGTAAAGAATTCATTCATCCGGAACAATCGGAAAAGATTTTGTTCAAAGAAAACATTTTGATTTACGGCTGGCATTGTCAGCATCATTTGGCGCATATTCGTCAGGCGAAGGATTTGAGATTTGATTAATTAATAAATCCTTTTCCAATATTCCTCCCGAAAAGTGTATTTTTAGGAAATTTTTTTTCAGTGATGATTTACGGAATCGACCAATTGGGATTTAAGAATGTTTTAGAGATTTTACAAAATCCTGCCAAAGCCCAACTCAATCAACAATCAAAAGAGCAAATCATAAAGTCACAACAGAATGTTCAGAAAATCGTAGCTTCTGACAGAACTGTTTATGGCATCAACACAGGTTTTGGACCACTTTGTGACACTAAGATTTCGGAATCAGAAACGGCTCAACTTCAGCATAATTTGATTATTTCTCACGCTGTTGGTGTTGGAAAACCAATCCAAAAAGACATTTCCAAAATAATGATGATTTCCAAAATCCATGCTTTGTCGAAAGGATTTTCGGGAGTTTCATTAGATGTTATTGAGCGATTGATTCTGATGTTGGAATTGGATATTATTCCTGTTGTTCCGGAGCAAGGTTCTGTTGGTGCTTCCGGAGATTTGGCGCCGTTGGCTCATTTGGTTTTGCCATTGTTAGGTTTAGGTCAGGTTTGGGAAAACGACGAAATCAAAGTTACTTCCGAAGTTTTGGAAAAACATAACATCCAACCTTTAAAACTCGGCCCGAAAGAAGGTTTAGGCTTAATTAATGGAACGCAATTTATATTAGCTCACGCCATTACTGGTCTTGCAAAATTCGAATATCTTTTGGATTTGGCAGATTTGACTGCATCAATGAGCATCGAGGCTTACCGAGGTTCATCAAGTCCGTTCAAGAAAGAGTTGCACGAGATCCGTCCGTTTGACGGTAGCAGAAAAGTAGCAGAAAGAATGCGAAATTTTCTTAAAGATTCAGATAATCTCAAGTCCCACGAATTCTGTGACAGAGTTCAAGACCCTTATTCTATGCGATGTGTTCCGCAGGTTCACGGTGCGAGCAGAAATGCCTTCGAACATCTAAAACAAATGGCAGAAACTGAACTGAATTCCGTGACGGACAATCCGATTGTTTTAAGCGCAGAAGAATCAATTTCCGGTGGCAATTTCCACGGACAACTGATGGCGTTGCCTTTGGATTATGCTTCATTAGCTGCTGCAGAATTAGGGAATATTTCTGATAGAAGAAGTTATCTTCTTTTGGAGGGAAAATACGGCTTACCGAAATTATTAGTAGAAAGTTCTGGGCTTAATTCCGGATTTATGATTCCACAATATACGAGCGCAGCTCTGGTTACTGAGAACAAAACGCTTTGTTTTCCAGCTTCGGCAGATTCTATACCGACAAGTTTAGGTCAGGAAGACCACGTTTCTATGGGAAGTATTTCCGGTAGAAAATTCAATCAAATTTTAGGGAATTTAGAAAATATCCTAGCTATCGAATTAATGTTTGCAGCTCAAGGTTTGGAATTCCGAAGACCAGCGAAATGTTCCAAAATTGTAGAAGAAAATTATGCCATCATCCGTTCTGTAGTTCCGAAATTGGAAAGTGACCGATTGATTGGTGAGGATATTTTGAAAATTGCGGAGTTGATTAGAGAAAGAAAATTTGTAGTGAATTAAATTATAAAACAATAAAGTCTTCGACTCCGCTCAGACTGACAATTGATAATCAAAGTTTAGTATTAGAAATGTCACGCTGAGCGGAGTCGAAGCGTTTTCCTCAATGAAATTATTAATGAAAATCCTTAGAACAACCTCTGAAAACCCAGATTTTCAAAAATTAGTAAAGCAATTAGATTCCTATCTTGCCGTAATAGATGGCGAAGAACACGCTTTCTATCATCAATACAACAAAATTGATATGCTCAAAAATTGTGTCGTAATTTTTGATAATGATGAAGCTGTTGCCTGTGGCGCTATCAAAGAAGTGGATTCAATATCGATGGAAGTGAAAAGAATGTTCACACTTCCTGAAAAACGAGGAAAAGGTTTGGCTTCTACAATTTTGAAGGAATTAGAAACGTGGTCTAAAGAATTAGGTTACGAAAAAACAGTTCTGGAAACAGGAAAAAAACAAGTCGAAGCTGTTGCGCTTTACCCAAAATGCGGTTATAAAAGTATCCCCAATTATGGGCAATATGTTGGAGTTGATAACAGCGTTTGTTTTGAGAAAATATTGGACTAAATCCCAGAGGGATAAACTATTAATAGAAATAAAAATTCATCATCAATTAAAACTCCGTAGGAGCGACCTGTAATTTATTGTAATCAACAGGTCGCTCCTACAGAGCTTTTTGTTTGTTTATCTGATGTTGCTATTAACAAATTGCTCCGCTGGAGCATTGCGGAAAAAGTATTAACCAATTCTTATCGATGTCATACTCAAAGAACCACCAATTAACGAGTCATTGAATAATGATAATTCTTCTGATTTTTCTTTCAGACCAAGATTGTAAATCATTGGTAGAAAATGGTCTGGTGTAGGAACTGCATATTGCAAAAACGAACCTTGTTTATGATAATCTATTAACTTTTGAAAATCGCCGTCTAAAAGCCAGTTGTTGGTTTTTTCTCTGGCTTCTATTGCCCAATCCCAGCCCGCTCCCACGGTATCGATATTTTTCCAGTCGATCAATCGGAGGTTGTGGACAATATTTCCACTTCCGATGATCAGGATTCCTTTTTCGCGGAGTTTGGATAATTTTTTTGCTAAATCAAAATGATATTGAGGCGGTTTTGTATAATCTATACTCAACTGAATCACCGGAATATCTGCATCTGGATACAGATGTCTGAGAACTGACCAAGCGCCGTGGTCCAATCCCCAACTGTGGTCTTCTTCCACCAAAACCGGAGCTAATAACTCAGCAGTTTCTTTGGCTAATTCCGGGCTTCCTTTTGCAGGATATTGAATATCAAACAATTCTTTTGGAAAACCGTAAAAATCGTGAATGGTTTTCGGCATATCCATCGCCGTGACGAAAGTTCCGTTCGTAAACCAATGCGCAGAAATACAGATAATGGCATTCGGTTTTGGAATTTCTTTGCTGATATTCCTGAAGCCCTGAACAAAAATATTCTCTTCGATAGCGTTCATCGGAGAACCGTGTCCCAAAAACAGAACCGGCATTTTTTCTGTGGTTCGGAAATTATCAGATATTTTTGAAAGGTCGTTGAGGTTCATTGTAAAATGTATTAATATATAATGTAAAAAGTATTTTGATTGAGTTTTTGTTTCTCCGGATTTGGCTGATTGAGCAGATTTTTTTTCACAGTTAAGTTGATTCTCTAAACCACAAAAGCCACTTAAGGACAATTAAGTTTTTTGAAATCTTCGATTTTTTTACAAATGTTGTTTTTATATTGAATCTGCAGCCCGGCCTGAGTGGAGCTCTTTTTCTTTTTTATCAAAAAAGAAAAAAGCGGGAACGGAGGACGGATAAAGCTGCCCAAATAATTATTCTCAAAATCAAAAAAAGTATAAACAAAGCGAACTCTGTTTATACTTTAAAAAACTCAAACTATAAATACTATTGTATTCTTTTATTGTTTTACAAACTGCAATTCGCCTGCAATTTTAACTTCTTCGCTCACCATTACACCGCCTGTTTCCAAAGCTGCATTCCAGGTCAAACCGAAGTCGCTTCTTTTGATTTTTCCTTCGAAAGAGAAACCTGCTTTTGTATTTCCCCAAGGGTCAACATTCACACCACCGAAATCTACGTTCAACGTCACTGGTTTTGTAACGCCGTTAATAGTGAGGTTTCCTGTAACATCACCGTTAAGAGTTGAAGCTTCGAAAGTGATTTTCGGGTTAGCTTCTGCGTTGAAGAAATCTGCTGATTTCAGGTGATTGTCACGGTCTGTATTGTTGGTGAAAATAGAATCTGTATCGATAAAAGCTGAAACTTTTGCGTTGGCGAATGTATCGTCTTCTGCATCGATTTCTGCGTTGAAAGTCGTGAATTCTCCTTTTACGTTAGAGATCATCAGGTGTTTTACTTTGAAAGTGATCTCGCTATGTGTTGGGTCCAATAACCATTTAGTTGCCATAATTTTAATATTTTGTTGTTAATTATGATGCAAATTTAGGTCGGTAAGATTTCCCACACATTGATGTAAGTTAAGAATTGAATAATGGGCAGAATTAGGGCAGTTCGTCAGATTTCCAAAGCTGTCCCGATGCAAATCTGCCGGCCGGGCTATCCGCTGCTATCTTTTTGCCAAAGCTTTTGCCAGCGCAAAAAAGGATATCCGCTACTATCCCTGCTGCGGGCGACGGCTCCGAATCACCATTTCTCCGGCAAATATTTCCAGTATCGCTTCGGGACGTGCTGAATATGCAGTTTTATATTTTTCCGTTCCTTAATATTGGTTTTAGTGAAATAGCTTTGCCAGAGCGTTTGGTATTTTTTTTCTTCTTCGTGGAATTTCTCCTGGTATTGATTTAAATCTAATTTTTCATCGGGATAAAAAAAGTCGCAGTTTTCCAAATCGTAGAACAATCCGTAATGTCTTCGCAAATCATAAATCATCCATTTTTGATCGGCATATCGGTCTTTAAAATGTTTCCGAATCAGAGGCAACACATTGAAATCCGGGTCAATCTTCGCGAAATAAATATCATCCTGCATTTTCTCGAACCTTATAAAAGCGGTCATCCTGTGTCTTTCCCGACTGACGGATTTACAGATTTTAGCGATTTTCAGAATATCATCGTTGGCAAAATTTTGAAGAATGTTTTCGTTTGGATGTTTGATGGATTGTTTTACGGCAGAAAAAATCAATTGTTCTAATTCTAAATCTTCGGAAAGATAAACTCTAAGCAAATCATTAATTCCAGACTTTCCAATGCTTTTTTCTAATTTATTGAGAACTCTTTCCGACTTTTCCTGTTGGGTAACAACTTCGTGAATCTCCGCAAACATATTTTTCTGTTGGAAATTTTCTCTGTTAACGATTTCCACGTCCTGATAACGATACTCGAAAACTTCAAATATCGCTGTGAAAAGCCCATCGAAACTGCCGTCGTAGAGAAGAGTGGTCATTTTAATTAAAACAATGTCAATTGCTGAGAAAACTGATTCTGAAATTTTGACTGACTTCCCCCGATAATTAATTTTCTCAAATTCAAATCGGTTAAATGTTTCAGAAATGGGTTTCCATAAGTAAAATCAATGAAATATTTGGCTCTGTTTACAGCTGCTCCGAGTTTTTTAAGATGGTCAATTGTCAAAACTTGAAATTGTCTTGCGCTCACAATTTTCTGCGCAGTTTTCACACCGATTCCTGGAATTCTGAGAATCATTTTATAATCCGCAGTTTGAAGATTTACTGGAAACTGATCTAAGTTTCTCAAAGCCCAACTTAGCTTGGGATCCACTTCCAAATCCAAAAAAGGCATCCCAGAATCCAAAATTTCATCTGCCTTAAAACCATAAAACCTCATCAACCAATCGGATTGATACAAACGATTTTCCCTCAAAACAGGAACTTCCGCCGTGATTGCCGGCAAACGATTGTCCACAGTTACAGGAATATAGCCAGAATAATAAACGCGTTTCATTCCATAGTTTTTGTAGAAATGGTCTGCAACTTTGATGATTTGCAAATCGTTTTCATTGGTGGCGCCAACAATCATTTGCGTTGATTGTCCAGCGGGCGCAAATTTAGGAGTACTTCGGATGATTTTTTTCTCGTCTTTATATTGCTGAATTCCCTTTTGAACGATTCGCATCGGCTGAAGCATATCTTCACGATTTTTATCAGGCGCTAATAATTTCAAGCCAGATTCGGTTGGAATTTCGAGGTTTACAGAAAGTCGGTCTGCGTAAAGTGCGGCTTCATTCATCAAATCGTCACTTGCTCCAGGAATTGATTTGAGATGAATATAACCATTGAAATTGTGTTCGGTTCTCAGTTTTTTCGCCACCCGAACCAGACGTTCCATTGTTGTGTCGGCATCTTTGAAAATTCCTGAACTTAGAAATAACCCTTCAATGTAATTTCGGCGGTAAAAACTGATGGTCAAATCCACTACTTCTTCCACTGTAAAAGCGGCACGTTTAATGTCATTTGATTTTCTGGAAACACAATAGATGCAATCGTAAATGCAATGATTGGTCAAAAGGATTTTGAGAAGTGAGACGCAACGTCCGTCTTCTGTATAAGTGTGACAAATTCCACTTGCAGAACTATCTCCCAATCCGCCATTGTTTTTTCTTTTCCCACCGCTGGAAGAACACGAAACATCGTACTTCGCAGCGTCTGCAAGTATTTCGAGTTTTTCTTTTATGCGGTCGAAGTTCATTTGAGTATTTAATATTATATTGACATAACTAAACTTCAAATTTAGTTCCATATTTGACAAATATCAAGAATTTATGATAAATGTTACCAACAGTCTAAAACTATAAAATTAGTATCTTTACCATCATTAAAATTTTAATATGAAATTAAATTGACTAAAAAAATCTCATATCAAATTAAATAAATACTCTATATGAATCATAAACCCGTTGAAGGCTTTTCCAAATTAACAAAACAAGGAAAAATCGACTGGCTCGTAAATGAATATCTTGAAGGAAACGAAGAATATCAACATATTTTAAATCAATACTGGAACGATAACTCGGCGTTACAAAAACTTCACGATGAGTTCTCGGAAAACACGATTTCCAATTTTTATATGCCTTACGGAATTGCTCCGAATTTTCTGATTGACGGAAAACTTCTGGCACTTCCAATGGCAGTGGAAGAAAGTTCCGTTGTGGCGGCCGCATCCAAAGCTGCAAAATTCTGGCTGGACAAAGGCGGTTTCAAAACAACTATTATCAACACAGAAAAATTAGGTCACACGCATTTTGTGATGAATGTGGAACCGCATAAACTGCTTCATTTTTTCAATTTTAAACTGAAGAAAAAATTGCTGGAAGCGACTGAAAATATCACTGCCAATATGAGAAAAAGAGGCGGTGGAATCTTGGATATCAAACTGATTGACAAAACTTCGGAACTGGAAAACTATTTCCAGCTGAAAGCGAGCTTTGACACTGTAGATTCGATGGGCGCGAATTTTATTAATTCTTGTCTGGAACAATTTGGTAAGACTTTGAAGGAAGAAGTTGCCAATGAGGAAAGTTTCTCGCAGGAGGAAAAAAATTCGCTTCAAATCGTGATGAATATCCTTTCTAATTTCACACCGGATTGTATTGTTCGCGCTGAAGTTTCTTGTAAAATTGAAGATTTGAAAGATGACAGCGGGATTTCTAATGAAGAATTTGCGTGGAAATTCAAACGTGCTGTGACAATTGCGGAAATCGAGCCGTACAGAGCTACGACGCATAATAAGGGAATTATGAACGGTGTGGATGCCGTTGTAATTGCAACCGGTAATGATTTCAGAGCAACGGAAGCTTGCGCACACGCTTATGCAGCGAGAAATGGAAAATATTCTTCATTGACGCATTGCACCACGGATAATGGGATTTTCAGATTCTGGATTGACTTGCCAATTGCGGTTGGTGTTGTTGGCGGATTGACGAATCTTCATCCTTTGGTAAAATTCTCTTTGGCACTTCTTGGAAAACCATCTGCTCAGGAATTGATGAGTATTTTGGCAGTTTCGGGATTGGCTCAAAACTTTGGTGCACTTCGTTCTTTGGTAACGACAGGAATTCAGAAAGGTCATATGAAAATGCATCTTTTCAATATATTGAATCAATTTGGAGCAACGGAAGAAGAGAAACAACATTTTGTCACTTATTTCAAAGATAAAACAGTAAGTCATCACGAAGTGATTGCGGAATTGGAGAAATTGAGACAAAAATAAAATATGTTTGGAATAGCACTTTCAGCTTTTATGCTGGTTTTTGGAATATTTCTTAAGTTGACAAAAAATCCCGGATTTGCTCAGAATAAAAAATTCGCTTGGATTTTTATTGCCATCGGAACTTTGTCATTAATCTTTAAAATTTTAAACTATAAATGAAAAATTTGACTTTAATCATAGGAGGAATCTACGGTTTGTTATCCGTAATTCTGGGTGCTTTTGGTGCGCACGCCTTCAAAAAAATATTATCTGTAGAAAGATTGGAAAGCTTTGAAACTGGTGTGAGATATCAAATTTATGCGGCTTTCTTTTTGTTGATTGTCGGTTATATTTTGAAATTTGATACCTCATCTGAAAAATGGATTTCGATTTTGATGATTGCAGGAGCATTCTTGTTTTCAGTGAGTATTTATTTCTTAAGTTTTCAGGATTATTGGGGTATTAATCTGAAATTTTTGGGACCAATTACACCAATTGGTGGATTGTTTATGATTATCAGTTGGGGAATGTTGATCTGGTATTTTGTTAAGGCTAAGTTCTAATTAAACTAATGTTCTTCATCTTCGGAATCAAAACCAAACTCGTAGGAAAAGAAGACCGTAAAGTCCTGAAAAATGGCTTTATGGCAAATGCTATTGTGTCGGTTTACAAAAATTATTTCGAGTTATTTTTCATTCCAATATTTCCATTTAGTAAAAAGTACAGCATCTATATTCCACATTCTGACGAATATTATGAGACCGGATTTGGCTCATCGGAAATGCCAAAAGAGTATTTGGAACTTTGTAAAGAAGTAGGGAGAAATTATTAGACTTCTCCCGACTTTTATCTTAGAAAATTCTCATTAAACCATTTTAGTTTGTTGTAGCTTTTCAGGAATTTGGCTTTTAGATCGATGTTTTTTTCTCTTGCATCCAGTAATTTATTTTCTCTGGAGTTGATTAAAAATAGTGAACTTTCCCCATTGCCGAATCTCGTTTCTTCCGCATTCAGAAGTCTTTGATAATTGTTAAGATTTTTTGCTGAAATATCAATCTGACTGAAATAATTAGTCACTTCGTATTTATAGGTTTCTATTTTAGTATTGATTTCTCTTAATTTCAGTTGCGAATCCTGCTGGTTTTGAGAAATTTTCAGTTTCGCTATTTCGTAATCTGCTCTTGCCTGTCTTTGAAATATGGGAATCTCGAGCTTCAGTCCATATTGGAAATTATTATCAAACAAAGGAAGAAAATCAGATTTGTAATTTTCTTTGTTAAAAAAATTATAGGTAAAATCAATCTTTGGAAGGAAACTTTGCCATTTGAGCCTTCTTTCACTTTCGAGAATATTTTGCTTCTGAAGATAATATTCCAATGAAGCGTGATTCTGAAGCAGTTTCGATTCTAAATTCTGCAACAGAAATTCATAATCAGAATATCCGGAATGTTCATCGAGACTTGAAGATGGAAAAATAAGCTGAGCAATTTCGTACAAGTCTTGTTTATCTTTCCAGAGAAACATTTGCAATTCTTGTGTACTTTTTACAAAATTAAGATAAGCATTTCTTTCCTGAAGCTCAAAACTCTGCAATTGTGAAGCAGCTTCCACTGTATCAATTGCCGGTCTTTCTCCAAACTCGTAAGTCTTTTTGGTAAGTTCGAGCCTTTTTCTGTTGATCTCTACCGCAGATTTCTGAAGTTTGTAGATCTCATAATTTTTTACCCAATCCCAATATGTATTTTCAGCATCCAAAAGAAGTTCATTGGTGAGAACGATTTGTTCGGCTTCCGTCATTTTCAGTCCGAATTTTGCCTGATCGAGCATTGCTCGTCTTTTATCGTACAGAAGATTTTTCGCCAAAGGAATTGTAACACCAAACTGATACAGACCTCCTTTTGTTTCGCTGTTGTTTAGTTTCTCACCATCCAGATAATTGTAACTTCCAGTAATATCGATTCCGTACCAAGTGGGAATGCCGAGTTCTACATTTTTCTGTTCGTAATATTTTGTTCCGTCAATATTTTTTTCTCCGAGTTTTCCTGCGAGAACAGGATCAAAATTTCCTCTGGCTTTGGTAATTTCGGCATTGGCAATTTTATTCTGAAGCTGATACTTTAAAGCTAGCGGATGATAATTTTTTACAATATTCAGAAATTCCTGATGCGAAAGTTTCAGAGAATCCTGCGCAAAAGAAAACTGAACACTAAACAGAATGAGAAGCGCTGAAAATTTAATTTTTAGACTTTTCATCTTTCGCAGATTTTTCGGTTTTTACTTCATAATAATCCGGCGGGAATCCGTTGATGTTTCGCCACAATTCGTACCAGATCGGAACGTCATTAAGAATCGCAATTCCCTGAACTCCGGTTCCCATTTTGATTTTCGGAGGCCATTGTTTTTCGTTTTTATCCTGAATCACCAATGCTTTGAACATTCCGTTTGCACTGATGTTATTTTCTATTGCAATTACCTTTCCTGCAAAAGTACCATAGCTGGAATTTGGCCAACCAGAAAACACAATTGCCGGAAAACCATCAAAAATACACATCACGCGTTGTCCTTCTTTTACCAGAGGTAAATCGACTGGTTTAATGTAAATTTCAACTGCATAATCTACTTTATCGGGAACGATGGTTGCAATACTTTCCCCGTCTTTCAGGATTTCCCCAATTCCGGCTTTGTTGATTTGAACCACCTGTCCGTCTTGAGAAGCGATTACGAAATATAAACCTTGTCTTGCGCGGTAATTCGCCACCTGATTTTCAAGTTTGGCAATATCACCATCGCTTCCCTCGATCTGTCCCATACTTTGGAAACGGTCGCCTTCGGTTTTGCTCAGTTTTTCATTGTAATCCTGAATGGTAGCATTTTGTTCGATGCTTACATTCACAATTTCCTGTCGGGTTTGCGCCAGTTTATTTTCTGTGGCAGTTTTCTTAGCTAAAGCATTTTGATAAGAAACACTTCTCTGCTGAAACTGAGTAAGCGAAACCAAACCTTCATCATACATTTTCTTCTGTCTTTCGTATTGGTCAGAGGTCATTTTCAATTCATTGTTTACTGCTACCAGCTCTGCCTCCTCTCCCGCCAGTTTATTATTGAGCTGACTGATTTTCACTTTAAGCTGACTCAACTTCAAATCTCTTGCAGAATTTAAAGCCTGTAATTGACTATTGGTGGTTCCAACTTTGGCCTCGTAATATTTCTGCAAACCTTTTTTCGCATCTACTTGTTGCTCAGTTCGTTTTACCAAAAGCGGATCCAGATAATCTTCCTTAACTTCAGAAAGTTGAAGAAGTGTATCGCCTTTTTTTACATAATCACCGTTTTTCACATACCATTTGATGATTTTTCCTGGTATTGGAGAATTCAGTTGTTGTGGTCGCTGTTCCTGATAAAGCGTGCTAACATTTCCCTGTACTTTTATATTCTGAGTCCACGGTAAAAATAGCACGATAATACCTCCAAGAAAGATAAAAAGAAACCACCTTTTCACTCTTGATTTTTTATGAATATGATATATTTGATTGACTGATTGCAGTTCCATTTTTTTTAATTTTTATTGAATAAAATTTTCACTGTACCTTCTTCAATGTGAAGATGCTGATCTGCTATTTCTATCATTTCCGGATCTTCGGAAACAACGATAACGGTGGTATTTTCTTTAAGATTAGAAAGATGTTCTCTCATTTTTATCTTAAATGCATCATCCATTCCGTCCAAAGGATCTTCCAGAATCAACAATCTTCTTTCGCCCACTAAAGCCCTCAGCAGCATAATTTTCTTTTTAGAACTAAAAGAAATCTCTGTATCGGTTTCGCTAATGTTGGTAAAAAAACCGTTGCTAAACTGACTTGAGAAATCTTCTATTCCAATTTGCTCAGAAGCTTCGAGAATTTGCTCTGCAGAAATATGGGTTTGTCCCAGAACTATATTTTCATAGACCGTTCCTTTAATGATGGTCATATCTTCCAGGAACATTCCGATCTGGTTTCGGAGCGATATTTTATCCACATTTTTCAACGGAATTTTATCGATCAAAATACGTCCGGAAGATGGCTCATAAAAACTGGTCATCATATTGAGAAGCAGAGATTTGCCAGCACCGAGCGATCCTGTGATAACGTTGAGTGAATTTTCTGCGATTTTAAAATTGACATTTTCTAAAATCATCTGATAATCATTGAATGCAAAATTCACCTCTTTGAACTCTATTTCAAAACCGCTATTCTGATTTTCAAAAGCAATAGCTCCCATTTCTTCCTCCGGCAAGTCGGTTACTTTGTTCAACTTCGCTAAGGCTGCGATGACATCATAATAACTTTCTAAACTGATAATCAGCTTTTCCACCGCTGCCATAATCGTCAACACTACGATTTCTGTTGCTATAAAGGCACCGATGTTCAACTGTTGGTTTACCAAAAGATAGGTACCGATGACAAGCATTACCAAAGTAATAATGACCTTGAACGCAACAATAGTTTTGTACTGAATCACAAGCACTCGAAAATGTGAAGTTCTTTCGTTAAGATATTTAACGACTCTTTTATCAGTTTCCGCAACGTGAATTTCGGTTTTAGAATTTAGCTTAAAAATTTTAATAGAAGCCGCAATATCTTCCAGCCAGGATGCCACTTCATACTTCTTGTCGCTTTCATCTATGCTGGATTTGATGCCGCTTTCCATTGTAAATCTGAAAATGAAAATCACACAAATGATCACTAAAGCTCCGAAAACCAAAAACCAAGGGTGATAAAATGAAAGAAGCAAAATTCCAAACAAGATTTGGATTAAAGCCGTAGGAATTTCCAGTAATATTTTAGAAATACCTTTCTGCAGATTTTGAGTATCGAAAAAACGGTTCACCAATTCCGGTAGATAATATTTTCTTGTTGCGGAAAGATTTACTTTCGGAAGTTTTTCGGCAAAAGCAAGGGCAAATTCAACAAAAATTTTCTGCTGAATTTTTTCAATAATCTGCATCACTTTTAGCCTGAAATAGCCAACAAGCCAGGTTCCCAACACTACAAAAGCGATCAGAATATAGATAGATGTTGCCATCGTAGCTCCCATCACAAAACTTACGATAGACTGTATCCCAAGCGGAACACTCAGCTGTACCAAACCGTTCAGAATGGCGTAAAAATAGATATTGGTGACGTCTTTTTTCTCTTTAGTAACATACTTAAACAGATTGTAGCCGTGCTGTCTAGGAGAAGTATCCATTTGTGTAATTATTTTATCAAATTAAATGTAATAAAGCGTAAATACTCCAAAACATATTTCTTATGCTCTACTTTTTTATTGTTATTATCAGTCAGTTTTGGAAGATGTTCGCTAAAAAACTGCTGATCGTGAGCCGTTTCTAAAAGTGTACTGGCGAACGATTTCGGATACGGAAAATCTGGTTGGGCTTCGGAAATCACTTCACCAATAAAGCCACAAAGACTTTTCAGCGGATTAAACACCATTTCTTTATTGATCTCATCAATTTCTTTTACCAAATAAGACTTGCTGCTTTCTGCAATAACGATGTTATGAAGTTTTGGAAGGTCGTAATCTTCAATTTTATCATCAATCTCATCGCTATGTGTAATGATCTCAAGAATCTTTTCCATTTTTTTCATCGGCTCTTTAATTTCATAAAGCCGCAGTTTTGAAATGAATTCGATGTAGGACCAATACCAGTTCAGGATATAAGTTAGAAGTTTATGTTTAGAAGAAAAATACCGGTAAACGGTAGCTTCTGTAGAATTAATTTTTTGGGCTAATTTCTTGAAAGTAAAACTTTCGAAACCAGTTTGGTGAATCAATTCAATTGAATATTTTACAATAGCACGCCCAACTTCACTATTTTCGGGATCTTTAAGATAAAGATTTTCGTTGACTTTAAATTTTACCTGAAATTCCATAATTAAATTTATAACTATACCACTTGATAGCAAAATACATACCGAAAAAAAAATTATATTATTTATAATAGTAAAACTATCATCATAGTAACAATTCTTCTTTACAGCACTAATGGGAAAATTTATACGATATAAAAATCACAATTCAATTTTTATTGTGGAGTTGGCACTCTGGAAGTTTTACATCTTGCCAATAAGAAAAAAGCAAACCCATTATGAGAAGGCCAGGGTTTTATTACAACTACTGAAAAACACCTTACATTCCGTAAAAACATCATCGTGAAGTAGCATTTGCAAAAAGACTTTCAAAGTTTTTGGTGTATCTTTTCGTTAAATCCATAGAAATCAATAATTTCAGCATTCCAATTTAATGTTAATATGGGCAAGTTTGCAGCTGCCTGACAATAATCATTATCCAATCGATGTAGAAAAAATGATGAATAACAGGCTGATTAAAGAGATATGTTAAAAATCAAGTCCGGTAAGGTTTAAATTTTAAGTCAATAAACTTGAACTTCCGGGTCTTTTTATTAAATTTGTCCATCTTATAAACATAATATAATATAATAAAAATAATATGAATCTTCACGAGTATCAATCAAAAGAGATTTTAGCAAAATATGGCGTTAATATCCAGCGCGGTTTTGTTGCAAACAATGTAGATGAGGCAGTTTCTGCTGCTGAAAAACTAACTGCTGAAACCGGTGCGCAAGGTTGGGTTGTAAAAGCTCAGATCCACGCTGGTGGGCGCGGCAAAGGTGGCGGTGTTAAGTTTTCTCCCAATATGGATAAGCTTAAAGAAAACGCCGGAAACATCATCGGGATGCAGCTGATTACGCCACAAACGTCTGCTGAAGGTAAAAAAGTAAACTCTGTTTTGGTAGCTGAAGATGTATATTACCCTGGAGAGACAGAAACTAAAGAGTTTTATGTTTCTATTCTTCTAGACAGAGCTCTTGGAAAAAACACTGTTGTTTATTCTACAGAAGGAGGAATGGACATTGAGCACGTTGCTGAAGTAACGCCTCACCTTATCCATAAGGAAGTCATTGATGCCGCTTACGGGCTTCAGCCTTTCCAAGCTAGAAAAATTGCTTTCAATCTTGGTCTTGAAGGAAACGCTTTCAAAGAATTTACAAAATTCATCACTTCTTTATATAATGCTTACATAGGCATTGATGCTTCACTTTTTGAAATCAATCCTGTTCTAAAAACATCTGACAACAAAATTATCGCTGTGGATGCCAAGGTTACCTTAGATGACAACGCCCTTTACAGACATAAAGATCTTGCTGAACTTAGAGATAAGCGAGAAGAAGATCCAATGGACGTAGAAGCTGGAGAAGCTGGTCTTAACTTCGTAAAACTAGATGGTAACGTTGCCTGTATGGTAAACGGTGCTGGTCTTGCGATGGCTACGATGGATATTATCAAATTATCTGGTGGTAACCCTGCTAACTTCCTGGACGTGGGTGGTACTGCTGATGCACAAAGAGTTCAGACGGCTTTCGGAATTATCCTTAGAGATCCTAATGTAAAAGCTATTCTGATCAATATCTTTGGAGGAATTGTAAGATGTGACCGCGTTGCCCAGGGTGTTGTGGATGCTTACCACGCGATGGGAAGTCTTCCTGTACCGCTTATCGTAAGATTACAAGGAACCAATGCTGTAGAAGCTAAAAAACTAATTGACGAGGCTGGATTACCTATTCACTCCGCTATCACTTTGGAAGAAGCTGCTAATAAAGTAAAAGAAGTTTTGGCATAATGATTTAAGTGCTATCTCAATACAAAACCCGTTTCAATATTGAAGCGGGTTTTTTAGTTATTATATATATTAGTGCTACTCGGCTTTATCCGGTTCATTAGCTGCTGCATTTTGGGTAATGCTGATGTTGGTAGGTGTCACCAGGCTAATTCTCTCCCGTGCTAATCTATCGTTTATTTTCACTATCGCTTCGCTTCTTAGCTTACCAAAATCAAAACCCACTTCTACCCAGAATTTGACCTGCATTGTGAACAGTCCCTGTTTTGCATTGGTGAATATCACATCCGCATTTTCTGCTTTGTCAATATGGTTTAGTGCCTTTATCTCCTCTAAGACGGCTTCTCTCGCTTTGTTAATATCTTCACCAATCGGGATTTCAAAATCCATAATGATTCTGCGCTGTGGTGATGCTGTAATGTTAAAGAACGGGGCGTTAAAAATCACCTGATTCGGGATGTACACCTTTTTACCATCATCTGTTATCAACTTTGTTGTCAGTAATCCAATATCCTGCACCGTACCGGAATTGCCGCCAATTATGACATAATCTCCCACCTTAAATGCTTTATCTACATTCACTAGCATTCCTGAGAATATACTTGAAACTAAATCTTTCAGTGCGACCCCGGCAATCACCCCAGCAACTCCCAAACTTCCTAAGAACTTCATAAAGAAACCACTGAATCCCATTATTTCTAATGCGATAAAAGTCCCCATTAGAATAATCAGAAATTTGAATACCGCAATAAGCGTTACGACAGAATCGCTTTTTGTTTTTGGAAAGAATTTGTGAAAGAGCTTGACTGACCATCGGCTGAGATACTTACTGGTTGTAAGGAAAAATAAAAAAACTAAAATCCCTACCACTAATCTTGGTGTCAATTCCGCAAAACTGATGTACCATCTTTCTAAAACCTTATAAATCGTGTTTATATATTCCATAATTCATATTAATAAAAAAACCGACAAAAGCCGGTTATGTTTTGACTATCAAATATAGATATTATTTCATTTCATTAGCAATTCTCGTGGCGTGAGAAGTTGGCAAATAGATACTGAAACCTACATTGAAAGTAATATTGGAGTTAAGACCTTCATTTCCAAATCCAGCTCTTCCTCTGTACTTCACTAAGCCTTCCACTCCAATATTCGGTGTGATGAAATAAGAATAACCTGGCCCTACGCCAAAATCAAGTCCTGTTGTTGATGGTCCATTTTCTACAGAATAACCACCAACTCCTAAATTACCTTCGAAGAACCAACGACCGTGATTCAAAAGATTGTCAACTCCCGCTTCTCCCGGAGAAATATAATAACGTCCTAAAGCACCAACTCCATAATCAAATGCTGTCGGGCTGCCTTTGGTGGTTTTACTAATGCCAAGATCAACATATGCACCTAATGCTACGTTATCTTTAATAAAATAAGCGGCTTTTGGTTGTAATGCTATGTTGTAGCCAGCTCCAGTATTAAGACCGAAATTACTTGTAATAATACTACTACCAACCAACCAATTACCTTCTTGAATTTGAGCATTAGCAGTTGAAAATAATCCTGTGGCTAAAACGATTGCTCCAAAAAATATTTTTTTCATATGTTTAAATTTTTTCATTAATAATTATCTTTTTTACATTTTACAAAGGTTATGCCAATAATGGTTGTTCTCATCATCAATAGCTTAAGGTGGCGCTTATCCTAGAATCCTACTTCTCCACAGCTTACAAAAAAAGCCAGCTTAAGCTGGCTTTTGATTATATTATCATGTATAAACTAACTAGTTCAGTAACTTTTTTGTGACGGTCCCTTTGCCGGTCTTAATCTTCATCACGTATAATCCTTTTAGCAGTCCCACATTACTTAATCTCAATTCACTTGTATTATTTCCAGCCAATGATCTTACTAACTTTGCTGATGCATCATACAAGTCCAGTCCATTAATCCTATCATTGCCTCTTACTACCCAGTCGGTATCCTGTTTATAAACCACCCATTGATTTGTTGCTGCATTATCTGCTGCTAACACACTATTTGAATAAAGAATTTCAAATCTGGAATCGTTAGGTGCGGTAAGAACCTCACTGTTGAATGTATAATATCCTTCCTGCAAATTGGTAACCGTACCCGTTACTTTATCTTTTAAATAGATGGCTTTATTATTATCTTTAAAAACTCCATCTTTATCGTTGAGTGCAATAATACAGTTACCCGCTTTAGAAGTTTTGTACGCCAGTGGAATGACATCCGAATCACTAATTGGAAGTGCCCGTGCCTGGATTTGCAACTTATTAGTACCCATCACCGAGTAGAACGTATCATTACCCATTGAAAATAATGACGCATCATAATCTTCGTCATAATTGTTCGTTGCTTCTGCTATGTGGGCAATGAGTATATTATTCGCAATATTATCCGGGTTGATTAGCTTGAGCCAATAGCGATCCACTATTTCTTCCGGTTCCTGAGGCTCATCATCTCCTTCGTTTTTATTGTAGAAGATTGACCCACCATTGGTTGTAGCTCGCATCGCATTTGTAAAATTTAGAGGGGCATTATTGTATTTTGCCTGCACTATAAAACCTTGTGCCACTCTAGTATTTCCTGAAGGACGTAAAGCTATTTCCTCCGTACTACCCGATATGTAAGTTGGACCAATGCCTCCTACCGCACCTACATAAGTGGCGTAATTATTACCTGCATAGGCTGAACCCTGTTGTATTTTCAATTGATTTAAATTGCTCCATAGCCATTGTTTGTTAAATATACTATTTTTATTTGCAGTGGCACTCGCTAATGTTTTAAAAGAAATATTTGAAGGATAGGGATTACCTACTAAATTATACCCTTTATCCTCTCCTGGACTCTTTTGTAGCGTTACAGAGATATTTCCATTATTCGGTGTGCCGACAAAATTAAAAGTTTCAGTTGTGGGAACAGTTGGTGAGTACGCGTCTTTACCTCGTATTGCATATCCAATACCTGGTTCAAACACTGAGAGTGTATTAAGGCCTGCTGTCCCAAATCTGTCATTGGCTTCATTATATCTAAAAATAAAGTTAGTAGGCGTTCCCACGGAAAAATTATATAGGTTTTGACCACTGACAGGAGCACTCCAATAATTATAATCTTTTTGTTTAAGTTTTGCTATTTTTTTAACAATCGAATTTCCTGAACCTGAATATGTAGATCCATTTCTTTGAATAAGTACTCCTCCGTTATTTACCACTATTGTTCCGTTATTGATAAATTGACCAGCAACAGTTAAAGAGTACCCTTCAGCAATTGAATAAGTAACGCCTGAATTAATTGTTATCTTTCCTGCCCCAACACTTCGAGGTAAATTGTAGTCTCCCGCAATTATTGCATCTTTTGTAGCACTAGGGACACCATTGGATCACGACGATCCATTCCACGTGGTGGTTTGCGCCTTGTAGGTTATAATGCTGAAAACCACTAACCAAAAGTATAGAATTTTTTTCATGATATATATTTTGCAAAGTTACATTAAAAAAAAAAGATGTGCAACCATTCGTGCATCTCGCTCAAAATTAAGCATTTGACGCATCATTTATTTTATCATTTCCCGATAATTCTCTAAAATGGCATTCCAGATTAATTTCTGATCATAACGCTGTACTATGTATTCTCTGGCTTGCGATTTCAATTTGTTATATAAGCTAAGATCTGCCATCAACTTGAGTAATGCATTGTAAATCTGATCTTTGTTTTTCACAGAAATAATCATACCATTTTCGTTGTTTTTAATAATTTCGTTACAGCCATTGATATCGGTAACTATAGAAGGAAGTTCCATTGCTCCAGCCTGCATTACCACATTAGGGAATCCTTCCCTGTAACTGGGGAATACGAGAGCGTCTGCCGCTGCCAGATAGGGTCTAACATCCTTTTGATATCCCAAAGTTAAGATGTTTTTATTATGTTCCATCTCGTTCAATGTTTCCGGCAGCAGCGGATCCAGTTCCGGTTCCAATGGTCCCACCAACAGAAGCTTGGGCGCTCTGTTCCTTATATTATCTACCAAACTATTCGTATGCTTATTTTCCGAATCATTTAATTCCTCTGTCAATTGCCTGAATGCCGCTACCAGTTCATTAATCCCTTTATCCTTTACCAATCTGCCCACAAAGATCCATACAAAATCATCCTCCTCCAACTGCCATTGCTTCCTGATTTCTTTCTTCTGCTGTGGTGAAAACAGTGCTGGATTAAAATAAGCTGTGTCAATCCCATTGGTACTTCCGTTGCCTATTACTTTCAGTTTGTGCGGTGGGCAAAATTTCTCTTTTAAAATAAAATCCTTTAATCCATAGGAGTTGGGATAAACTTTCGTCGCACAGGCGTAGGTTAATTTTTCTACCAGGTTCAGCACCCTTCTTTTTACACCGGATGTTTCCATCAACGGTAATCCAGCCACTGTGTGCAATCTCACTTTAATACCCGCCAGTTTTGCAGCAATCATCCCAATGAGTCCGGCTTTGGGTGTATGCGTGTGTACGATGTCCGGTTTTTCCTGCTTGAGGTAGCAGTACATTTGCCAAAGCGATTTCAAATCCTGTATTGGGGTAATTTTCCGCGTCATTTCTATGGCTTTGGTTCTTATCCCCAGCTCCTGCCCCACTCTTTCCAGATCCTCTTTATCAGACGATATTGCTGTCACCTCATAGAACTGGTTCATAAACGTCAGCTGTTTGCCAAGGAGTTTTTCTACAGACACAGGAACAGTTGTAATACGGAAAAGCTTTGCCATTTAAGATTTTTTTGCAAAGATAGTTGTTTTGACAGTTGGCATAAATTTTAACTTTAAATTTTCAAATGCTAATTCCTCAACGGAAGCTATGGGGAAAACAATGCTCTTAATCTCAGATAACATCGGAAACAATAAGCTTAATCGGCCACAAGTATCTTTAGAATGACTCTCCCACTTTATGGAAACATTTCTTAACAAGCCTATCAACTTAGTTTTGGCTACCGAGGAAAGTTTCTAATTATTAAATTTTAGAAAATATGTGACTTAATTTGTCAGTAATTATAAAGAAAACAAGCAACCCTTTTCTGCCAAAAAAGAGATTGCCTGTCTATTGGTACTTCAGATTATTCTTTTTCAGGAAACCAGTACACTGCCTGCATAAGAAGATATTGATGCTTGCATGCCGTCTTCAGAAAGGAATGCAATCCAAACCTGGAGTTCCTTTCCTGTGAGGTAAGGCGGAACGTTGACCGTAATCTGAGTATCTGTTCTCTCCGCCATATTTCCGAGAAACACAGGCGACTTCTGTGTACTGTCATAATACAACAGCTGCAGTTTATCCGTGAGTCTGTCGGGATTACCTGCCGCATTATTGTACCATTCTACCGTAATCTCAGCCGGTTTTTCTGAGCGTATATCCGTAGGAATGGGCGCAAGAAGATTGCCATTTGAAAATTGAATTTCCGGAAAATCGGGTATGATTGTCATTAGATTAAAATCTATCTTGAATGAATTCAGCAGATTTGTAATCGCCTGATTGTATGACGAGCGCATACCTTGCCTGTAGCCGAAATACAATGACGCATAGGCTTTGTAGGGCAAAATGAAATCGTAACACTTTTTCATTCTTTCCTGAATGAGCAGTTGTTTGGCAGAAGGTTCTTTAGTCTTCTTGCGCGGACGCACTCTTAAAATTTCAGTGCCGGCGACGTTTGCCACTACCAGTCTTCCAGTTCTGCCACTAGAACCTGATAATAAGGAATCATTTAACTTTCCCATGATAATTGTATTAAAAGATTAACAACTCAAAGGTATTGAGGAACGCCAGAGGTGAAAGGAAACCTGCCAAAATTTTCCGAAATTTTCCACATCGTAAGTTTTTTACGGTCAATCCAATTTTTTATCCATCTAATTTATAAGGCTTTAAAACCAGCTTTCAAAAACAATACAAAACTATTTTTAAATTATGTAAAAGCTTACTGTAAGCTTCCTATAAGCTCCCTATAAGCTTTCTATAAGCTTTGTTATACGTTTGTATAAACTATTATTTATAGGCTTTTTTGAAATCACTAATTTCAGTGCAAATTAATTTTACAGATATCTTATTACCATCAAAAAATTCATTAAATTAGTTTATCAAAAAACCAAATGTTATGAAAAATTATCCAAACTACAGTGAGAATTTTATCAGACATCTTATACACAGTCTGAAACAAATGATACAAGAACTTCTTGCAAGTGATTTTGTTTTTGACCGCCGACAACTTCTCACAGAGCTACAAGTGGCAGAATTGCTTGGAGTCAGTGAACGTACCATGCGGACCTACAGAAGCTCAAAATTATTTCATTACATCAAACTAGAAGGCCGCATCTATTATCTTGGCATTATCCTGTATATGGATTTGATTGTTCACAGCCTTCATAATGTTCTGTGAAAGACCGATTAAAAGCTGTGTTCTCCTGCATCAATCATCTTTAAGCGTTCGTTACGGGATATTATTTTGAGTTGAAAGTAGGAGAATTCAGTCAATGACGTTAATTGTTCGCATCGTTTTTTGTCATTTTGATGTTGATTATCCGAATGGCAGCAATCAAAACAAATGTCATATACATTATTTTTGTTCTTGCGAAAATACCGAGACAGGAATACCCCTGAATAAAAAAGAAGGAAGAAATCAGAAAAAAGCCGATTGAAAGCTTTGTAAAGCTATCTGTTGTAATGGTTCTAAAATCTCGGATACAGGCAAGCAATGCCCCCGACAGCAAGAGTAGCACGAGGCCATTTTCCACACTCAATATCAATGACAAGAACGAATCTGCATCCCAAAACAAGGGTCTGAAATTAAGCGCAAAGAAGCGTTCCACAATATTGTAATCGATCATTGGCACGTAAGAATTCGCCCTTCGAAATGCGATGAGCGACGCGTCATTTCTTTCCAGAATATACTGGATGTCGAAGGGGTTTCGATTCAACAGTTTCAGCGTGAGGATATACATTATGAAACTTCCTGCCATACCAAAAATTATCATTCTCACTTTTTTAATTGTCAGCTTGCCAGATGAGAACAGCAATAATATTACAATAGCCAGCAACAAAAACAGGGCGACGTGTGGTCTGATTGCCATCAGTAGGAGCCATCCCAATATTGATTTAAAACTGTAAAACTTAGCGTCTGCATATTGGGTCATTATCCATGTCACTGCGAGAAAAATGACAGGTTCCTTACCAATAATGGATGTCCAAAAGTGCAGGTTAGGCAGCAGACAAAGGATTTTCAACAGCATGTCAGCCATTTTAGTCTTCGGACGTATGTAATGGTGCGCAAAACTGTACAGTTCCCAGATCGCTAAAAAGCCTATCAGATTATATATCAACAGGCCGAACCAAAAGGGCAATTTCAGTACGGCTACCAAGGGATAATTGATCAGCTTAATGACTTTGGTTCCGATACCGATATAAGATGTCCAATGTTCTGCCAGGTTCCAATAATTATGTGCATCGCCCTTATTGTAAAGGAAATAAACGCAAGCTATCCCTGCAAACATCAAGTGGTACAGAAACAAAGCCATGCGAAAGCCCAATTCCCTGTTTTTCACGGTTATTTTTTTAAGGTTGTCCGGCGGTTTCTGAGCAGTTGCTGTTCATAAGAAAAAATCCACATCAGGTAGATGATCATCCCCGGAAGGAACATATTCCGCATCCGGATCATAATCCCCATATTACCCATTGATTGCGAGAATGCCAATGTACCCACCACCAAAAAAATAACCAAACCTTTTATAACAAAAGGCGCCGCTTTGAAGGCTCTGATTGGGCTGGTGCGCATTGCTTTTATGAAAACAATCAGCAACAGTAAATTTTCTAAGGCAGCAATGAGACCGTTTATATTTTTGACGTCAAATAATGCCGGTCTGAACCAGAAGGTCAGGACTTTCAGCGGAAAAGGATAAGAAGAAATGTCTATGGCAGAACCTGCACTAGAACGGCTCAAAACGGCAGCTTTGCCTGTTGCAAATTTGTCAAAGCCTTCTGCTGACGCTTCTTCAATCTTCGCAAACTCCATTACCGATGGCAAAATGGCAAGCCCTACTGCTATCATTGCCGCTGAGAAAATAAACCGTTGCGCCGGGGACACCTTGCCGCCAAAAACATAAGCCAAACCAAAACCTACCATTAAAAACAGTGTGATATGGGGCCGGATCGCCATAGATAACAGAACAGCAATTACTATTAGCGGAATTCTTTTAAACGGATCCATCAATGCATAAACGAACATTCCTATGCAAAGAAATAAGACTGTATCCTTACCTACTCCTGAGCTCCAAAAATGAAGGTTTGGAAGGAAGAAAATCAAAGGAAATAAAACATAGCCTTTTATAATGACGTTATAGGGTACCGACCTTGCTGCTATTAAAAAGAAATAAGTGATCCCAAATGAACCTAACATACTGTAGAACATAGTATTTGAGAGAAATGACATTCCTAATAAATTGGCTGGAATGTAATTAAAGGATCTCATAAACTCTGTACCTTCCCCAGCACTGAGTCCTAAAACGAATTGATCATAAGACATCAACTTTGCTACACGCCAATGCCCCCAAGCATCGCCTCCTCCATTGTTTGTGGTGAAAAAATAAGCTATACCAAGTAAAAAATGAAAGAGCGCCAATTTATTAAGAATCGGCAGATAAGCATATTCCTTATCTTCTAGAAGAAATTTGGGAAAGTGCAGTGCCAACAAAATAAAAAGAGGTATGTAGATAATATCTAAGATCATTCCTTCAATATTTTAATCCATTTTTCCGACGTCACCTGAATACAATATTTTTGCTCTACCAGTTTTCTGGCGTTCGTTCCCATTCTTAGCCTTTCTTCTATTTCATTTTTGAAAAACAGAATTCTTTCCTTCCATTCTTCGTTGCTTGTTGCAATAAAACCAGTTTCGCCATCTATACAAACTTCTTTATTCATTCCCACATCTGATGCTACGCCCGGGATTCCACAGGCGGCATACTGAATGAGTTTATAGGCGCATTTTCCCTTTTCCCATTTGGAGTCCTGCAGTGGCATCAGTCCAATATCCATTTTCAGAATCTCGGCAACTTCTGTATCTTCCGTCCACCGGATATATTGTACATTCTTTCCGAGATCCATATCCTCTGTGATCCCCACAATATGGAAACGGATATTCGGATCTTGAATCTGCAAGGCTTTGATCCAGTCTTTGCAGGGCAAAAGATGTTTTTCAAAGGTGGTTTTCGTCCCAATCCAGCCAACTACGAATTTTTGATTATTTTCGGAAGCGCTTCTTTCCCCGGCTTTTCCTTCGACTCCGCTCAGGATGACATTGGGTGGAAGCGCTAGGTCTGAGTGATTATTTTTTGATGGGTATCGATTTATATCAATGACTGTTGGAATAATTTCTATATTTTTTGCACCTGCCTTTCTTGCATATTCTGCTAAATAGTTGTTACCTGCGACAACAGTTCCGCTATAACGCATTACTCTGGCTATTTTATTGCCTAAGAATTTCCTAATAACTGGATTTGAGCTTTTATCATAATTGTGGAAAATTGCATCATCATAATCTACGATGTATTTGATTCCAAACGACTTTAACATCCATTCTGCAAATGCTGGAAGAAATGGGAAAATTTCTTTTTCGATGACTACATTGTTGTATCTTAAAACTGAAAACAACACGAAAAATCTCCGTAAATAAGATTTTACAACTGTGCCGATATTTTTTTTCCCCGCATAAAAATCTTTAAGATAATCATCATCGAAAAAAGGCTTAACCACAACCGTCATTCCCGCCTTTTCCAAATACGGAAAATACTGGTAGCTTCGCATTCTGCTACTGCCTGCCATTCTTGTGTATTTGGTTAAATAGAGAATTTTCATTGGTTTAGATAAGTAGAATAATTGTCAAAGATAAGATTAACATTGTATCTGAAAATAGCTTCCTGCTTAATTTGTTCTCTATCTAAGCTCTTAATTTCTTCCCATTTTGAACTAATCACTCCGGCCAAACTTTCGGCATTGCCCGTCTCGAATAGGAAACCATTGATACCTTCTTTAATAACTTCATTATTTGCTCCAGGACAATCTGAAGCTATAATAGGGGTTCCCAAGCACAGACTCTCTACAATAACATTAGAAAACCCCTCGAATAATGATGTTGAGATTATTGCATCTGCCTGTTTCATCAGACTGTACGGGTTGCTAACAAATCCAGTTATCATAATATTATTGTCCAAACCAGAGAGAGAAATTTCTTTCTCCAGAGACTCTCTCAATTCGCCTTCGCCTAATATCTTTAAAACTGGTAATTTTTTGTTGCCATCTTTCAGAAGTTTAAAAGCCTTGATCAGTGTTCTATAGTCCTTTTGAGGTGACAGTCTTCCTACTGCCAAGAAATCAAAATCTTTGATTACATCTTGAGAGCTCAATTCATTAACTTTAAAGGTGTTTACCGGATTATAAATGACTTTGTACGATTTGGGTGTCATACCGGTTTCTTTGATAAAATCGCTAGCCATATAGTGGCACTGAAAAATTAACTTGTCAGAAAATTTTGCGATTACTTGATTTGCGCCTATATAAAGGCGTTTTTTGAATTTAGATTTTAAAAGATTTTTCTCTGCTCCTATTGTATTTCCGAGTCTGTTGATGATTTGAATTTTTTTTGAGATGAACGGTCTCGCCAATGCAGTAGCTAAGCTAGAACCTAGGGATGCGAATACTTTTGTGGGCTTATGAAGATTGCAAAACTTTATAAAGGGAATAACAGACTTAAGCGCAGACCCAGAGTTGAGTTCGTAAACCTTTACATTTTCTGGAATTTGGCTCATAAGATCACCTTTTTTTCTACCTAACAATAGAACTACATTTTGCTCCTGTTTTGCAAAACGTTCTAGCAAGTTCAGCATTACTCTTTCGGCTCCACCGCCTCGTAAATCTGGTAAAAAGAAGACTATCATAGCATTATTATATAATTTTTCGGACTAAGTGATATTTGCACTAAACATATATTAATTATTTCCAACTAATATTCCTTTTTATAATTTTCGCAGGAACTCCTGCCACCAATACATTAGCTGGAACATCTTTAGTAACTACACTTCCTGCGGCCACCACCGAATTATCACCAATCGAAACTCCTTTCAAAATAATGCAGTTCATTCCTATCCAAACCTTATTGCCAATCGATATAGGAGCTGTTTTTACATGTTCTTTATCACTAATGAAATCATGATTGTCAGAATCCCTTATCACTACATTTTCTGCAATCGCTACATCATGACCGATTTTAATTTCAGCATAACAACCAATATTGGCATTATGATTTATATATCCACTTCCTAATTCTAATGTAGCATTTTCGTGAATTGAAACTCTTGCTCCAGAAAAAAAACTGAATTTATCCTTTACGATAAGCCTTGAATTATCTTTCATTATCAAATGAGATGAAAACGGATCATTACTAGCATAACTTCTGTTAAAAAAAAATCTTTTTCCTATTTTAATAGTGGCAGTATTGTGTAAATCCATACAACTCTTTTTGTATGCAAGCATTTTCTTATAATTCTGTTGAAAAAGTGATCTTAATAATACTGATACTTTCAAGTTTGAAATCATCTCCAATTTTTTCATTTCTAGAATCTTATATTTGAATAATATATATAAAAAATAAATGTTAAAACACTTAGAATATCTATAAAACAGTCTCTCTGTAATATTATTTAAGAAACTGATTTAAAATATATTTTAATTTCAATTGAATTCTAACTATTAAGGATGGGCAATATTCTTGGTACATTGTCCAATTTGTGAAATCTAAAATTTTAGGCTTCTTATAATTAAGAGATTCTGCAAAAACAGTTCTGTACTCATCAAGAATAACATCCAGATTATACTTCTCTTCAATAGTTTTTGTTGCAGATACCGACATTTTTGATCTTTGAACAGGATTAGTAAGAAGAATTTTTATGTTACTTTTAAAAACATCAATATTATTTGCCGGTACTATAAATCCATCTATCTTATCTGTTATAATATAATCAGTTATCCCCTTTATCTCATTTGCAATAGGAATTACACCGTACTTCATCACCTCTATAAGTGTGAGACCAAAACCTTCGATGTAGGAAGGAAACAACATGATATCCCATTGCGATATGATTTTTTCTTTTTCCAACCCTTTTTTAAAACCCCAAAAATTATAATTAATATTGTATCCTTCCAATTCATTTAACAGAGTCTGTTTGTCCGGACCGTCACCAATAATTTCAAAAATGAAGGAATCTGTAATACCCTGCAATATTTTAGGTATTAATAATACACCTTTGTGTTCGTGATGAATTCTACCAAGAAAGCCTATCCTTATTAAATCATTTTGAGGTCTAACAAATCCACTTTGTATTTGCACGCCATGGGGAATCAATTTTAGCTTTTTTCTGACATTTTCTTTCACCTCTAATACATTTATTTGCTTCGGGGAAATACATATAATCTTAGATACAAAATCATAATATTCACTTACCGCTTTGTATACTCTCTGGGTATCACTATTTACGATATTTATTATTTGTAAAGACTGGGGCAAATATGGTATCACAGAGATTGCAATCGCTGAATTCATGGGAATTAAGATATCATAAGCGTTTTCTTTTAAAAAAGCTATTAATTTAAAAGCCAATTCTCTAGCATGTATTACCCTATCTAACTCAGCACCAATATGAACAAATAAAATATCATCTAATAAGCTATGTTCAATTTTTCCAACTTGCAACAGTGTCCAATCATAATTAGGTAAACCATCTGCTAAATATTTGAAATGGGTATAATTTCCTCCGAGATAAGGAATGCCCATAAATGCAATTTTCAATCTTGATGCATTAATCATTTAAAATTTCTTATTTTTTTATACTGAGTTGCACTTAAAAAAATAGTATATAAAATCTTAATATATTGTGAATAATGAAAAGGTCTATTAATTACCGAAATGAAAAAGTGTTTTAAAGCAAAATTCTTTTTGCCATTAACGGCATACAATTCTGCTAAATGCTCATTTATTTCGCTCCAAGGTAAAGAATTCTTTCTAATGGTTTTACCGTGTTTTTGTAAGTATTGAACTACGGCAATTAATTTTTTTTCAAAATTAGTAGATAACGCATCTGGGTGCTGATAGTATTTTACCAAAACCTCGTTAACAAAGTCAAATTTACAAACAAAAGACAGTCTATAATATAATTCAATATCTTCTCTCCATCTAAAATTTTCATCGAAGTATTTTACCTGTTCTAAATACTTTCTTTTTACTATAACCATGCTTGGTGGTGAAAAATGATTAAGAGCAAGAATTTTTGACAAATTACCCTTATATTTTAATGTCCTTAATCTTTCTTTCCCATCAAATTCACTAACTATCATCCAAAAAGATCCAACAATCCCGAAAGAATCATCTAATTTTTCAAATAGCTCCATCTGTTTTTCAACTTTAGTAGGAAGCCATTCATCATCATCATCTAAAAAAGCCACATACTCTCCTATTGAATTTGTAATACCAGTATTCCTAGCAGATGGAAGCCCTTTATTTTTATCGTGCTTTAAATATTTAATCTTTTTGTCTTCAATATAACATTTAAGATTTTCTTGCGTCGACTTTCTATATTCATTATCTCCATCGTTATCATCTACAACAACAATTTCAATATTTTGATAGGTTTGGTTTATAACACTTTCAATTGCTCGAATAAGATACTCTGAGCGCTGAAATGTTGGAATAATAACACTGACGAGAGAATTTTGATTCATCGTAGTTCAAATAATAATGAATTATGGAATATTAGAGAAGTATTTTTATCGAAGTGTTTATCTAGAATATCAATTTTATCGGTTATATAATCTTTATCAAAGCCATAAAATTTTCTATTATGATACTCACTTTTTTTCTTGCCATCTTTTTTTAATCTTGCTAATTCTTTTTTAATGTTGTTTTTCAAAAATTGTTTTCTAATGAATGATGCAGTAGGAGATTCACTTTTACTTTCTTTTTTAATGATTGCGTCTCTTAAAACATCCAAAGTCAATTCAAAACTATTTTTTGAAAAGTTAGCCATCAAATTGTTTAAGGTATTGATGGTATTTTGATCCTCTATATTATATTTATAGTTATTTAGATTTTCGATAATATGGATGACCGCTTCTATATTATCAACTCTTTCTCCTAATTGATTAGGCAACCATATATCGAATTTTTCATCATAAACCGGTTTATAATTTATTATAGTTTTCCCTGTAAAGAATGCTTCTAAAGCTGTTGTGCAACCGTCATGAATCAATAATTCGGATGCGATAATCCATGAAGATACTGCTCCTTCATGACTTACGATAATATTGGGTACTCCTTTAAATACGACTTCATAGAAAGATTGTTTTTCTGAAGGATGTGGTCTGTAAACAAAATTTTTATCCGGAAATTTGATTGCCAAAGCATGTGTTAGCTCAACCATTGACAAGCATTGGATACCAGCGTACTTAAAAAAAGACACTCGATCCATTCGACTTTTTAAATCATCGACATGATAGTATGATTTATCAGAAAATAAAAAATCTACGCCTAAGCCATGATTATACACTGTATAGTTACCATTTATCAAAATAAATTCTCCGAATTTGGATTTTAATTCCTTCACCTCTTTTTCAAAATAAAACTGCCAGTGAGATTTATAAAGATCAAATCTTGGATGACCTGTTGTTTGCAAGGGAATATTCTGATTATTACGCTTTTGATCTATCTCTTTTTGGAAATCTCCCCACTCACAGACAACATCATTATTGTTAAAAAAATCCAATTTGTAAAGAGATTTTAAAACCTCTTCCCATTGTTTTTCCCGACCTTTGTATACTGCACCTTCTTCATGTAAATAAACAAAATCAAATTCCTGATCTCGAATTTTTTTGATTAAAATACCTTTTTCTTTCTCTGCACCAAAATGAAACACGTTTTTTCCAAAATAAATACCCCCTTTTAATTTTGGTAATATATTTAATAAAAAATCATGCTGTCCTAAATAAATTGTATGTCCCTCACCCCCAAGTTGATGGGCTAATGCCAGCTTAAAGTCTAATTCTCTGTTAATAGTTTCTATCGGAAATAGTAAAATCATAAATTTAAAGCGGTTTAAATTAATTGAGTACAAATGGACAAGATAGTAATAGATTATTTTGGACTTTAGCTAAAATATTATCATCACATATTGGTTCTATTATTTTATGTTCAATTGCGTCTTTCAACTCATATTTTTGTTTATTTAAATTTAACGATGAGAAATAATCAAAAAATTTAAAATCGTCATCTTTATTAAGAGATTTCTTTGTTTTTATCCATAAGTTTGGAATTCTGTATGCTTCTGCGGCAATCAATCCATGTAGAGAGCTTGAAACTATAATTTCACACTCATGTATTTGTTTCACAAAATCTTCTGTAGAACTATATACGCTGATGAGTTTGATATTATTTTTTTCACAGTAATTTAACAAGTCCCTATCTGACAAATCTATATAATGTGGTATAATACCATAACTGTATTTTTTTGCTGTTTTTGAGCAATCTAGATAAAGAGGTAGTAATAACGCTGGATCACCATATACTTCTTCACAATTAATATTCTGATCTATCAAAAGTTTTCTGGATAACTTCCCTCTCACCGCTAAAATCCTTTTTGGAGAAACCTCTACACGTGAATTTGCAGATATAAAACCCGATCCCCAGACAACTAGTTTTTTCTCATTACAATAATCTAAAACACTCCCTATAACACTATATATTTCTTTCTGAAAAATCGTAAAATAATCATACGCAAATAAAACCTTCTTATTTGAAATTTTTTCAATCAAGTAGATATTCAATGCATCACCCCAATTTAATCGGTATGGATCATACATAAAGCGTACTAACAAAAAACGTTTCGGAAAAAATAAAATCTTGATCGAATTAATCATTTTCTTAGGATTTAGTTTTCTTCTAAAATCGCTTTTAATTTTATTTAATAATATCATTCTATATATTTTATTTTATTTCAAAAGAAATATTACTTTATAAAAATTTTTTTGACATGCAAAAGTAATTGACTGTCCATTTTCCATATCAAGAACAGCCATAAAGCAGCGTATAATATAGAGAAACAGAATATACTATAAATTGGTTCCATGATAAAAAATGAATCAAAACCTTTTTGAATACTCCATCCTCCAAAACCAACAATTAACATGTTTTTTATAATATAAAAAGATTCTTTATAAATTGAAAAGCCTAATTCAGCACTAAGTAAATACTGATAAAAGAAGGATAAAAAAACATTAAGTATCACAATTATAATTAATAATTTAGGAAAAGATATCCAATATACTAAAAATAAAACAGAGATTAATATAAATACCTTATGCCCTAATTCTATTTTCAGATACAAATTAACCTTATTTAAAATTTTAAAAATATTCTGTGCCTGAATTGTTATTGGATAAAATATACTACCAATAGCAAAAATTTTTAAATAAACTGCACTGTCTATCCAGTTTTTTCCTAATAACACAATTACAATTTCTTGAGCCTGAAAGAAAAATATACCATTTATGAGTAGCATCAAATAAGTAATCAATCTTACATTTAAATTAAAAATGTCTTTAAGTTTTGTTTTATTATTTTTAAGTTGAACCATAGATGGGTACAAACCTTTCATAAAACTAGAATTAATAATTTCAACAGGTACACTTTGGATACTTCTAGATTTGTTATTTAAGCCCAATAATGCTGGTGAATAATATTTTGCAAAAATCAAGCTCAGTGATTGTACATAGAAACGTGATAAAAATGTCACAAGTAATATTTTTGCTCCAAACCTATACAAATCTCTGATTTCTCTAATTTGAAAAATAAATTTAGGTACATATCTAACACTAATCAAAAGAAAGACAACATAAAAAAAAGCATTAACTAATTGTTGAATTATTAAAGATAAAATTCCAAAGCCATTATATGCTAAATATATACCTACTACAAAGCTTATTAGTGAGGTTGGTATTCTCGCCTTGGTAATCTTCTTAAGATTTAGCTCCTTAGTCGCTTTCGCTATTTGAATTATTCCGACTGATTCTATAACTAAAGTCAAGGATTGTAATCGTATAAAAAAAGAAAGATTTTCATAATCGTAAAAATCCTCTATAAAAGGAGCAGCAATAAAAAGTATTAGATATAAAAAGACACTCATGATGATATTAAGCCAAAATACCGTAGAATAATGTATTTCGTTAACATCAGACTTCTGTATTAATGCTTCCTTCAATCCCCCATCTACAAACAATGTTACGAGAAGATAAAAAACATTTACAACAGCTAAAATCCCAAAATCGCTTGGTAATAATAGACGAGCTAATATAATGCCTAAAAAAAAACTAATTGCCTTAAGACTCATGGACTCAACAAAAGACCATTTTACATTCGAAATTGTTTTTTGTTTAAGACTCATTGCGTAATCTTATAATAGGATTTGAACCAGTCCACATAATTATCAATACCTTTTTCAACAGTAGTTGTAGGTCTATAATTAAAATTATCTTCTAAGCTGGTAATATCTGCCCAAGTTTCATAAACATCCCCTGGTTGCATAGGCATCATTAATTTTTTCGCTGTTTTTTGCGTCTTGACTTCAATTGCCTGAATAAATTCCATTAGTTGTACAGGCTTGGAATTTCCAATATTATAAATCTGATGTAGATCTTTATTTTGTTTTGGTTCATCCAGAACCACTCTTTGAACGCCTTCTACAATATCATCGATATATGTGAAGTCTCTTGATAATTTACCATGATTGAATACTTTCAAATTCTCTTCCTTTAAAATAGCGTTCGTAAAAAGAAATATTGCCATATCAGGACGTCCCCATGGTCCGTATACAGTGAAAAATCTTAGACCAATTGTTTTAATTCCAAAAAGATGGCTATAAGTGTATGCCATTAATTCATTGCTTGTCTTTGAAGCGGCATAAAGACTAACCGGACTATCAACTTTCTGATCAATATTATAAGGAATTTCCGAATTTTGACCATACACACTTGAGCTACTAGCATAAACCAGCTTGCCTACATTATAATGCCGGCAACATTCTAAAATAACTGTGAAACCTAGGATATTACTATTTATATATTCGAATGGGTTTTCTAATGAATAACGCACTCCTGCCTGTGCTGCAAGATTACAGACAATATCAAATTTTTGTTCTCGGAAAAGTTCACTTATGAACTCTTTATCCGTAATATCAGATTTATAAAAAGTGAATAAATTGCCTTCACTTCTGATTATCTTATTAATTTCAAGATTATCATCTGCATCAATACCCAAATTTTTGAGTCTTGCATATTTTAAAGTTACGTCATAATAGTGATTTAAGTTATCCACTCCTACAACAGTATGGCCTTTCTTAAGCAAATCCTGACACAAGTGGTAACCTATGAATCCTGCTGCTCCTGTGACTAAAATTCTCATTTAATATTATAAATCATTATTATTATTCTCTTACACTGGAAAAGCCTAAGATGTTTTCCCGTGTCCTGCTACAGCTTTTTCAATAATATCCTCTAAAAGATTATTTTCCATAAGTATATGCTCAACAAACTCACGAAAAGCACCCTCGCCTCCTTTTTTATTTGTTACAAGATTCACCTTTGATTGTATGTATTCCGGTGCATTTTTAGGTGAGGCACTGAAACCAACTTTTTGAAGCAGAGACAAGTCATTGATATCATCACCGATGAATGCACAATCTTGCAGGCTAATATTCAATTCGGTACAAATAGATTCTACTATTTCCACTTTATTTTTTATACCTTGGAAAAGATATTCTACATTTAGCTTTTTTGCCCTTCTGCCAACTATCTTGGTATCTTCTCCTGTTACAATTGCGACGGGTATATTTAACAATTTAGCAAAAAGAACACCTGCACTATCATAGGTATTGAATCTTTTCCATTCATTTTCGGTTTGGTCGTAATACATACTTCCGTCTGTCCATACACCGTCAATATCTGTAATAATAAGTTTTGGTAGCATTTTTATATTTTAATTTTTCCAGGAATTCCAATTACTACAGAGTTGTCTGGTACATCTATCAAACAAACAGTATTTGCAGCAACAACAGAATTGTTGCCACACACTATACCTCCTAACATTTTTGCACCCGCATATACTGTAACGTTGTTCAACAATTGTGGTCTTGAACCATTTCTGTCACCTAAAGTGACACCTTGATGTATTAAAGCATTGTCCCCAATTGAGCATCTCGCACCAATAACGGTTCCTAATCCATGATTGATTTTTAGACCTTTTCCTATGTTAGCGGAATAGTATATTTCAAAATTAGACACCAATCTTCCCAAATTACTGAAATGATTTGCTATGCCTTCATTACCGTATAAAAAATAATTCCTTGATATTCTGTATAATAAAATACCAATCAACTCTATTCTGCTAAATAGCAAATCTGTTGTTATATCTCCTTGGAAATATCTGTTAAAATCATACTGAAAAACTTTTAGAACATCATCTAATGTTTCTTTTTCAAGTATTTCGTTGACATCGATTTGTACCCAATAATATTTCTCAAATAAAATTTGTAATTTTTCTATTATCTCAAGGGATACCATAAATTACTTAATTAAATCAGAATAAATAATCTCGTTCTTAGGAATATGAGATGCAACCGTTTTACCGATTAGTTTATCTTTTTCATTCCATTTGAATCCATCTCCAGGACTAAGAAGGTGCAGATGCTCTTCTGCAATTATGTCTCCAGCGTTTAAGTCAACCTTTGTGGCGATGGATCTTTCTAATTTATTTTTGGCAGAAATTACATTTTTATCAATATATAATTCTTCCTTGCCCATCCATTTCTCTGTAACGCGAATATCTCTAACCATTCTGTAAACGCCATCTGGACCCAAAGACCCTGCCTGATCAGTACCTTTCATATTACGATCAATCGTAATATGTTTTTCAATAATTTGAGCACCCATCCCAACAGCTACTATTGGTGCTGCAATACCAATTGTATGGTCTGAGAAACCAATTGAGTAATCCGAATAATTATTCTGGAGGTATTTAATTGTATTTAGATTAAGGTTGTCTGGATGAGTTGGATATTGTGATACACAATGGAGAATAGAAATATTATCATGTTGTTTTGTGATGACATCCAAAGCGTCGTCTAGTTCTCTTTTACCTGCCATTCCAGTTGAAAGTATCATAGGGATCTTTGTTTCTGCCATCACTTCTAGCAATGGTAAATTCGTAAGGTCTCTACTCGCCACTTTCAAATAGTCTGGCTGGAATAATTTGAGAAGAGACAAACAGCCAATTGAACAAAGTGTCTCCACAAAATCAAGACCTTTCTCTTTTGTATATTTATATACTTCAAAATGCTCCTCATCTGATAATTCTAAAAATTCTCTATGTTGACCATACGTTTTTCCAAAAGCATTGGGAGAAGCATATATTTGATTCATCTGTGAATCTGACAACTCCTCTTTCAAATCTCTCTTTGTCAATTTAACCGCATTAATACGATTAAGTGGCATACCAAACTCCGCTTCAACTATTGGTCTTGAACATAACTCAACAATAAGTTTTGCTATATCTACAGAACCGTTGTGATTCTGACCAATCTCTCCTATAATATAAACCTCCTTTCCGTCAAAGTTTCTCATTCTATTTTGAATTTTGTTCTATTTGTTGTGACATTAAATTTAACATTTCGGGATTCTCATCCAGAAAATTTATTATTTCTTTTATTCCAAAATTATCTGGATATCTTGCTTTAAGTTGTTTATAAATAAATGCTAAATTTTTAAAATCATCCTCTGTGTCTATTGTGGTTCTTATATCATTTCTGCCATTAACTATATCTATGGGTTTCAGAAATTTCATCTTGAATTTTTCTGAATTTGTATAGATGTAATTTGTTACATGCTCTCTGAAAAATATATCATCTGTATTACTTTGAACTTTTTTAAGCGTCTCCAGTGTCGCATACTCTGCCCAAAATCCAAAATGTGTTTTTATAGAAGGATTTCCATTGACACAAAAACTTATATAATCTGAGTCATCTATTTCGCCAACCAAAACTTCTAATTGACTTACATCCAAAAAGGGATTATCTGCACAGATACGGATAATTCCGTCCAATTGAAAAAAATCTGCGGTATCTATAAATCTTTGGAGAACATCACTCTCGCTACCTCTGTAAATTTTTACCTGAAGCTTTTTTGTCAGGCTTTCAAAGTAGTCATCCTTTGTATTGTCACTTGTTGCTAAAACAATATCAATATTATCAAATCTATCTTTTATTTTTTTTATAATAATTTCGGGAATAGATTCGTCATTATAAAATGACATTTTCATTTTACCTGGCAAACGTGTAGATCCTAATCTCGCCTGTATTATGAAACCTAGTTTATCCATAGATAGTTATGCTAATTAACCACACATTTATTTTGTATAGTTAGTCTATTTTTAATATTTTATTTATTCTGAATAATACCCATACCCATATTTGTTTCCAAAACGGCTGTTTTCCGGCTTTACATTATTAAGTATAAAAGCGATGTTTTTCAAGTTGTGTGTCTGCTTGAATTCATCAGCAAAATCCAGCATTTGCTGATCCGTAAAATTGGATTTTACGATATAAAGAATGGCATCTGCAATCTCGATCAAATGCATTGTATCGCTTACCAACATTACCGGTGCAGAGTCTATCACGATATAGCGGTATGTATGCTTAATACTCTCAATCATCTCGTCAAATTTCTTCATCTCCAACAAATCATTGGGATTGGGTGCCATCGCTCCACTGAAAAGAATATCCAGATTCTCATTCAGTCCAGAGGGCAGAATGTAAGGCTGCACAGAGGTGTCGTCTGAGATCAAATAATCTGTCAGCCCTTTATCTGATCCTGCTACAAAACGCTGCAACTGTGGATTTCTGATATCTGCACCGATGAGAAGCACCTTAGAATTACCTGCTAATGTGACTGCTGTATTAAATGCTACGGTCGTTTTACCTTCCCCTTTAACTGAAGATGTAATCAATATGACATCACTCTGACCCTTACTTTCCTTGGATTTCAGAATAAATTTGAGATTGGATGTTAGGATTCTGAAAGACTCCGCAAACATAGAAAAATCATTAGCAGACACTAGATCTGATTCTTTAGGACTCTCAGGAATCTCGGCAATCACTAATGCATCCGTAACCGATGTCTGTATCTGATCTTTCGTATAAATCTTAGTATCTGACACATATTTAGCATATAATATTACCACAGGAAGAAGCAAACCTGCTAATAATGCACCCAGGAGTATGTTCTGTTTTTCCGGTTTTACTATCCCCACTGTATAGGCAGGATTAATAACTTTAGCTTTTGGCGCCGTCACTGCCAAGGTAATGGCATTCTCTTCTCTTTTCTGGAGTAGGTACAGGTAGAGCTGTTCTTTAAGGTTCTGCTGACGCTCTATCCCACGGAAAACTTTTTCCTGTGTGGGATAAATATAAATCTTATGACGGTTCTGGTTTAACTGTCCTTTTGTTTGTGACATCTGAAGCTGTAAAGTGGCTTTAGATTCTACCAAGTTTTGACGAATCAGATCCCGCATCTCCAATATATCTCTATTGAGCTGTACAACAGATGGGTTCTGAGCCGTCGCCTGTTTGAGGGTCTTATTTTTTGTCAGCAACATATCATTATACTTTGCGATATATCCCTCTGTCACAGAGGACAGCCCCATATTGCTAGGTAACAGGCGCTCCGAAGAGGTCAAACTATAAATTGAATTGACCAAATCCAATTGTGTTGCATACTCTATTAACTGATTTGTATTAGAGTTGGCATTATTGACGGCTAAATTAGCCTGTGTATCTAAGTCTGTAATCTCGTTGCTGCGTTTGAAAGCTTCTTTTTCCCCTTCTATCCCGGAAAGATCCTGAGAAATGATCTCTAATCTGCCATTGATAAAATCCTGGGTGTTCTGAGCTTCCATGTTTCTATCCTTTTTGCCCTCGATGTTATATTGCTCTGTAAGGCTATTAAGAATATCTTCCGATTTGGAGGGAACAGGCCCTGTGAAGCTTAAATCCATCATCAGCCCTTTATTAGGAGGCAATGCGACAACCAACTGATTCTCTAGTGATGATACTAAACTTGGCGTGCTCCTAAAAACGATTTTAATCGGCTCAAACGATTTTTTCCCATTTTTGATTTTGATGATCACTTTTCCAAATGGTAGCGAAACCAACTGTCCGAACTGGAACTTATCTTTATTACCCTTTAGTGGACCTTCCGACAGTTTGTACGTACCGTTTCCAGATGGTGATATGATGTATGACGCAGAAGAAAATTTAGGATTTTGAACCTCTATAATATTAGCCTCTAAGGGAGAAGAAGTATAAAGTTCGTTTTCTTTGATTGCCCCGATGCCATAGAAACTCACATTAAGATTAAGCTGACCCACTACCTTAGCTAAAATAGGCTTTGATACTATTGCCGTGGCCTCTCCTTCTAATTCTCCTGCTCTTCCTGCACCATTGGCCAAATCTGCTAAAGACTCCGCCGTTTTTGATTTGGATTGTGGAAATTGCAATGAGGTTTTAGAAAGGTATTGCGGCGTGGTGTATCTGAGATAAATTTTGGCTCCCACAAAACAAAGCAGCATACTCAGAAGAATCCAATACCAATAGCGTAGGTATTTGAAAATTTCTTTTTTGATATTCAGTTTTTTCTTCTTTACAGCCGGCAGGCTCTCCATTAATTCCATATTGATTATCTAGCTAAGGCTATGACGAACGTTACCAATCCAAGCACCACCCCCATCAGCTGTAGAAACAGTCCTCTATTTGGATTGGTGGTATTGGCTGCAATTTGTTTATTTTTATCCGGCTCTACATACAGAATGTCATTCTGCTGCAGATAGTAGTAAGGCGAATTGACTATAGAAGTTTCTGACAGGTCCAGATTGTAAGTGATATCTTTTCCTGATTCTTCGGAATACCGAATCAATTTTACATTGGTTCTATTGGCAGAATCTCTCATATCACCAGCCAAGGCTAGTGCCTGGAAAATATTAAGTCTTTCTGTGGAACTGGTTTTCTGCCCAGGACTGCCCACATCTCCCAAGATACTAATATTGAAGTTGATGTGCCTAACCGTTACAACCGGATCTGTCAAATACTGCTTCAGGCGGGTATCCAACTCGGTTTTTAACTGCTGTTTGGTCATCCCCTTGCAGTAAACATTCCCCAGTACCGGAAAAGGGATGTAACCATCTGATGTCACCTGATACTGGTTATCTCCCAAACGAGCGTTACCTCCAGCATTGCCTTCTTCACCCGTCTTTTGCATTGTAGTCCGGTTAAAGGGTTTTACTGCCAAATCATCCAATGCTGTCACAATGATCTCTAGCATGTCTCCTTCCTGAATCCGTAATCCCTCGTACCTCGCCTGTGACACTTCCTGCTGGAAGTTGTTATTGCTCATATAAATCATATTTTGCTTCGGCTTACAAGAAGTTACAAGCGATATGATGAGCAAAAAAAATAATAACTTTTTCATTGGAAATCTGCAAAGATCATTATAATCTATTACAGTTTTATTCATTAAATTAGTTTGTTTCGCCGATATAATAGTTAATACCCAATGCTAACATTCTGTTATAGGTAGCATCTCTGGTATAATCCGGATAAATTTTTGAAAAGCCCCGATCAAAGCGTATAAAAGCATCCAATTTATCATTAATTTTAATCCCAGCTCCTACAGAAACGCCATAACCGAAGCTGCTTATATTCTGCTCCTGCGCTTCGAAATCCGCCGGAGGTCCCGATCTCTTTTCCGATACCAGAAATTCCAAACGGGGTCCTGCCATAAAATACAAATCACCTTTGTAACCATGACTTCTCAAAAAGTACTTAATATATAATGGTAAACCGATGTAATTATTATGGTATTTTTGTTTTTCTTCTTTTGGGTGGTTGGCATTCTCTCCCAATGTATTAAACTCCAACTGCGGCGTGAAATACAGCCAAGCCGAATCATAGATATCATTTGGGACTAAGGATACATCAGCAAATATCCCTATACCACCTCCGAATGCTCCTTTGGAATAATCGTGAACCTTAACGATTGAGGATTGGTGAAAATTGGCTGTAACCCCATATTTTATGGATTGTGCATTGGCAACACCTATCAACAAAACAAAACCAATTATAATTAGCTTTTTCATGAATTGAATTTGATCGTATTTGGGGACGAAATTAAGATTTTTTTATTTATTTTTAAGAAATATTTCACTTTGTTGAAATAATTCAATATTAATTTAAGTTAATCTTTGATTATATCACTCATTATTAACTTCTAATATGATGTCGTATTCAAAGCCTTTAGATAAAAGATATTTAATAGTTTTACTTTTTCTCTGATAATCCTTGAGCCCTTTTTGTTTGGAGAAATAATCTTTATAAATCTTATCGATCGTTTCTTCGTAATCATTCTCGTCAATCTCATCCATACATTTGGAAATTAATTTTTCCGTAATGCCTTTTTGTTTAAGATTCAATTTGATCTTATTCTTTCCCCAATGTTTGATATAAAACTTCCCTCGGATGTAACTTCTGGTAAAACGTTCTTCATTCAGGTAGTTTTCTTTGATAAGATATAGGAATATTTCATCCTTAGCTTCGGGAATCAAAAGAAAATCTCTCATCTTCTGCTCGACCTCGGAATGACAACGATCCTGATATACACAGTAGATTACCAATTTTTGTTTTATCTCTTCGAAGGTGTACGATTTTTTTTCCATTAATTAGAGACTGATAGATGGTTGATGGATGAGGGATGATGGATGAGGGATGATGGAGGGATGATGGATGATGGATGATGGATGATGGATGATAGTTGATAGTCGATAGACTGATAGATGATAGATTGAATAATAATTATTTAAAACAAAAAAGAATGAACGAAATTGTCCATTCTTTTATTGTACTGTTTGATATTATTAATCATTGAAAAGCTCGCGCCCTTCCATTAACTGATTTACTTTTCTCTTCACTGCCTGCAACGTATTTTCATTTTTGATATCATCCACCACTTCAGAAATCAATCCTGCAATAGTTTCCATATCATTTTCTTTAAGACCTCTGGTCGTAATTGCAGCCGTACCAAGACGAATCCCAGAAGTGGTGAACGGCGATTTGTCATCAAAAGGAACCATATTCTTGTTACAAGTGATATCCGCTTTCACCAATGCTTTTTCAGTTTCTTTTCCGTTAACGTTTTTGTTTCTAAGATCAATCAGCATCAAGTGATTATCTGTTCCGCCACTCACAATTTCGAAACCTAAATCAATCATCGCTTTTGCCAAAGCCTGAGCATTTGCTTTAACTTGCTTAGCATAAACTTCAAATTTAGAATCAATCGCTTCCGCAAATGCCACTGCTTTCGCACCAATTACGTGTTCCAACGGCCCCCCTTGGATTCCTGGGAAAACAGCACCATCCAAAACAGCACTCATCAATTTGGTTTCTCCTTTCGGCGTTTTATGTCCGTAAGTATTTTCAAAATCTTTGCCCATCATAATCATTCCACCTCTTGGCCCTCTCAATGTTTTGTGAGTCGTAGTCGTTACAACGTGGCAATGTTCGAATGGATTATTTAACAAGCCTTTTGCAACCAAACCTGCCGGATGCGCAATATCCGCCCAAAGCGTTGCTCCAATTTCATCCGCAACTTCACGGAATTTGGCATAATCCAAATCTCTGGAATACGCAGAAAATCCTGCAATCAGCATTTTGGGTTTTTCTCTCAGAGCCACTTCTCTCATTTGGTCATAATCTATCAAACCTGTTTCTTTCTGAACGCCGTAAGAACAAACCTGATATTGGATTCCTGAGAAATTAACTGCAGAACCGTGTGTGAGATGCCCACCCATAGACAAATCCATCCCCATCACTTTATCGCCTGGTTTAAGCACCGAAAGATAAATTGCAGCATTGGCCTGAGAACCAGAATGTGGCTGAACGTTTACATAATCTACTCCGAACAATTCTTTTGCTCTGTCGATTGCCAATTGTTCTACCTCATCAACAACTTCACATCCGCCGTAATATCTACGTCCAGGATAACCTTCTGCATATTTATTGGTCAGCACGCTTCCCATTGCTTTCATCACGTTTTCGGAAACAAAATTTTCCGATGCAATCAATTCAATACCGTGGGTTTGTCTTTGTCTTTCTTTTTCAATTAATTCGAAAATCGGGTCTTGCATTTCTTAGATTTATTTTTCCCAAAAGTAAGAAATTCTCGATAATTTTTTATAACTTTCATTGATTAACATATTCAAAAATGAAATCAAAGAAAAAATATAAAAAGGAACTCCTAAAATCTCTGAAACATCTTGAAGCAGCAGAAAGTGCTTCCTTGAGAGTAATGACGAATTTGATGCTTCTTAAGGAAATGAAAGAAAACAATATCAAGTTCAAAAAAGGCGATGTTTTTTCTTTTGAGGACGATATTTTTGATTACAGCGATGACAAAAACGTCCGTATCCTTGCCAAGATTCGTAAAAAAACAATGAAAGCGATGCAAAAGTTAGTTGAAAACAACAATTTTAAAGATAAAGAGCTGAAGTTTTTGGCTTAAATTATTAATAGTCTTCAAAAGCCTCAGACTTACAATTAATTAAATCCCCTTCTTAATTAGAAGGGAATTTTTAGTTTTTAAAATAAAGTCGGCTGATTATCTGCTAATGCCGGAATATGAATATCAGTTCCCCATTCTTCATTCATTTTCTTGATTAAATGTGACGATAATAATGGCGATGCTTTTTCGATATTCTGGTGAACGAAGAAATAAAGATTCTGTAAACCTTCCTTTTTCCATTTTGTTAATCTTTCCAGCCAATCTTCCAATCTCGCATAATCACTATCGGCATTGGCACCAACATATCGGATAAAAGCATTCGGTGTTGTGAGTCGCATATGAAGCATATCTCTTCTGCCGGCTGTATCTACAATGATATTCGTAATGTTATTCATTTCAAATAATTCGCAAACGGTATTGAAAATCTCTTCATCCGTGAACCATTCTGTATTTCTCAATTCAATCGCCAATGGAACTTCTTTTGGCCAATCCTGAACGAATTTTTCCAAACGATCATAATCTTTCGGTTTGAAATTATCATGTAGTTGTAGAAAAACCATTCCTAACTTTTTATCGAAATTCAGAACTGCCGAAGCGAATTGCGTGACGACATCAGTAACATTCAATAATCTTCGGAAGTGTGAAACTGTATTGGTAATCTTCGGAAAGAATTTGAAATCCTTTGGTGTCTTTTCTTTTCACGTCTGAACCTGTTCTGCTGTAGGCATTCCGTAGAAAGTGGCGTTCAATTCAATCGAATTAAACTGCGTGGCATAGTAAGTCAATTCGTCTTTAGTTCCTTTTGGATAAAAACCTTTGAGGTCGGTCTTGTTCCATTTGGCACAACCGATAGAGATATTATTCAAACCTTTTTTATTCTGATTAAGAATGAATTTTGTTTGAGGATGGTCTTTTGGTAAAGTAAAATCTATCTGTGACGGGTCAGCAACTTGTCCGAATTTCATAACCGATATTTTTCATGAAAGGAAATTAGTAATTATTATCCAATTGTAAAAATAATCGACGCCTGGTTTTTGGTAAATTATTGATTCCTAATAAAAATGACATGAAAAAGGTCTTTTCCCGAGATTTAATTTTATCTTAACAAATTATTTATAATTCTGACTAATCAGCTTATTTTTCCAGCGTTTTCTTAACAAACTTATCACATATTATTAATTTTCTGTTTCACATTAATTGCTTGTTGCCCACCTATTTTTGCTGCAACCTATAAGTAAGTAAATATGAAAAGAAAGTTAGTCTGTGCTTTTGCTTTATTGTCCTTCGGGGTAGCTTTTGCACAGGAAACAAGTTCCAGAATAATTGGAAAATTAAAAGGAACATCCACTGAAATGACAGTAAAGGTAACTCATATTCCTACAAACACAACCATTGAAACCAAGAGCAATAATAAGGGCATTTTCAGCCTGGAAAATCTACAATCCGGCGGCCCATATAAAATTGAAGTACTAGACGGTTCCCAAACGGTTTATGCGAGTGATAATGTTCAGTTATCCTTAGGAAGTAATGACCTTCCGGTTATTGTTATCGACAATAGAGAGAAATCTATTGAAGAAGTAAAAATCACCAGTACCAAAAGATCTGCTAAAAACGGTGTAGCGATCAGTGAGGCACAAATTTCAGGATTACCAAATATTAATAGAGGAATCCAGGATATTACAAAGCTTGTTCCGCAGAGTGCCAACAACTCGTTCAACGGGACGAACTTCCGTTATAACAATGTTACCATTGACGGATCCATTAATAATGATGCTATTGGTTTTAGCCCGTCTTTGGGCGGTCAAACAGGAACTTCCGGAATGCCGGGAAGCAGCACAAGATCTAATTCTATCAGCCTTGATGCCATCCAGGATGTGCAGGTTTATATTGCACCTTATGATGTTAAACTGGGAAATTTTTTAGGTGGTAGTGTAAATGCCGTGACACGAAGCGGAAGCAATGATGTTACGGGTTCTGTATATACTTATGGAAGAAATGCTGCCATAACAGGAAAGAACAGAGTTGGTGATAATTCTAAAATGCCAAATTCTTTTGAAGATTTTATTTTCGGAGGCAGAGTTGGATTACCAATTGTAAGGGACAAAGTTTTTTTCTTCACCAATCTGGAATATACCAAAAGGACAGATCCTGTATTTTATAACGCAGGAGACGCCGGTTCATTAGTAGATAATGCGACTGCGTTGGCAATTTCTAATTTTGTGAAATCAAAATATGGGTTTGATGCCGGAAGTTATAATCAATATAATAACTATTCCGAAAGTTCTAAATTATTCAATAAGCTAGATTGGAAAATTAATGATAAGCACACTGTATCAATAAAAAACAATACGGTTTTTTCTGAGGCTTCCAACCTAGAAAGAGACGGCGCAAATTTCCGTTTTTCAAGTATGGATTTTGTTCAGAAAAATCAGGCTTCTACAACTACTTTAGAATTAAAGAGCAGATTCAGTGATAAGTTAAACAATACTCTATTACTTGGATATTCATCTATCCACGATTACAGAAATCCAACTTCTTCTAATTTTATGTTCCCTCAGGTTGAGATCTCATATAACGGCGGAACGGTATTTTTAGGAAATGACAGAGAAGCCACTGTTTTTAATATGAAGCAAAAAACCTTCGAAATCACGGATAATTTAACTTATAAGGTGGGAAATCATACACTTTTATTTGGTACACACAACGAGCTCTATAATATCAATTATGGGTTCGTAAATGCTATCAACGGAAGAATATCTTACAAAAGCTTAAATAATTTTTATAACTCAAATCCTGCAAGAATCAGAGGAACCTATTCTTTAACAGGAGAAGATAGAGATGAACTATTTAACAATCCGTATGCTAAATTTAAAATCAATCTTTGGTCGGTTTATGTTCAGGATGAGTTTTCTATCGGAAGATTAAGATTATCACCGGGATTAAGATTAGATTATACAGATCTTGGAAATATGCCAAACTTAAGTGATAAAGTTTCCAGCTCTCCTGCTGATCCTAATTATGGTGCAACTTATACATACACTCCTTTGGCACAACTTACCAATAAATATCTTAATAAGCCTACTCTTTCACCAAGATTAGGATTTACATTAAATGTTACGGAAGACAAATCTGTTGTTTTAAGAGGCGGATCAGGGATTTTTGTGGGCAGAATTCCTTTTGCCTGGTTAGGATACGCTTTTTATAACGACGGTGTTGGTTTTGGAAGCTATGATTATAACGGCCCAACAGCTGCTCAGCTTGCAGCAAATGGAGATCCTCTGGTAAGTTCAAATTTCCCGAAATGGCAAAAATCTTCCAAAGTACAAGTGGATTTGGTTGATAATAATTTCAAAATGCCGAGAATCTGGAGAAGCTCATTAGCTTTAGATTATATTATTGATGGATATAAATTGACTTTGGAAGGTTTATACACAAAGGTTATTTATGATTTGAAATTTCAACAGGTTAATAAAACCGATGCAGTTACTTATTTCAGCTACGACGTAAATCACGAAATGCCAATTTACACTACCAATATCAATGCTAATTTCTCTAACGCATACATGCTGTCCAATACAAAAGAAGGATACAGATACAATATTACGGCTCAGGTTTCTAAATCTTACAGATTCGGATTTAATTTCTTCGCAGCGTACACTTATGGAGATGCAAAAGATATAACCAACGGAATCCGGAACTCAATGGAAAGTAACTGGCAAATGAATCAGTCTCTGACTCCGAACGATCCGAAACTGGCAACTTCTAACTTTGCCATCAAAAACAGGATTGTTGCCAATATCGGATACGGCGTTAATCTTTCCGAGAAAAACAGATTATCCGCAAACGTCTATTTCAATGCACAATCTGGAAATCCGTTTTCGTGGGGATTTGTAAACAGTACAATTGCCAATACAGGACAGGCAGCAGGATTGGCTTATATCTTCAAAGATGCGGCTGAAGCTGCAAGATATATTGTTGACATAAAAGACGGAATCGGGAATATCATAACATCTGCAGCACAACAAGTTGCGGATTACGAAAATTTTGTTGGTGGAAACAAATATCTAAACGGCAGACGAGGTAAGTTCACAGAAAGAAACGGTGATTTTACACCGTGGAATGTTCAAGCCGACCTTAGAATAATGGATGAATTCCGCGTGAGCAGCAAATCCAAAGATAATATTCAGATTTCTTTGAGCATCATAAATCTTACGAATTTGCTGAACAAGGATTGGGGTAAAGTTTACTTTGTACCAAACACATATAACTCCACGGCAAGTGTCGGCTTGACCAAAGTTGGAAATGTTGCAACCGGACAAGCCGGAGCAGGAGATCCTACTTACAATTTCAAAACACCAGGATTGCCTTATACAATAGATCAATTCGCATCCAGAGTTCAGGCACAATTGGGATTAAGATATAATTTCTAATTTTTTCAAATCTTTCTTCACTCGGCTGTTCATTTTTTGAGCAGCCATTTTTATGAGCAGCCATTTTTACAAACAAAAACCGCAGAAATTTCTGCGGTTTTGTTTTATCAATTATTAATTCTTATTACTTAAGCTTCACAAGCAGAGCAAGTCACAAAGTTCACCATCAGTTCTTTGGAAACCGAAGAGCTTCTTTGGTAATACAATGTTTTTACACCTTTTTTCCAAGCTTCTATCATTACATAGTTAACGTCTTTCACTGGCATTGTTGATGGAATCTGCAAGTTCAGAGATTGCGCCTGGTCAATATATTGCTGTCTTTGCGCCGCCTGGGAAACAATCTCCATCGGAGATATCTCCCTGAATGTTTTGAATACCGCTTTCTCATCATCAGTCAATCCTTCAAGATGTTGAATAGAACCGTGATTCAGCATAATGGTTCTCCAGGTTTCTTCGTTATCAAGACCTTTTTCATCCAGCAATTTCGCCAGATATTTGTTCTTACGCATAAAGTTTCCTTTTGCCAAACCTGCTTTGTAATAGTTAGAAGCGAAAGGCTCAATTCCAGGAGAAGTTTGTCCAAGGATTGCAGAACTGGAAGTTGTTGGCGCAATTGCCATTAACGTCGTATTTCTCATTCCATAACCTTTGAGCATATCAGGTTCTCCATAGATATTAGCTAATTCTTTGGAAGCAATTTCAGCCTGTTCTTTGATATGACGGAATGCTCTTGCATTAAACTGAGTTGCCTGGAAACTCTCGAAAGGAATCATATTTTTCTGAAGATAGGAGTGGTATCCTAAAACTCCCAACCCAAGTGCTCTGTGACGCATCGCAAAGTTTCTGGCTGAAGTCAGATAGTAATTTCCTTCTGTTTTTTCAATGAATTCTGATAGAACAGCATCCAGGAAATAAATCGCTAGTTTAACAGCATTTGTATCTTTCCATTCATCATATAATTCAAGATTCATTGAAGATAGACAGCAGATGAAAGATTCGTTTGCAGTAGATGGCAACATAATCTCTGAACAAAGATTACTGGCATTCACCATTAATCCTGAATCTTTATAGACCTGGGGTTTGTTTCTGTTCACGTTGTCTGTGAAGAAAATATAAGGCAAACCTTTTTGCTGACGGCTTTCCAAAACTCTTGCCCAGATTTTTCTTTTATCCACATCACCGTCAATCATATCCTGCATCCAATAATCCGGAACGCAAACTCCTGTAAATAGATTTTGGATTGGACTTCCGATATCTTTGATACTCAAAAATTCTTCGATATCACCGTGGTCAATGTCTAGATATGCTGCAAAAGCTCCTCTTCTCACACCACCTTGTGACACCACATCCATTGCTGTATCGTACAACTTCATAAAAGAAACTGCTCCAGAAGATTTTCCGTTGTCTGTAACGGCAGTTCCTCTGTTTCTCAATTCCCCGAAATAACCAGAAGTACCACCCCCGATTTTCGTCTGCATAATGACTTCACCCAATTTGTGGGTGATTCCTTCAATATTATCCGGAATATGAACGTTGAAACAAGATATCGGCAAACCACGCTGTGTTCCCATATTAGCCCAAACCGGAGAAGAAAAACTAATCCAGCCTTTCACAATCATCTCTTTGAAAGCCGGTTGCAATTCCGGTTTGTAAAGGCGTTTTGCCGCTGCAGTTGTAATTCTGTCTATGGCGCCTTCCACAGTTTCTCCTTTCAGAAGGTAACCTCTGTTCAACATTTGTTCAGACTCTTCGTTGAGCCACCAGATATCTATATTTTCGTCCATCATAAATTGTAATTTAGCTTTTGGGCAATTAGCTTTTGGCTTTTTGCTGTTATTATTTTTTGACTTTATTAATTATTGGGGCGCCTATTTCCGTCTTCCGTTCCCGCTTTTTTTTCTTGTCTTGAAAGCCAAGAAAAAAAGAGCTCCACTCAAGCCGGGGCGCGCTTCGCCATTTTTGACGATTTTACATAAAAAAGAAAATTCCAAGAATAAAAAGTTTTCTTAAAATTTTCTTTTTTACACCTTTTCAAGTCGAAACTTTAAAAGGATTTTATTTCAGTTTTGTCATTCCGTAGGAATCTCGACAGGCTTAGTTTTAGATTTATATTGAAGACAATAATGTTACTTATGTCGGTGCTTCGCACCTTGAATCTACTTTCTGTTTGATTCTCTACCAATATATCGCGACTTCGTCGCTTTCAAAATTGGATAATCAAAAAGATGAAGGCGAAAACTCCCTTCTTCTGACATCAGACTTCCAGCAGAAATCTAAAATAAATCGTTCGCCGTAATACTTTTGTCGTGCTTGGTATAATCTACTGGACGTTTTGCAAAGAAATCATCCATAGAATTGGCAAAAACTTCTTCCTCAAACCAAACCATTGGTCGGTAATCTTCCGGAGAAACGTTGTATCTGGTTTTCATCCCGATTTTCTTTAAGGAGTCATCTACTCTGTATTTCATAAAATCCAAAAGGTTTTTCTTGGAAACATGTTCGATTTCGCCCAGTTCAAAAATCCAGTCCAGGATATTAGATTCCATTTCAATCGACTCGTCTACCAAATCATAAATCGATTCAATATCCTCATCGCTCAATAAGTCTGGCTGTTCTTCTCTGATTTTGTTTATCAAATAGATTCCTCCATTGGCGTGGATTTGCTCATCTACTGAAGTCCAGGCGATAATGTTGGACACATTTTTCATATATCCTTTGAACCTTGTGAATGATAAAATGATGGCAAACTGGCTGAACAAAGACACATTTTCTATCAGTATGCTAAATAGCAACAATGAGGAAACGTAAGATTTCGAATCCTGAGAATTGGCGTTTTTCAGCACTTTACTTAGGTAATCAATTCTGTCTTTTACAGCAGGAATATCGACTACATTCAGGAATTCATCATTGTAACCCAAGACTTCCAGCAATCTGGAATAGGCTTCTGAGTGACGGAACTCGCACTCTGCAAAGGTTGCTCCCAAACCGTTGAGTTCAGGCTTAGGCAAGTGATGGTAGAGATTTCCCCAGAAGGTCTTCACATTCACCTCAATCTGAGCAATCGCCAAAAGCGCATGTTTGATTGCGTTTTTCTCATGAGGTTCCAACTGAGAATGGAAATCCTGAACATCTGCGGTAAAATCTACTTCGGAATGGACCCAATATGACTTATTGATCGCTTCTATAAATTGTAAAACTTCCGGATATTCAAATGGTTTATAACTTATTCGTTTATCAAAAATCCCCATAATCTTGGTCTTTAATCTGTTGTTTAATAATATATTGTGAAAATTTCCGGATGCCGATAGTCTGAAAACACTGTTTTCTTTTTTCCTTCCGAAGCGTTCATACAAAAATAGAAATTGAAAGCTTTAAATGAAAGTGGTGAGCATCCAAAAATGTCAAAAAACTGACAATCATCTGTAAAAGTTTTCCACATTATGTTAAAAGTGCTTTCCATAGGCTTTCTACAAGCGAATGAGGTTTGACAGAAGTGCCTAGAACGTCAATAACCATTAAACAGAGTGATGAAAATCACTTATGACAGGGGATTAGAAACTGAACAACAAAACACGATGATATGTTTGTGATTTCCAGAATAAGCAATTTGATTAAAATTTTTAACCTTCGGAAACTTTCTTGGAAAAATTATGAGTTTTGAGATATTCTGAAAAAACTTCTTTGAGACTGAATTCTATTGCAGCTTTGTTAAAATTGTTTCTGTAATTTTTGGATAGACTTTTTTGTTCATCAGCATAAGCGAGGAAGATATCGAAATCATATTCGTCTAAACCGTATTTTGTATAATACTCCAAATCTATGGCTGCTTTTACACGTTTGTAAAACTCTTGCTTTTCAGCATAATTGGCGGTTGTCTTGGGAGATGTTCCTGCTTTTGTCACCAAACCAGCAACTGCGCCTAAAAACCCACCACCTCCAGAACCGATGGAAAATAAATTCATCTGTCCTTCCCCTGGATTGCGTGGCGCAAAAGCCGATGGTATTTTGGCTGTTGGGTGAACTTCGTTCATTGGCGTTCGCATATAATTGTTCATTGCCATATTGAGTGCGGTCACTTTTGCAGGAGGATTGAGTCTGGCAATGTCTTTTTTGAGAATTCCGGTTGGTTTGAACGCCAGCGTTACTTCTTCTATTTCTATAGGAATGGTGACTAGCTGAACGTCAAGACTTTTTGAAAAACTCTCTGAGGTTAATGAAACGACTTTTCTTTCATAGCCTTGTCTTACAATTCTAAGTTCGTCGGTAGGTTTTGCCGCAATAGCAAAATTCCCCATCTTATCAGACGTCACTATTTGATCTGTTCGCAGGTTATGGATGCTTGCCAAAGGTAGCTTGTCTCCGCTGTCATTGGCAACATTTCCTAAAATATAATCGGATTGCGCGAAAATCTTTATCGAACAAAGAAGTATGAGAAGCGAGAGTAATTTTAATTTCATAGCCATAAGTTTCTTGACAAAATTAGCTCTATTGTATATCAATAAGATAAAAGAGATTTTTTTGATGGATAGTTTAACCGACTTTAACCTGTTTTGTGATTTTTTTAGAATTTGGGGTTTTGGTTTTGTTAAATATATTTTGAGATTTTTTTGCGTTGTCGATATTTTAAACGCAAAGGGCGCAAAGATTTTTAATTAACGAAATATTTTTAGGTTCTAAAAGGCGCTTTGTTCAGCGATTTTTATTGCTCGCAGATTTCGGAGATTTTGCTGATTTCTCTGTGGCTAGTTTGTTTGAAGGGAAAATTTTAAATCGTTGAAAATTCTTGTTTTTACCGCTGCGCGTGAGGGATGATAGCGGAAATCCTTTTTGCTTGGGCTAAAAAAGCCTCAGGATGACAAATGGAGATACAAAAAAGATTGGCTTCGCCGACCACTTCGTTAGGTTTGCAGCGGACATTACGATCCGAGCGTATGTATAAGCTTGGCGAGGGATACGCTCAAATTTAGTTTTTGGTTAATAGTTGTTAGTTGATGGTTTTATTTGTAAATTTGTAGTCTTATTTCAAAATGGGGTTGACTGGTTTCGACAGCAAGACCAATGGGTAAGTAAGCATGCAGAGAACCGTAGCGCGATCTCTTAAATCCCTTGCTACAACATTTTAACTGGCAACGAAGAGTTCGCTCTTGCAGCTTAATCCGAAGTTTAGTAGGTTTCAAGCGCTTTCCCGAAGATTTTAGTAAGGAAGCAAGATGTCTCACAAATGCTCTGTTCTGCGGCGTTTGATTCTGAGGCATAGGAATGCGGAAATAAGGTTTTGGAAGCTTCGGCCAAGACTCGAAAATTTTAGAAGCTAAGGTTTAGGTTGGGTGTTTGCTCTCTGCCTAATCCCGAAAACCAATAGCAAAATAAGCATGTAGAAAGCTTGCGTATTGCTTGTTTGGACGAGGGTTCGAATCCCTCCAACTCCACAAAAACACTCTTCAAACGAAGAGTGTTTTTTATTTTCATAATATCGATTCTTGATCATCTTGATTTTTACTTTTTTGCGAAAAAAGATCGTTTTGAAACTTGTCACAAGTGTTGTTCTGCGAATTAATTGATTTTATTTTAAGAATCAATTTCAGTAATCGGATTATAAATTTTATATTCACGGTCTTAAAAAAATTTATAAAAATGAGTGTTCACATTAGTGCTAAAAAAGGAGAAATCGCAAAGACGGTTTTGATGCCCGGCGATCCACTTAGAGCAAAATATATTGCTGATAACTTTTTGACCGACGCCAAATTGGTCAGTCAGACAAGAAACATCTATTTCTACACAGGAAACTATAAAGGTAAAGAGATCACTGTTGGTGCGAGCGGAATGGGATTTCCAAGTATCGGAATCTATTCTTTCGAATTGTTTACTGAGTATGAGGTTGAGACGATCATCAGAATCGGAACTTGTGGAGCTTACTCTACAGATTTGAAATTATTCGACATCCTGAATGTAGAAAATGCGGCTAGTGAAAGTACTTACGCCAAATTTGCCTGGGGAATTGAAGAAGATGCCATTTCTAACCAGGGAAATGCTTTTGATAAAATCAATGAAACAGCGAAAGAATTAGGTCTGGAAGCTAAAGCAACCAACATCCACTCCAGCGACATCTTCTACAGAAAAGACCCTGCTGTTCCGGAAATCGCATTGAGACACAATTGTCCTGCAGTGGAAATGGAAGCGTTTGCGCTTTTTGCGAATGCCAAACATCTTGGTAAAAATGCGGCTACGATCTTAACCGTTTCTGACATCATTCCAACTCAAGAGCAAATCTCTGCCGATCAAAGAGAAAAAGCACTGAGAACAATGATGGAATTATCTCTTGAAACGGCTATAAAATATTAATATTCCAACTTAAAATAAAAAGCTTCTGAATTAATTTTGGAAAAAGTTTTTAGTTTTCAGATTGAAGTCTGTGACATTTAGCTTTATCTTGTGCTCTTCCGCACTGTAATAGGGTTTACCTTTGATGAAAGCCGTTCCGTTAACCTCGCCAGTTGTATGCGCTTCAATCACAATATTTTCTTTTTCCTGATAAACAGAGATATCCGTAATTTTTACCTTTTTCTCCTCACTGCTCATTGGAAATTCTTTATCCTGGAATTGTTGCTTTGCGAGCCTTGTTGCTTCATCGAAACTGATGTTGGCAGTGGTTTGCAGATTAAAAACATTCTGAAGATTCGGATTCAATATAAAATTAGGAACAGTATTGACATCTCTTGTCGCCAACGGAACTTGTCCCACAAAAGTTTCCGAATACAAATCAATCCCAATTGTCGTTTTGATTTTATCCTGAAAAACCTGAAGCGGTGTCATATAAGTATTTTGAGGCGTGATTTTCAGCCAAGTATTATATTCTTCCGACACATTGATTGGTTTTGAAAATTGATTCCAGGCCATCACCAGATAAGGCTGAAGATTGAATTTTGTTTTAATCTGCTGATCAATAATGGTTGTAAACTTCCCCTGCTGCTCTTTCAAGGTTGACTCTATAAAAGAGGCAATCGGGATTTTGACTTTACCATAATCTAAGACAGGTTTCTGTGTCCATACAAATCCGGCAGTGGTGGTCTTCGTGTTCAGTTTCCAGTCAGGTGTTGCAGCGAGACTGGTTATAAAATTCATAATCAGATTGAAATTAGTATCCTGATACATATAATAACCCAGCGTTCCATAGCCCTTTTCTGCCCAGATCTTTAGCGGTACAGAAATCATCAGTCTGTTATTGCTCAACGATTTTATGGCTATATTACCCGGCTTTTCCACTCTGACTTTGAACTGGTCATTGTTATTATCCGTATAAGATTGATCCTCATACAAAACGCCTTTCACCGATTGATTGATAAGATTATTGATCTCCGAGACAGGAAGCGAAACAGGAAGTGTAATGTTGGACTTGATTCTGGGTAATGTATAAACCGGAATACTGGGTTGAGAAAACATAAACAGACTGTATATAATAAAAAATAAAGCCTGTGTTTTTTTATAAATATTCATAAACGCTATTGACACAATTTAGAACGCTAAAATAATCGTTTTAATTATTAAAAAAAACAAAAAAACCATCTCTTTCGAGATGGTTTTATATTGAAAAACTGGAAAATATTATTCTTCAGTTTTTTCTTCTGTAGAAGTTTCTGCAGCAGGAGTTTCTTCCACTTTAGCTTCAGAAGTTTCAGCAACAGGAGCAGTTTCTTTCTTTGCAGTAGATCTTCTGCTTCTTCTTGTTGTTTTCTTCTCTGCTTCGTTTGGATTGTAGATATCGTTGAAATCTACCAACTCGATTAATGCAGTATCGGCAGCATCACCAGGTCTGAAACCAGTCTTGATGATTCTTGTGTAACCACCATTTCTTTCAGCGATTTTAGGAGCTACAGTTCTGAACAATTCAGTAACCGCTTCTTTACTTTGCAAGTAAGAGAAAACGATTCTTCTATTGTGCGTTGTATCTTCTTTAGCTTTCGTCAGGATTGGTTCCACGTAAACTCTTAAAGCTTTCGCTTTAGCAACAGTAGTGTTGATTCTTTTATGTTCAATTAGGGAACAAGCCATATTAGAAAGCATTGCTTTTCTGTGTGGTGCAGTTCTACCTAAGTGATTTATCTTTTTTCCGTGTCTCATTTTGAGGATTATTTATCAGCGTCTAACTTATATTTTGCAACATCAAACCCGAAATTTAGTCCTTTTGAGTGAACCAATTCTTCAAGTTCTGTTAAAGATTTTTTACCAAAATTTCTGAATTTCATCAAATCAGACTTACTAAAAGAAACTAACTCACCAAGTGTTTCTACTTCAGCAGCTTTCAGACAGTTAAGGGCTCTTACAGATAGATCCATATCTGCCAATTTCGACTTAAGTAATTGTCTTGTATGAAGTGTTTCTTCGTCGTATTGAATGGAAGCCTTCACAGCCTCTGTTTCAAGAGTGATTCTTTCATCAGAGAACAACATAAAGTGATAGATCAAGATTTTAGAAGCTTCTGTTAAAGCATTCTGAGGTGTAATTGACCCATCAGTTTCGATATCCAATACTAGTTTTTCGTAGTCTGTTTTTTGCTCTACACGGTAATTTTCTATACTGTACTGTACTTTTTTTATCGGAGTAAAGATAGAATCAATAGCAATAGTCCCAACAGGAGCATTGTTTGATTTGTTCTGATCGCTCGGAACATATCCTCTTCCTTTTTCAATGTTGAAAGTAATTTCAAACGTTACATCTTTAGCCAAAGTTGCGATTACTAATTCTGGGTTAAGAACTTCGAAGTTCACGATAGAACCTCCAAGATCACCAGCAGTCACAACATCTTTTCCGGATACTTTTGCAGTTACCTGCTCGTTTCCTGGATTTTCAGTTTTAGCTTTAAGACGAAGCTGTTTAAGATTAAGAATGATTTCAGTAACATCTTCAATCACTCCCGGTATAGTTGAAAATTCGTGCTCTACGCCTTCTATTTTGATAGATGAAATAGCATATCCTTCCAGAGAAGAAAGTAAAACTCTTCTCAATGCATTACCGATTGTAAGCCCGAAACCTGGTTCTAAAGGTCTGAATTCGAATTGTCCTTTAAAATCTGTCGAGTTTAACAGGATTACTTTATCGGGTTTTATAAATGTTAAAATTGCCATAGTCTGGTTGAGCAAAAATTTGAAAAAATTATTATTTAGAGTATAATTCGACGATCAACTGTTCTTTGATGTCTTCAGGAATCTGAATTCTCTCAGGCGCACTTGTGAAAGTACCAGTTTTTTTCTCGTCATTGAATTGTAACCACTCATAATTTGCTTTTGAAGCCAAAGCATCAGAAATCACTTCTAGAGATTTAGATTTTTCTCTTACAGCAATCTCGTCACCAGCTTTCAGCAGATAAGAAGGAATGTTTACCAGCTCTCCGTTCACAGTGATGTGTCTGTGAGAAACCAATTGTCTAGCAGCAGCTCTTGTTTTAGCAAAGCCTAATCTGTAAACTACATTATCCAATCTTGATTCGCAAAGCTGAAGAAGAACCTCACCAGTTACTCCTTTGCTTCTGTGTGCTTTGTCGAAAAGGTTAGCAAATTGTCTTTCTAAAATACCATATGTATACTTAGCTTTTTGCTTTTCAGCCAGCTGAGTAGCGTATTCAGATTTTTTTGCACCTCTTCTTTTGTTAGGACCGTGTTGTCCTGGTGGTTGATTTTTTCTTTTCTCGAAGTTTTTATCGTCTCCGTAAATTGCCTGACCAAATTTTCTAGCAATTTTTGTTTTAGGTCCAATATATCTTGCCATTGTTTTAAGATTTGAGGATTAAAAGATTATACTCTTCTTCTTTTAGGTGGTCTACATCCGTTGTGTGGCATAGGTGTCACGTCAACGATTTCGCTTACTTCGATACCTGAGTTGTGTAGTGTTCTGATTGCAGATTCTCTACCAGCTCCAGGACCTTTTACAAACACCTTAACTCTTCTAAGACCAGCTTCGAAAGCTACCTGAGAACAGTTTTCTGCAGCCATTTGAGCTGCGAATGGAGTATTCTTTTTAGAACCTCTGAAACCCATTTTACCGGCAGATGCCCAAGAGATAACCTCTCCGTTTTTATTTGTTAAAGAAATGATGATGTTATTGAACGAAGCCTGAATATGCGCTTCACCAATAGCCTCAACCTTTACTTTTCTTTTTTTAACAACTTTAGTTTGTTTTGCCATAATTAATTCTAACGATTATTTACTTGCCTTTTTCTTGTTAGCAACAGTTTTTCTCTTTCCTTTACGGGTTCTAGAATTGTTTTTCGTTCTTTGGCCTCTTAAAGGTAATCCCAGTCTGTGACGTATTCCTCGTTGGCATCCTATGTCCATCAATCGCTTGATGTTCAATTGCACTTCAGATCTAAGCTCACCTTCTACTTTGATGTTTTCAGTGATGTAAGTTCTGATTGCAGCCAATTCATCGTCATTCCATTCGTTGACTTTCTTGTCTTCGCTGATTCCAGCGTTTTTCAAAATTTCTGAAGCTGTACTCTTACCGATACCGTAGATATAAGTAAGTCCAATAACGCCTCTTTTGTTCTTTGGTAAATCAATACCTGAAATTCTCGCCATAATTTAATCGGTTCTTAACCTTGTCTTTGTTTAAATTTAGGGTTCTTCTTGTTAATTACGAAAAGTACACCTTTTCTGCGTACAATTTTGCAATCAGCACTTCTTTTTTTGATAGATGCTCTAACCTTCATTTTGTTATTTTTAATATCTAAAAGTTATTCTCCCTTTAGTCAAGTCATAAGGAGAGAGTTCGAGTCTTACCTTGTCTCCAGGTAAGAGTTTTATATAATGCATTCTCATTTTACCAGAAATATGGGCAATTAATACATGCCCATTCTCTAGCTCTACTCGGAACTGTGCGTTGGAAAGTGCTTCCGTTATCACACCGTCTTGTTCTATATGTTTCTGTTTAGCCATTTATCCTATTAATAGTTTGATGATCTTGATAATTTAGATTGCATCAACCCATCATAATGATGGTTCAGCAGATATGTATTGATTTGTTGAACGGTATCTAAGATAACTCCAACCATAATCAATAACGATGTACCACCGAAAAACAGGGCAAATCTATCTGTCTGAACAAACGCTCCGTGCACTATTGCCGGAAGGACTGCAAAGATAGATAAAAAAATCGCACCTGGCAAGGTTATCTTAGATAAAATATCATCTAGATAATCAGCCGTTTCTTTTCCTGGTCTCACCTTTGGTATCAATCCACCATTTCGTTTGAGATCATCAGCCATCTGATTCACCGGAATGGTAATCGCCGTATAGAAAAATGAGAAAATTATAATCAATAATGCAAACAATACATTGTACTGCCAGCTGAATACATTTTTGAATCCCGCCAAAAAGGTGTTAGATTCATCTACTTTAGTAAGCAATCCTGGAACGAACATCAGCGCTTGAGCAAAGATGATCGGCATTACTCCAGCGGCATTTACTTTCAATGGAATCCATTGTCTAGCTCCTTCCATCAGATTTCTGCTTACTCCGCCTCTAGCCTGAGCTCTGCTAACATATTGAATCGGAATTTTTCTAACTGCAACAGAAAGAATAATTGCCAACAATACAACCAATAACCAGAATATGATCTCAACTAGAATCATAATGCTTCCTAGTCCTCCTTTACCATTCTGTGTAAGCACTTCTTGGTAAAAAGCTGTAGGAAGGTCCGCAAGGATACCCACCATGATCAGAATTGAAATACCGTTACCAATACCTTTATCTGTAATTTTTTCTCCAAGCCACATTGCAAATACGGATCCCGCTACCAGGATCACAATACTTGGAAGCCAGAACATAATGGACGCTGGATCTATATAATATGCTGACTGAAATTGCGAATAAGGCAAAAAATATTGAGTTACAGATGTAAGATAAGATGGTGCCTGTACAAGACAAACCCCAATTGTTAACCATCTTGTTATTTGGTTCAAAGTGTTTCTCCCACTTTCTCCGTCTTTCTGCAACTTCTGAAGATATGGAATAGCCATTCCCATCAGCTGTACGATAATAGAGGCAGAAATATATGGCATAATTCCTAGTGCCATAATGGAAGCTCGGCTAAATGCTCCACCAGTGAAAGAAGACAATAAACCCAAAAGGCCGGCTCCTTGTTGGTTCCCGCCTTGGTTTTTGTAATGCTGTAGTAAGTTTCCTACTTCTGCCATATTAATAGCAGGAAGAGAAACATAAGATGCGAATCTATACACAAGGACCAAAGTGAGCGTCAAGATAATTTTATCTCTAAGCTCTTTCAGACTCCAAATGTTTTTTAGTGTTTGTATAAATTCTTTCATTAGTGATTAATTAAAGAGTAATTGCTTTACCTCCAGCCTTATTGATTGCTTCCTCAGCAGACTTAGTAAATTTATCAGCAGAGATTGAAACACCAGCTTTCAAATCACCTCTCCCTAGGATTTTTACTAATTCATTTTTAGAAGCCAGACCGTTTTCTACTAATACATCTCTAGTGATATCACCAGTGATATTTTTAGTATCGATCAAAGTTTGAATCGTATCAAGGTTGATTGCTCTAAACTCTTTTCTATTAATGTTTTTGAAACCAAATTTAGGTAATCTTCTTTGCAAAGGCATCTGTCCACCTTCAAAACCGATTTTCTGAGAATAACCAGCTCTCGCTTTTTGACCCTTATGTCCTTTTGTCGAAGTACCACCTTTACCGCTACCTTGTCCTCTACCAATTCTTTTTGAATTGTGAGTAGAACCTGCTGCTGGTTGTATATTATTTAAATTCATTGTTGTATTGAAATTATAGATTAAAAGATAAGAGATAAGAGACCTAAAAAGAGTCTCTTTTCTCTTTGTCTATTGTTCTTATTTTTGAACTTCCAGTAAGTGACTTACAGAAGCAATCATACCTAAGATAGATGGTGTTGCTTCGTGTTCTACAACTTGCTGAAGTCTTTTGAAACCTAGTGCTTCCAGTGTTCTTTTCTGAGTTTTAGAACGATTAATAGCACTTCTAACTAATTTTACTTTGATTGTTGCCATTGTTATAATGATTAACCGTTAAACACTTTACTTAAAGAAACTCCTCTCATTCTTGCAATCTCTTCTGGTCTTCTGATATCCAATAATGCGTTGAAAGTTGCCTTTACCACATTGTGAGGGTTAGAAGAACCTTTAGATTTTGACAATACATCGTGTACCCCTGCAGACTCCAGTACCGCTCTTACAGCACCACCAGCGATAAGTCCTGTACCGTGAGAAGCTGGTCTCAAGAAGATATCAGCACCACCATATCTAGCAGAAGTCTGGTGAGGAATAGTATGGTTGATTACAGGAACTTTTACCAAGTTTTTCTTAGCATCCTCTACAGCCTTAGCAATAGCAGAAGCAACTTCCTTAGATTTTCCAAGTCCGTAACCGATAACACCATCTTCGTTTCCAACAACTACAATTGCAGAAAAACCAAATGCCCTACCACCTTTTGTTACTTTAGTTACTCTATTTACAGCAACCAGACGATCTTTCAATTCTAATCCTCCAGGTTTTACTCTTTCTATATTACTATCTAACATATGTTCTGAAATTAAAAATTAGAATTTAAGACCTGCTTCTCTAGCACCGTCAGCAAGAGCTTTTACTCTACCATGATACACGAAACCATTTCTATCAAATACAACATTCTCGATTCCTGCTGCAAGAGCTTTAGCTGCAATAGCTTTACCAACTGCTTCAGAAACCTCGGTTTTAGTTCCTTTAGCATCTACACCTTTCTCTCTGGAAGAAGCAGATACTAATGTTTTACCTTCTTTATCATCTACTAACTGAGCGTAGATCTCTTTATTACTTTTGAATACAGACAATCTTGGTAATTCTGCAGATCCGGAGATCTTTCCTCTTACTCTTCTTTTGATTCTGATTCGTTTTTCAACTTTTGTTAATGCCATTTTCTTAAATTTTATGCAGATTTACCGGCTTTTCTTCTGATGATTTCACCCACGAATTTCACACCTTTTCCTTTATAAGGCTCAGGTTTTCTGAAAGATCTGATCTTTGCAGCCACCATTCCAAGAAGTTGATTATCGTAAGAAGATAATGTAATGATAGGATTCTTACCTTTTTCAGTCAATGTATCTAGAGTAACCTCTTTCGGTAATTCTAGTACAATAGCGTGCGAGAAACCTAGAGCAAGTTCTAATCTCTGTCCATTGTGAGATGCTCTGTATCCAACCCCTACTAATTCTAATTGCTTAGTAAATCCTGTAGAAGTACCAACAATCATATTGTTGACAAGCGCTCTGTATAAACCGTGTAGCGCTTTATGTTCTTTTGAGTCTGAAGGACGAGTGAATGTAAGCACACCGTCTTCTTGTGAGAAGCTGATTCCCCCTGTAAGTTCCTGAGACAATTCTCCTTTAGGACCTTTAACCGTTACAACACTGTCTTTCTCAGTTACTGTAACACCAGCAGGAACTTCTATAATTGCTTTACCAATTCTTGACATTTTCCTTGTTTTAAAAAATTAATATACGTAGCAAATTACTTCACCTCCCACTTTCTCTTGTCTAGCTTTCTTATCAGTCATCACTCCTTTAGAAGTAGAGATGATTGCAACACCAAGCCCGTTTAGTACTCTTGGAAGTTCCTCAGAACCTTTGTACTGACGAAGACCTGGTCTAGAAGCTCTCTGGATAGATTTGATAGCAGGTTTGTTTGTTTGCTTATCATACTTCAAAGCGATCTTGATACTTCCCTGAACCGCATTATCCTCAAACTTATAGTTTAGGATATAACCTTGGTCGAAAAGAATCTTAGTGATCTCTTTTTTGATTTTCGATGCAGGAATTTCCACCACTTTGTGGCCTGCGCTTTGTGCGTTCCTTACTCTTGTTAGGAAATCTGAAATTGGATCTGTTACCATTTCTTTATTTTAAATTATTGGTTAATGACAACCAGTATTGAAAAGACTTGAAGATTAAATATATATAGATTTCGAATATTTCTCCATCTCACATTTTACCTTCAGTATCTAAACAACTTAATTGTCACTTTGATTTATTAATCTATTTAATAAATATTTTCTAAACGAAAATTAATCTCCCAGAAAAAAAATTTTCTAAGCGGATGCAAAAGTACAAAAAAAATAAAAAGATTTATTTTTTTTATTTTGCATGTCATTCGACCTAATTTTGTCCTCTATTTATTAAAATACAGCTGACTTATAAAAATATAGAAGTCAGCTGTAAAAATTTTAATTGCTTACCAACTTGCTTTTTTAACACCTGGGATAAGACCGTTGTTTGCCATTTCACGGAAAGTTACTCTGGAGATACCAAACGTTCTCATATATCCTCTTGGTCTTCCTGTTAGTTTACATCTGTTGTGAAGTCTCACAGGAGATGCATTTTTCGGAAGTTTTTGCAATGCTTCGTAATCTCCGGCTTCTTTAAGAGCCTTTCTTTTCTCAGCATATTTAGCTACAGTAGCTTCTCTTTTGCGCTCACGCGCTTTCATTGATTCTTTAGCCATTTCTTAGTTCTTTTTGAAAGGTAAACCGAAGTGAGTTAATAGTGCTTTAGCTTCTTTGTCAGTTTTCGCAGATGTTACGAGAGTAATGTCCATCCCTTGGATTTTCTTCACTTTGTCAATAACAATCTCCGGGAAGATAATCTGCTCAGTAATACCCAAGTTATAATTACCTCTACCATCGAAACCATCTGCTTTGATTCCAGAGAAATCTCTGATTCTTGGAAGTGCAGAAGAAGTTAATCTATCCAAGAACTCATACATTTTATCAGCTCTTAGAGTTACTCTTGCTCCTACTGGCATTCCCTTTCTCAATTTGAAGGCAGCCTCATCTTTTTTAGACAAAGTACCAACAGCTTTTTGACCGGTAATTGCTGTAAGTTCTTCTACTGCATAGTCTACAATCTTCTTGTCGGCTGTAGCAGCACCCAAACCTTGTGATACAACGATTTTTACTAATTTAGGCACTTGCATTACGCTTTTGTACCCAAATTCTTCCATCATTGCAGGAACAATTTTATCTTTATATTGTTGTTTTGGTCTTACTATATATTCCATTGTAATTTTAATTATAAAGTTTCACCAGTTGTTTTTGCAACTCTCACTTTTTTATCACCTTCTACTTTGTATCCAGCTTTTGTAGCTTTTCCGCTTTTATCAACCAATGATACGTTTGAAATATGTAGTGAAGCCTCTTTCTCAACGATTCCACCTTGAGGATTTTGAGCAGATGGTTTAGTATGTTTCTTAACAATATTAATACCTGCAACAATTACTCTAGGATCTTTACCTTCTTTTCTGATTACCTCAAGAACTTCACCTTTACTTCCTTTATTTTTTCCGGTAGTAACGATTACGTTGTCTCCTCTTTTTATTTTAACTTTTGTCATTTTCTTAAAATTTTAAAATTAAAGTACTTCAGGAGCTAATGAAATCACTTTCATATATTCTTTGTCTCTCAACTCACGGGCAACCGGTCCGAAAACACGTGTTCCTCTCATTTCTCCAGCAGCGTTTAGTAATACGCAAGCATTGTCTTCGAATTTGATGTAAGATCCATCTTTTCTTCTAACTGCTTTTTTAGTTCTTACAACAACTGCTTTAGATACTTGACCTTTTTTTGCGTTTCCTGATGGTGTAGAATCTTTGATAGTAACAACGATTTTATCACCAACTGAAGCATATCTTCTTCTGGTTCCTCCCAGAACTCTGATCACCAATACTTCTTTAGCACCTGTGTTATCAGCAACTTTTAATCTTGATTCTGTTTGTAACATTATTACTTAGCTTTTTCTATGATTCTTACTAATCTCCATCTCTTGTTCTTGCTCAAAGGTCTAGTTTCTGTAATCAAAACTGTATCTCCTTCGTTGCACTCATTGTTCTCATCGTGTGCAGTATATTTTTTCGTTTTTAACACGAACTTACCGTACATTGGGTGCTTTACTCTCGTAGTTTCGCTAACAACAATAGTTTTTTCCATTTTATTGCTGGAAACTACCCCGATTCTTTCTTTTCTTAAATTTCTTTCCATTGTAAAAAGGAATATTATTGTTTGTTAGTTAACTCTGTATTTAGTCTTGCGATTGTTTTTCTCAAATCTCTGATCTGAATCGGATTCTCAACAGGGCTGATTCTGTGTGCTAATTTCATTTTAGAGTAATTAGCTATAGCATCTGCCAATTGAACTTTGATATCCTCTACGCTTAGATTCTTGATGTCAGCTTTTTTCATTATAATAGAGATTAAAGAGGTTTAACAAAATCGTTTGCAACTATGAATTTGGTAACTACCGGCAATTTCTGCGCAGCAAGTCTAAGAGCTTCTTTCGCCACTTCGTAAGGCACTCCACCAATTTCGAACATAATTTTACCAGGTTTTACTACGGCTACCCAATATTCTACAGCACCTTTACCTTTACCCATCCTTACTTCGGCTGGTTTCTTAGTAATCGGCTTATCCGGGAATATTTTGATCCATAGCTGACCTTCTCTTTTCATATATCTTGTAGCCGCGATACGCGCTGCTTCAATCTGTCTTGCAGTGATCCAAGCACCTTCAGTCGCTTTGATCCCGAAAGTTCCGTAAGCAAGTTGATTACCTCTCTGGGCAATCCCCTTCATTTTCATCTTATGAACTCTACGGAATTTGGTTCTTTTTGGTTGTAACATAATTTCTTAAATTTTAGATTTTAGAATTTAGATTTTAAAAAAGTAACGGTCATTTAAAAACTATCCTCTAAAATTTTATTAATTATTTCTTCTTGGTTTTCTGTCTCCTCTTTCTCCTCTCTCGCCTCTTTCTCTACCGCCAGCAGGTGCTTTTTTCTGTTGTCCTACAAGTGGTGTAAGTTCTCTTTTACCGTAAACTTCACCTTTCATAATCCAAACTTTCACACCAAGCTTACCGTATTGAGTTAATGCTTCACCGATATGATAATCGATATCTGCACGGAAAGTGGACAAAGGAATTCTTCCTTCTTTGAAAGACTCTGATCTCGCCATCTCTGCACCGTTCAATCTTCCGGAGATCATCACTTTGATACCTTCTGCACCCATTCTCATTGTGCTTGCTATTGCCATCTTAACAGCTCTTCTGTAAGAGATTCTGTTTTCGATTTGTTTAGCAATACTGTCAGCAACTAAAACAGCGTCAAGCTCAGGTCTTTTGATTTCGAAGATGTTGATCTGAATATCCTTTCCAGTCAATTTTTTCAATTCTTCTTTCAATTTATCAACTTCCTGACCGCCTTTTCCGATGATTAAACCTGGTCTTGCAGTAGTGATAGTTACTGTTACTAATTTTAGTGTTCTTTCAATATAAATTTTTGAAATACCACCTTTAGATAATCTTGCTTCAAGGTATCTTCTGATTTTGTAGTCTTCAGCGATTTTATCACCGTAGTTTTTTCCACCGAACCAGTTCGAATCCCATCCTCTGATGATACCTAATCTGTTACCAATTGGATTTGTCTTCTGTCCCATACCTTGAATTAATTTTTAGTACCTAAAATTAGTGTAATGTGGTTTGATCTTTTTCTGATTCTGTAACCTCTACCTTGTGGGGCAGGTCTTAGTCTCTTCAATTGTCTTGCACTGTCTACAAATATTTCTTTAACGATAAGGTTAGCCTCCTCGATGTCAGCACCTTCGTTTTTAGCTTGCCAGTTTGCAATAGCAGAAAGCAATACTTTTTCTAATTTGTTAGATGCATCTTTCTTAGAGTATTTTAGGATATATAAAGCTTTATCAACTTCTACCCCTCTAATGATGTCAGCAACTAATCTCATTTTTCTTGGAGAAGACGGACAGTCGTTATGTAACGCTTTTGCCACATCTTGGTTTGCTATTTTACGTGCTAAAGCACTTTCTCTTTTTCTTGATCCCATGATTATCTACCTCCTTTATTTTTGTTACCACCGTGACCTCTGAAAGATCTAGTCGGAGAAAATTCGCCTAACTTATGACCAACCATGTTTTCTGTTACATATACAGGGATAAAAGACTTCCCATTGTGAACAGCGATAGTTTGCCCTACGAAGTCTGGAGAAATCATAGATGCTCTAGACCAAGTTTTGATAACAGTCTTCTTACCAGACTCAACGTTTGCCTGAACCTTCTTATCTAAAGTATGATGAATGAATGGTCCTTTTTTAAGTGATCTTGCCATAATTATTTTCTTTTAGATACGATGTAACGGTTAGACACTTTGTTTTTCTTTCTAGTCTTGTAACCTTTAGCCGGCATACCGTTTCTAGATCTTGGGTGACCTCCAGAAGAACGTCCTTCACCACCACCCATTGGGTGATCTACAGGGTTCATTACTACCGGTCTTGTTCTTGGTCTTCTACCTAACCATCTGCTTCTACCAGCCTTACCTGATACTGTCAGCTGATGATCTGAGTTAGAAACCGATCCAACCATTGCCATACATTCAGTAAGGATCATTCTGGATTCTCCTGAAGGCAATTTGATGATTGCATATTTTCCGTCTCTTGAGGTCAATTGAGCTGAAGAACCAGCACTTCTTGCCAAGATTGCACCTTGTCCAGGCTTCATCTCTACACAAGAAATTACGGTACCCAATGGAATGTTTTTCAATTTCATTGCGTTACCTACATTTGGTTCTACGCTTTCTCCTGAAACGATTTTTTGATCTACTTTGATCCCGTTTGGAGCGATGATATATCTTTTCTCTCCATCTGCATATTCAACTAAAGCGATGAATGCAGTTCTGTTTGGATCATACTCTACAGTTTTTACCGTAGCTTCAACGTTGAATTTGTTTCTTTTGAAGTCGATAATTCTGTATTTCTTTTTGTGTCCACCGCCGGTGTAACGCATGGTCATTTTACCAGTTTGGTTACGTCCACCTGACTTTTTAATACCAACTGTCAGAGATTTCTCTGGCTTGTTAGTAGTAATTTCCTCAAAGTTGTTTACAACTCTGAATCTCTGTCCCGGGGTGATAGGTTTTAATTTTCTAACAGACATTACTATTATTTATAATTAATTAATTAGTTGCGAAAATATCAATAACTTCTCCAGCAGCCAATGTTACAACTGCTTTCTTCAATTTGTTAGTTTTCCCAACTTGAAGTCCTTTTTTCGTGTATTTAGAAGAAACTTTAGGCGCATAAATCATGGTTCTAACGTCCGCTACTTTTACACCATAAGCTGCCTCAATAGCACCTTTAATCTGGATCTTGTTAGCTTTTGGAGCTACCAAGAAAGAATAAGCACCTCTTAGATCTGTAAGATAGTTTGCTTTTTCTGAAATAATTGGTTTAATAATAAGTGACATGATTTATTTCTTTAAGTTGTCCTGAAATTTTTCTACTGCACCTTCTAAGAAGATAATCTCACCTGCGTTGATCAAATCATAAGAAGAAATCTCATTATAATTCAACACTCTTGTTTTAGGCAAGTTTCTTGAAGATAAATATACATTCTTGTTAGCTTCAGGAAGCACGAATAATGATTTTTTACCTGTAAGCGTTAAAGCATCCAACAATGTGATGAATTCTTTAGTCTTAGGCGCATCAAAACTCAAGTTTTCTAAAACTCTAATGCTGTTGTCTCTCATTTTCTGAGAAAGAACAGATTTTTTTGCTAATCTTTTAAGCGCTTTGTTCAATTTGAATCTGTAGTCTCTTGGTTTTGGACCAAACACTCTACCTCCACCTTTGAAAGTTGGCGACTTGATATCACCATATCTCGCAGATCCTGAACCTTTTTGCTTCTTAAGCTTTCTAGTAGAAGCAGTGATTTCGCTTCTTTCTTTAGATTTATGAGTACCTTGACGCTGTGCAGCAAGATATTGTTTAACCTCTAAGTAAACCGCGTGCTGATTTGGCTCAATTCCGAATACAGATTCGTCTAGAGTTACTTTTCTTCCGGTCTCTTTTCCTGATGTATTTAATACTACTAGTTCCATTTCTTGATAATTACATAAGAATTTTTAGCTCCCGGAACAGCACCTTTTACTACTAAAAGATTTTGTTCTTGATCCACTTTTAACACTTGAAGGTTTTGTACAGTTACCTGCTTACCTCCCATTCTTCCAGCCATTCTCATCCCTTTGAATACTCTTGAAGGGTCTGATCCAGCACCGATAGAACCTGGAGCTCTAAGTCTGTTGTGCTGACCATGAGTTGCCTGCATTACACCTCCAAATCCGTGTCTTTTAACAACACCTTGGAAACCTTTACCTTTAGAAGTACCTGTTACATCCACATACTCTCCTTCTGCAAACATGTTCACTTCCACTAAATCTCCCGTCTTAACATCGTGCTCGAATGCATTTCTGAATTCTACGATCTTAGCTTTAGGAGTTGAACCAGCCTTTTTGAAATGACCAGCTAACGCTTTACCAACGTTCTTCTCACTCTTGTCATCGAAACCTAGTTGTACGGCAACGTATCCGTCAACTTCTTCGGTTCTGACCTGTAAAACCGAGCATGGACCAGCTTGAATAACTGTACAAGGAATATTCTTTCCTTCTTCGTTAAACAAAGATGTCATACCGATTTTTTTACCAATAATACCTGACATTATTTATATATATCTATTATATTTTAATTCAGCATTTTAGCGGTTCCTGTGATATCTATGTTTGAAATAGGCATACTGCTTCCGTAAAATGAGTGTGCAAATTTATGTATAATTTTCAAACTGACAAACATTTATAGTAAAATATTTTGATTTTTAATGATTTATAAAAAAACACCAATGATTTATTCTTCCGGAATTTTAATTTAAAAAAAAAGGAATCAATGTGATTCCTTTTTTTGGTTCTGCTTCGCAAGCCACTCTTCGTGTCGTTTTTGGAAAGCCTTGTATTTGTAATCCTGATTTCTTTGAGCAACATCGATAGAGTGAGACTGATGAATATCCAAATCTTCTTCTGCAAAATCTGCTAGTTTTTCGTAATAGCAATGCAATTGATCTAATTCTTTCTCGGTAAGATCTTCTATATCAACGATTCGGTTGCTGGCTTTCTCATTGGAAGCAATAAGCTCATTTAGCTTTATTTGTATAGCTTTGGAATCTTTGTTTTGTGCTTTCTGAATCAGAAAAACCATCAGAAATGTTATAATTGTAGTGCCTGTATTGATAACCAGCTGCCATGTTTCCGAGTAATCGAAAAACGGTCCTGAAACCGCCCAGATTATAACAATTAAAGTTGCTCCAATGAAAGCATATGAACTCCCCTTAAACTTGGTTGCCCAGTTGGCAAATCTTTCAAACAAGTTTTTATTCTTCATATTATTTTAATTTGGAATAAAGATACTACTTTAACATAAAAAAGGTCTCCACTTTGGAAGACCTTTGGTTAAATAATGAAAAGCGGTTACTCTTTTATGAATTTATTTTTGATAATGGTTCCATTATCATCCACATTAATGAAATAAACACCTTTTGATAGCTTGTTCACCTGGATTTTACCGGAGCCAAGATTACCTTTGCTCACAAGCTGACCAGCTGCATTGAAAATTTCGTAAGAAGAATTTATTTTAACGTTCGTAACGTTAAGCACGTCTTTTACAGGATTTGGATAAACCTGCATCGAGGCTTTACTGATATCAGCAACCTGTAACGTTGGCGCAGTTAAAGTAACTCTGTTTACCGCATAAAATACATTTCCGATAGCGGATACCCGTACATAAGGTTCAGATGCTCCCAATGCTTCCGGGAATGTTACGATTCTCGATCCGTCGTTGGGTACAGAGGCTGCTAATACGTTCCAAGTATTGCCGCCATTTGTAGTATAATCGATTTTTACATTGGCAACATTATAAGGAGAGGCTGTTGTTCCGGAAACCGTCCAATTTATCGTTACCGGATCTCCGGCAACACCGGAAGCGGCACTTACCGTGAAGGCATTTGCAGTTCCTACATTTATTATCTGTGTTGCTGTAGCCGTTTGAGAATCAACACCTTTGTTATCTCTTACAGTAACCCGGAATTTAGTTTGCCTATTTACTGTAGATGCCGCCTCCCAATCATTTTCATTTTTTACCGCACCTGCAAGAACCGTAGATAATTTAGGAAAATATCTGGTCGGCGAATCCGTCGGAGTCAAAGACCGGAACGATGCTCCCGTTGCCAAAGTTCCTATTTGTGCTTTGGTAGTGAATGATGATTCGGCAGAGTTATCTACCTGCTCCCAGCAGTATGAGAGTGTATCTCCATCCGGATCAGTAGCTGTTGCTGTCAAGACAAACGCTGTTGATTTTGGGATTGTATAGGTGGGAAGGGAAGAAATTAGAGGCGGTTGATTTGTAATCTCGGTTTCTGTACCCACAGTCGGTTTAGAAATCAGATTAGCCTGCACCTGATCTATGCTTGCTGTGTGAAAATACGCATCGGAATGAGCCTGGACGTCAGTATTTGCTCCCGTAATTCCGGCATATCCCATAATTGTAGAACCTGAACCCGGTTCAAAATTCACATTTGTACCGCTTTCTGAGCGGCTAAACGTGTGATTAGCACCTAACTGGTGAGCCATTTCGTGCGCTACATAATCTATATCAAAAGCGTCACCTTGTGGCGCACCGGATCCCGGCGAAGTGATGCCACTTCCTTTATAATTATTCGGAACTGTAACAGAGGTAAAGCTGCCACAAAGTAAATATCCCATTACTGCATTATAATTTGTAACGGAAGTATCATTGCTGCCAATACAGCCAATGCAGCCTGCATTACCTCCGCCTCCGGAATTCCCGAACAAATGCCCGATGTCAAATTTAGAGTTCCCAACCCCATAAGTATCATCTTTTAAAACATTCATCAGCTCATTATTCCATTTGCACATCAGGTTGGCATTACTGTAAGGATCGGTTGCAGCATTGGTGAAAATAATATCCGGAGCATTTATTATATTAAGATGGATGTTAAACTCCTTTTCAAAAACGCCGTTTACCCGGGTCATCGTCGCATTCATCTGTGTAAGACCTCCTGCTTTTCCTCCATATCTCGCACCATATTCTCCGGTAACCGACAATGCCAATCTAAGGGTACGAAATTTTTGATTCCCGGCTTTTGCTGCCTTGCCATCCTTCATCAATTCATTCAGTTTCTGAATAGATTCCGGGCTTTCTTTCGTTCCACAAACAAATGCACCAGTTTTACTTGTTTTTCCGTGAATGGAATAATAAGCTTTATCAGCTGTGGCAGGTTCTATAAATTCATATTTACCATCTGCTCCTATAATCATAGATTGAAAATCATTAGGTGCTACACTGAATCTGATATATTTCGAAGGATCGTCAATCCCAACACCAACATAAGATCCTAATTGATACTGATTAGCTAATGCTTCATCCATTACCGGGAAACTATTAACAGCAAATTTTTCTATACCATTAGATGTTGGAATACTGATCGTAACTGATCCTACATTTTTACCTGCTTTATCTGCAGACAATAGCTGTCCTCTGATAGCATCGATATCCAATTTGTAATAAATCGAGTTATCACTTTTTTTGGAAATTTCTGTATTTGGTACAGCTTTACTCCATTGTGCATTAAAAAATGGTAATGTTGAAACTAAAAATAAAAAAGTTAATCTTTTCTTCATAATATTTTAAATTAAGTTAGTGAATTTACAAAAAAACAAAACATACGTTAATAAAATCTCATTAAAATCATAAACAATTTGATATTTTAATATAACTTAAAAAAAACTTAAAAATTTATGTCATAACAAAAAAACTCCCTCATCTTGCGAAAAGGGAGTTTAGTATCATAGCAAAGTTCTGATTTTGCATTAAAGACTTTAGATTTCCATCCTCCATCTTCTTACTCTCATCACACTTTAATTTCTACATCTACACCTGAAGGAAGTTCTAATTTCATTAGAGCATCTACAGTTTTAGAAGAAGAAGAGTAGATATCCATCAGTCTTTTGTGAGCTGATAATTGGAATTGTTCTCTAGCTTTCTTGTTTACGTGCGGAGATCTCAAAACAGTGAAGATTCTCTTGTTCGTTGGCAATGGGATTGGTCCGTTTACAACAGCACCAGTCGCCTTTACCGTTTTTACGATTTTCTCTGCAGATTTATCTACCAAGTTGTAATCGTAAGATTTAAGTTTTATTCTGATTCTTTGTGACATTTTAATCTAATTTAAATATTAACCTTTAGCCTTAGCGATTACATCTTCAGCAACGTTGTTCGGAGCAGCTTCGTATTTCTCGAATTCCATAGAAGATGTTGCTCTACCTGAAGATAAAGTTCTAAGAGAAGTTACATAACCAAACATTTCAGATAGAGGAACAAAAGCCTTGATAACTTTAGCGTTGTTTCTATCATCCATACCGTTTACAGTACCTCTTCTTCTGTTAAGGTCACCTACGATATCACCCATATATTCTTCCGGAGTTACAACTTCCAGCTTCATAATCGGCTCCATAATAACAGCCTTAGCAGCTCTACCAGATTCTTTGAATCCCATTTTAGCAGCTAATTCGAAAGATAACTGATCAGAGTCAACCGCGTGGAAAGATCCATCCTTCAAAACAATTTTCATTGCTTCAACCTCAAATCCAGCTAAAGGACCATTCTTCATAGCCTCTCTGAATCCTTTTTCCACAGAAGGGATAAATTCTTTAGGAATGTTACCACCTTTAATTTCGTTGATGAATTCAAGACCAGTTTTACCTTCGTCAGCAGGACCGATTTCGAATACGATATCAGCGAACTTACCTCTACCTCCAGACTGCTTTTTGTAAACCTCTCTGTGGTTAGCTTTTTGTGTAAGTGCTTCTTTGTATTCTACCTGAGGTTGACCTTGGTTAACTTCTACTTTAAACTCTCTTCTCATACGGTCAACAATAATGTCAAGGTGAAGCTCACCCATACCAGAGATGATCGTTTGTCCAGAAGCCTCATCAGTTTTAACCTGGAAAGTAGGATCTTCTTCAGCTAATTTAGCTAGAGCGTTACCCATTTTATCCTGGTCAGCTTTCGTTTTAGGCTCAACAGCGATACCAATTACCGGATCTGGGAAGATCATAGACTCAAGAACGATAGGGTTCTTTTCATCAGATAATGTATCTCCTGTTTTAATATCTTTAAATCCTACAGCAGCACCAATATCTCCAGCTTCAATATATTCTACCGGATTTTGCTTGTTAGCGTGCATCTGATAGATTCTAGAAATTCTTTCTTTGTTACCAGATCTTGTGTTCAAAACGTAAGAACCAGCATCCAATCTACCTGAATAAGCTCTGAAGAATGCTAATCTACCTACGAATGGGTCAGTAGCAATTTTGAAAGCTAATGCAGCGAAAGGCTCATCTACAGATGGTTTTCTTTCGATCTCAGCGTCAGTTCTTGGGTCTGTTCCTTTGATATTGTCCTTATCCAGTGGAGAAGGAAGATATTTACAAACAGCATCCAACATAAACTGAACTCCTTTGTTTTTGAAAGAAGATCCACAAGTCATTGGGATGATAGAAAGATCGATAGTCGCTTTTCTAAGAGCTTCGTTGATTTCCTCTTCAGAAATTGAATCTGGATCTTCGAAGAATTTCTCCATCAAAGTTTCGTCATAGTCAGCTACAGCTTCTACTAATTTCTCTCTATATTCTAGAACTTCATCCTTCATATCTTCCGGAATTGGAACTACTTCGTAAGTAGCACCTTGCCCAGCCTCGTCCCAGATGATTGCTCTGTTTTTGATTAAGTCAACAACCCCTTTGAAATCTTCTTCAGCACCGATTGGTAAAACGATTGGAACTGCATTGGATCCTAACATTTCTTTTACTTGTTTTACAACGTTCAAGAAGTCAGCACCTTGTCTGTCCATTTTGTTTACGAATCCCATTCTCGCAACTTTGTAGTTGTCAGCCAATCTCCAGTTGGTTTCAGACTGAGGCTCTACACCGTCTACGGCAGAGAAAAGGAATACCAATCCATCCAATACTCTCAAAGATCTGTTTACTTCTACAGTGAAGTCAACGTGTCCCGGTGTATCGATAATGTTGAAGTGGTAAGGTTTTGTTTCAGGTAATTTTTTCCCCTGATCTGTTGGAAAGTTCCAAGAACAAGTCGTTGCAGCAGAAGTAATAGTAATACCTCTTTCTGCTTCCTGCTCCATCCAGTCCATTGTAGAAGCACCATCGTGAACCTCTCCAATTTTGTGGTTTACACCTGTATAGAACAAAATCCTCTCAGTCGTCGTAGTTTTACCAGCATCAATGTGCGCAGCAATACCAATATTTCTTGTAAATTTAAGATCTCTACTCATTTCTAATTAGAATTTGAAGTGTGAGAAAGCCTTGTTAGCTTCCGCCATTTTGTGAGTATCAGATTTCTTTTTGAATGCAGCACCTTCTTCTCTTGAAGCAGCTACTACTTCGTTAGCCAATTTCAAAGCCATAGACTTATCATTTCTAGCTTTAGAATATTTGATTAACCATTTCATTGCCATAGAAATTTTTCTATCAGCTCTGATTGGCATAGGAATCTGGAAGTTAGCTCCACCTACTCTTCTAGAACGTACTTCTACGTGAGGCATTACGTTAGTTAATGCATCTTTCCAGATTTCTAATGAAGTTTTTTCAGTATCTCCTTTTTTAGTTTCTACGATATCCAATGCATCATAAAAAATTTTGAATGCGATTGACTTCTTACCGTCAAGCATTAAGTTGTTTACGAATCTCGTTACCAATTGATCATTAAACTTTGGATCTGGTAACAACGGTCTTTTTTTCGCTTTCGTCTTTCTCATTGTTTCTGTACCTTATTTAATGATTATTTTTTCTTACCTTTTGCAGGCGCTGCAGCAGCTTGTCCTGGTTTAGGTCTCTTAGCACCGTACTTAGATCTTCTCTGAGTTCTTCCATTTACACCTGCAGTGTCCAATGCACCTCTTACGATGTGGTAACGTACTCCCGGTAGGTCTTTCACCCTTCCGCCCCTTACCAATACTATCGAGTGCTCTTGAAGATTATGTCCTTCGCCCGGGATATAAGCGTTGACTTCTTTACCGTTAGAAAGTCTTACCCTTGCTACTTTTCTAAGTGCAGAGTTAGGTTTCTTAGGAGTGGTAGTATATACTCTCGTACATACACCTCGTCTTTGTGGACAAGAATCAAGGGCAGCCGATTTGCTCTTCTTGGCAAGCGTGGCTCTTCCTTTTCTTACTAATTGTTGAATAGTAGGCATTTAATTGCTTTTTATTTTAGGGTGCAAAAATATAAATAATTTTTTAATCTACAAGTAGTTAGCATTAAATATTAGATTTTATTAATTCTTTATTATCTTATTATGGCATTTTCATTGATATAAAAGATATAATCTAACTTCAAAGGATAGTTTAAAACTATATAGATAAGGATTAACTTAAATAAAATACCTTTAATTTTGTATCAATCTAAACATAATAAATTATGAAAAATGCAGCACTAATCGGATTGAAAGAAGCCGATTGCAAAAAAATCTCAGAAAAACTCAACGTACTTTTAGCTAACTACTCCGTGTTCTATCAAAACACAAGAGGGTCGCATTGGAACATCAAAGGAGAACAGTTCTTTACTCTTCATCCAAAATTTGAGGAATTATATAATAATCTCGTGCTTAAAATTGATGAAATCGCCGAAAGAATTTTAACTCTAGGAGCTACTCCCGCTCATAATTATTCAGATTATCTGGCTGTTTCTACTATTAAAGAGAGTAAAGAGGTGACCGACGGAAACAAAAGTGTAGAAATTATTCTAAATTCTTACAAAGTAGTTATCGATTTACAAAGAGAACTTCTGGACATTACTGAGGAAGCTGGCGACGAAGGTACAAACTCCCAAATGAGTGACTATATTACCGAGCAGGAAAAAGAAGTATGGATGTATAATTCGTATCTTGGTAAATAAAAATCACAATCAATAAAAATTCCGGCTCTCTACCGGAATTTTTTATTAATTAATATAAAAAATGCTGAGTCACATTTTTATTAAGGTCAAATATTTTTAGGTTTTTAAGTAATGTTTCTGCTTCCTTTTGATTCATTGCATACCAAACAACCGTCTGATTTGCCACCCCCATTTTCTTTTCAATGGTCCAAGATGCAATTGGTATCCAAGATTTCGGAATTCCATCAGGAAACCATTTTGGATAAATCACAGCTACACTACATTGTTTTTGTAATATCTGACTTGTCATATAATTATGGTATTTTTTATTAAAAATTTCTGGATCTAAATCTTTATTTTTATAATAATATCCCGCTACATCAGTAGTAGCAAGACCTGCAATATCATAAATCTTAACATTAGAAAAATAAGCTATTGCACCTATGTCATTAACCACAACATTCTGATTTTTATAAAATCTTCCAAGTAGCCTAGACATTTCTATTTGTTGTTCTTCAATATTCTTGGAAGCATATTTTATTACCTTATAATTAACTATTGTAGTATAAAAAGAATAAAAAATCATTATGGAAAATGCCATTATAATAATTCTTTTATACGTCGGATTGGTTTTACCAACATTAAACTTAGAAAAAAAATACGTGATCATAGGAACTGTAACCATCACAACCGCGGCCATTAGATAATTTTCATAACGGTAACGTATTACTGCAAATAAACTATGTAAAATCACTGTCCCAACAACAGTAAGGGAAACAGTTTCGTTATTAACAATTGTAGGCCACTCCGTAATTTTATACTTTGATAGAAAATAAAACACAACTATAACCAGGGGTGCAAAAAATATCTTGTAAAAAGAAATATTTAATAAAATTCCTTTTTTAAAAATACTCCAAAGACTAAAGAAAAAATTTGATTCGGGATAATTACCTTTCATTAAAAGAGAATTAGGAAAAAAATACCCTCCGTGCTCTATGGAATAAATACCAAACAATAAAATGGGAAGATAACCAACAAAAAATACAGCTAAAGCCATTTTCCAGTTTTTTCTTAATACTAACAGAAGAGACAAAATAAGGATAAAGAACATGCTTTCGAACCTTACTGCTCCTAATAATACTGTGCAAACAAGCAATTTCACAACTTGTTTTTTAGTGAATCCTAATCTCAAACTACCTGTCAGATAATAAATCATTGTGACCGTGAGCAAAATATGAAGTGTTTGCTCCATTCCTATCAGCACCATAAAATTCATCTGACAAGAAAAGATAAAAAGCGAAAGCCCCAACAGAAGCTCACGCTTTCCAAAGTAGTCATAAAAGTATCTGAAAATATAGTATAGGGACACATACCCGGAAATAATATTGATAAATAACGGATAGTAAACGTTATCACCAAAAATTTTGATAAGAAAGCTAAGTAGTAAAGTATAAAGGATAGAAGAGGACGCGCTATCAAAACTATTGGGATTAATCCCCCAAATCCCATTTTCAGCAACATTCCTAGAAAGTGCAAGATGAATATAAGCATCATCCAGCGGGTAAACGAATTGATGGCCTGTAAGATTAGAATACGCAAGATAAAAAGAGAATCCTATAACCAAGGTAAATAAACCAACAAAAAAATATAAATATCTATACATCCTAAATAATTTTTGCACGAAAATAATCATTAATTTTTTACAATATAATGCAAGAGATTCCATTAACTATTATATTTGCGTCTTAATTTTGCACAGATTTGAAAAAAATATTACTCTTTTTGTTGATTTCCAATTTCGCCTTCTCCCAATGGAGCATTTCTAATTCTGAAAGAAGTGCATTAATCAACATTTATAACACTACGAATGGCGAAAACTGGAACAGAACCTGGAATTTCCAAAATGATCCTAGAACTTGGTTTGGAGTTGTTGTAAAAAACGGCACAGTTACAGAACTTAATCTTTCCGGCAATGCACTTACAGGTAATTTCCCATCCAATCTTACGTCATTTCCAAAACTCACAAAACTAGACCTTAGTAATAATCAACTTTCTGGAGATGTGGCTGCGGGAATTTCTTCCCTTAGTTTGTTGACAAAATTGGATATTAGCAACAATAGATTGACTGGAGATCCAACCCAATCTTTAACAGGACTTTTCAATGTAGATGATTTGGCGGTGGGAGGAAATCTGTTTACGATTCCGGATGTCAATGGTTTGCTTCAGAATTTCAACAATATCAAAACGTTGAATCTTTCAGATTTAGGATTGATTAATATTCCTGCAAAAATCACAGCTTTCACCAATCTAGAAACTTTGATTCTTGATAATAATCCAATCCCAGCCAATGCTTTTGGAAATATTGCAAATCATCCTAAATTGACAAATCTCTCATTATCAGGATTACAATTAACTCAAATCCCAACTCAGGTTTCTCAATTGACGCAACTGACAAGTCTTAATTTAAGCAATAACGCACTCACAGAACAGACAACGTCAGCATTATCTAATTTAACCAATCTTGTGTGGCTTTCTTTGGAAAACAATCAGTTAGCTCAGATTCCCTCTCAGATTATTCAGCTCAAAAAATTGCAAACGCTTAATCTTGGAAGAAATAAGATTTCTGGCGGAGTTTCTCTATTGACTGGCTTACCAAACCTTCAACAACTATTTCTAAACAATAATTTACTCACTGGTAATATTCCATCGGAGTTTTTAGGAATGTCAAAATTATTGATGCTAAACCTCAACAGCAATCAGCTTTCAGGCGATCTCAACGATAAACTTCCACCGATTACGCATCTTAGCAATAATAGGTTTAACAAGGCACAACTTTCCAATTATATTGCTGATTATAATGTGCAAACCGATTTAGATTATTCACCTCAGCGTTACGATGGTTCGAAAGAAGTTTTAGGTGTAATTGGTCAACCAGCGAAGTTGGACCAGTCATTATCTGGTAGTGATTATACTTTCACTTGGTACAAAAATCTGGATCAAAAAACCACTACAACTACAGCAGACCTCAACTTCGCAAGTGTGGAAGAGTCAGATTATGCCACTTACACTGCGGAGGCTTACACTTATTCCGTCTTGGACAATTCCGTTGTTTTTGATTTGTCACTTTTCAGAGAACCGATATCTTTGGGTAAAGTCTTAGGCACCGAAGAATCTGCTAAATACTTCAACATCTACCCAAATCCAACTTCCGAATTTTTGAATATTGTAAGTACAAAATATGAAATTCAGAAAGTTCACATTTACGATTTGAGTGGAAAACAAATGCTATCGGACTCCAAATCCAAAATCGATGTTTCCAAACTTCCAAGTGGGGTTTATCTTTTAGTGATCAAGACACAGGAAGGCAATAAAAACTTCAAATTCATCAAACAATAATTTTTTCAGGAGCTTAATCCCGCTTTCCACTATATCTTTTTTGTAATGGCAAACAACTTGAGGATCTTTTCCGAAGCTTGCCAGCGCCATCACAAAAAAGGATGCCGTGTCAAATCGAGGAACGAGATTCGGCGATTCATAAATTAAAAATATAAAATGAGAGTCAATCGGGGCTACGAAAACATCCGACTTCTGACTTCCAGCCTCTGACTCTTTCCCATTTCCCAAAAAATATTAAATTTGGAAGCTATCATTATTAATATGGAAAACACTAAATATACGCCTAAAAATAAAGTAAGAATCGTGACTGCTGCATCGTTATTCGACGGTCACGATGCTGCGATTAATATTATGCGCCGTGTGATTCAGGGAACGGGATGCGAAGTCATTCACCTTGGTCACGACAAATCCGCAGAAGAAGTTGTCAATACAGCGATTCAGGAAGATGCAAATGCGATTGCCCTAACTTCCTATCAAGGTGGGCACAACGAATATTTCAAATACATTTACGATCTTTTAAGAGAAAAAAATTCTCCGCAAATCAAGATTTTTGGTGGCGGTGGCGGTGTAATTCTGCCGGAAGAAATTGAAGATATTATGGCTTATGGGATCGACAGAATTTATTCTCCCGATGACGGTCGTGAACTTGGTTTACGGGGAATGATCGATGACTTGGTAAAAAAATCGGATTTCCCAACAGGAAAAGAGGTTTCTGTTCAAGATTTAGATTCAATTAGTTTTGAAAATTCTACAAGCATTGCAAAAATTATTTCTGCGGTTGAAAACTTCTCAGATGAAAAACCAGAATTGGTAAAAGCGATCGACGAAAAATCAAAAGATCTGAATATTCCGATTATCGGGATCACAGGTACTGGTGGAGCGGGAAAATCATCTTTAACAGACGAATTGGTAAGACGTTTCTTACGTTCAAATCCAGGTAAAAAAATTGCCATTATTTCGATTGACCCTTCGAAGAAGAAAACAGGAGGTGCACTTTTGGGTGACAGAATCCGTATGAATGCGATCAATGATCCTAGAGTTTATATGCGTTCGATGGCGACGAGAGAAAACAACGTTTCTGTTTCTCCGTTTATTCATTCCGCTTTGAATGTTTTAAAATTAGCTCATCCAGATGTTATCATTCTGGAAACTTCAGGTATCGGACAGTCAGGTTCAGAAGTTTCGGATTTTGCTGATGTTTCAATGTATGTAATGACGCCTGAATACGGAGCTTCTACACAGTTGGAAAAAATCGATATGCTGGATTATGCAGATTTGGTGGCTTTAAATAAATCAGATAAAAGAGGCGCTCTTGATGCACTTCAAGCCGTAAGAAAACAGTTCCAAAGAAACCATTTATTGTGGGAAAGCCCATTGGATGAAATGCCGGTGTATGCTACAAAAGCCTCTCAGTTCAATGACCACGGAACAACGGAATTATACAACAGATTGGTTTCGAAAGTAAACGACAAATTTACTGATTTAAATCTACAAGGTTTTGTTGAACAGGAAATTACAGACGAAGTAACAATTATTCCTCCAAAAAGAGTGCGTTATCTTTCTGAAATCGTTGAAAATAACAAACAATATGACGCAAACGTTGAAAAACAGGCTGAGTTAGCAAGAAAAATGTATCATATTGAAGGCGTTAAAAAAATCATTTCCAACGAAATTTTGGACGCTGAATATCAAAAGGCAGAAAAAGAACTTCAGCAGGAAAACATTGACTTCTTAAAAACTTGGGACGATACGAAAAAAGCCTTCCACGAAGAGTTTTACTCCTACTTTGTAAGAGGAAAAGAAATTAAAGTGGAGACCTCAACAGAATCTTTATCCCATTTAAGAATTCCGAAATTGCATTACCAAAATACAACGATTGGGGCGATCTGATTAAATGGAAAGGTCAGGAAAATCTTCCGGGAAGTTTCCCCTACACTGCGGGAATTTATCCTTTCAAAAGAACCGGAGAAGACCCGACGAGAATGTTCGCCGGAGAAGGAGGTCCTGAAAGAACCAACAGAAGATTCCACTACGTTTCTGCGGAAATGCCTGCAAAACGTTTATCTACGGCTTTCGACTCGGTAACTCTTTACGGGCAAGATCCAGCTTTACCGCCGGATATTTACGGAAAAATCGGAAATGCGGGAGTTTCGATTGCGACTTTAGATGATGCTAAAAAACTATATTCAGGGTTTGATTTAGTGAATGCATTGACTTCGGTTTCAATGACCATCAACGGACCTGCGCCGATGTTGTTGGCTTTCTTTATGAACGCTGCCATTGACCAAAATGTTGAAAAATATATTGATGAAAATGGTTTAGAATCAAAGATTGAAGCTGTTTTAAAAGCGAAATTCGACGATAAAGGTTTAGAAAGACCGAAATATAACGGAGAATTACCTTCTTCCAATAATGGTTTAGGTTTACAACTATTAGGAATTACGGGAGACGAAGTTATTCCTGCCGATGTTTATGCTGAAATTAAAGCTAAAACCATTGCAACGGTTCGTGGAACGGTTCAGGCAGACATTTTAAAAGAAGATCAGGCACAAAACACTTGTATTTTCTCTACTGAATTTGCTTTGAGATTGATGGGTGACGTTCAGGAATATTTCATCAAAGAAAAAGTTAGAAACTTCTACTCTGTTTCAATTTCCGGTTATCACATTGCGGAAGCGGGCGCAAATCCGGTTTCTCAGTTGGCATTTACATTGGCAAATGGTTTCACGTATGTGGAATATTATCTGTCAAGAGGAATGGATATCAATGATTTTGCTCCGAATTTATCCTTCTTCTTCTCCAACGGAATCGACCCTGAATATTCGGTAATCGGACGTGTCGCAAGAAGAATCTGGGCAAAAGCAATGAAACTGAAATACGGAGCTGATGAAAGAAGCCAAATGTTGAAATATCACATTCAAACTTCAGGTCGTTCGCTTCACGCGCAGGAAATTGATTTTAATGATATCAGAACGACGCTTCAAGCACTTTATGCAATTTATGATAACTGTAATTCGTTACACACCAACGCTTACGATGAAGCGATTACAACTCCGACTGAGCAATCTGTAAGAAGAGCGATGGCAATTCAGTTGATCATCAATAAAGAATTAGGTTTAGCAAAAAACGAAAATCCGCTTCAGGGTTCGTTTATTATTGAAGAACTGACGGATTTGGTGGAAGAAGCCGTTTATGCAGAATTCGACAGAATTACAGAAAGAGGTGGTGTTCTAGGCGCGATGGAAACAATGTATCAACGTTCAAAAATTCAGGAAGAATCGATGCATTACGAATGGTTGAAACACACCGGAGAATACCCTATCATCGGCGTGAATACTTTCCTTGGAAAAGACGGTTCGCCGACGGTTCGTCCGGGAGAAGTTATCCGTTCGACTGAGGAAGAAAAGCAATTCCAGATTGAAATGCTTCATAATTTCCAGAAGTCTAATGAAGATAAATCTGCAGAAGCTTTGAAAACTTTACAACACGCAGCCATTAATCAGCAAAATTTATTTGAAGTGATGATGGATGCCGTGAAATATTGTTCGCTTGGACAGATCACCAATGCACTTTTTGAAGTGGGCGGGAAGTATAGAAGAAATATGTAGGCCCGTGTCGAGCAGACAGTTTTTAATGCTAACTGTTTTAAAATTATAAATAAACCTCAAGGAAGTTTCTTTGAGGTTTTTTCTTACTTTTACTTTCGTAAAAATTTCAAATGACAAAGTACATTTTATTTCTTTTAGGAATTATAGCAAGCGGAGTTTTCAACGCTCAAGAAGCTGACAACAACCTTCAAGGTTATTTTATGACACAATCCAAAGAATCCTTATATTCTTATTTTGCTTTTGATGGCAATGGAAAAGTGGATATCGCAGGATATGGGAAGGGTGATTATTTTGTAAAAGGCGATTCTGTGGTAGTATTTCCTGATAAGGATATTTTTATATTTAAATTTGCTAAAAATCGCTTGAGCGGGAATTCAAGCTGGGTGAAAAATACAAAATGGGATTTGAAGAAAGACAGCATTGCCGAAAACAACAGAAAAGACGATGCGTTAGCTAAAAAAAACGCGAAACTTCTTTACGAATACTACCGCAAAACCAGAGCTAAAAGCAATGATCTGGAAAAACTGTTTGACGAAAGTGCAATGGCAAATTATACCAAAACTATTGATGATTTATGCAACAGAGGTCTCGCAAAAGCTTGTATGGAGAAGTTTGGATTAATGGTAATGGAAGATATTGGCGGAATGGGCGCAGTCTTGACCAGCAAAACGAAAAAGCCAAAACAAAATCCTGAAATCATCAAATTGGGACAGAAAATCATTAGCATGGGCGAAGTTGAAGGTCATACTGTTATGGGGAGTTATTATTATAGTTTGGGTGATAAAATAAAAGCTGAAAAAGAATGGCAAAAAGGCACTGACAAAGGAAGCACGAAGGCAGGATTAGCACAGTTCGAGGCGGAAATGTCGGAAGTTCAATAAGCAAATTTTAATTTTAAATAAATTGGAAACCTCTAAGAAAATTTCTTTGAGGTTTTTTTGTAATTTAGATTTAAATAAAACTTTTGATGATGAAAAAAAAATTTCAAATTATAAAGCCTTGTGAAGAAAGCTGGAATAATATGCAGGATTTAGCAGATGGTAAATTCTGTGATTTATGTAATAAAAAAGTTTTGGATTTGGATAAAATTTCAAGCTTAGAATTTGAAGAACTTTCAAAAGATGGAGACAAAATCTGTGGTAAAAAATCTTTGTTAAATCAAAAATTTTCTTCAGTTTTCTTAGCTTTTACATTAACATCATCAATATCCCATTACGCTCAAACAACAAATCAATCTCTAGTTCAAAATGTTTATCAAAAAAACATTACAATAAACGGAAATCTGATTTCAAAGGCAAAAAGAAAAATAATTACGGGAAATATTTCACTAGTAACATTAGGAAAATTATATACTGCCAAGGCTGAAGAAAATGGAAATTTCACATTAACTTTTCCTGAAAGAGTCTTAACAGATTATAATATTGTAAGAATTGATTATACCATTTTAGACTATGACAACAAAAATTTTACGGATTATAAATCTTTAATTTTAACAACAAATGAGCTACTAGGAAAACAAGATTTTGAAATTGAAGAACAGTATTCTATGATTGGGGCAGTAGTCTTAACATCAGAACAACCACCCGATTATTATTTTATAGATGGAAAGAAAGTTGGTAAAAGAAAATTTGAAAAAATTAAAAAAGAAAATCCAAATTTCAAATATTTAGCATTTTATGATGAAGTTACTGTTCAGAAGTTGACAAAGAAAAGTTTTATTGACAATTTATATTTACTTTTTTCAAATTAAAATCCAACGGTTTACTTTTTGATTAGCAACAAGCATCAAATCAAAAATAACTATGAAATCGCTTTGCGATTACATATGACATTTAAAAGACAAACTAAATATTCATATGAAACTAAAATCTCCTGAACCATTTTGGCTGGTAAAAGATGGATTGAAACATTCTTATCCTTCACTTCGAGAAAACATAGAAACTGAAATCCTTGTCATCGGAGGTGGAATCACCGGTTCTCTTCTAGCGCATCAAATGATAAAAGATGGTTATAAAACTGTTTTGGTTGATCGAAGAGAAATCGGGAACGGAAGTACAAGTGCCACGACTTCTATGTTGCAATATGAGATTGATGTTCCGCTTTTTGAACTCTCAGAAATGATTGGGAGAGAAGGTGCAGAAAAATCTTATTGGGCTTGTTATGATTCGATTGACGATTTACAGAAAATCTCAAAAGAAGTCAATTCCGATTGTGGTTTTAAGAAGAAACAATCGCTTTACTTCGCAGCTTTTAAGAAAGATGTTGATGATTTAAAGAAAGAATTTGAGGCTAGAAAATCGGCCAAGTTCCCAGTGAAATGGCTTTCCGAAGAAGAAATCAAAAAGAAATTTAAAATCGATAATACTTTTGGCGGAATTCTCTCCGAACAAGGCGGAAGCATTGATGCTTTTTGTTTAGCACACGACGTTTTGTATTATAATCACAAAAAAGGATTGCAGATTTTCGATAAAACCGATATTATCAAATTCGATTACAAGAAAAACGGAGTTACAGCAACAACCGAGTACGGAAACACGATTAAAGCTAAGAAAGTCATTTTTTGCAACGGTTTCGAAAGTACAGAAATCATCAAAGACAAATTCGTCAATCTCTTATCAACCTACGCAATTGTTGGCGAACAGCACGAAAAAAGTCACACGGAACTGAACGACCTTTTGGTTTGGAACACAGCTGAACCTTACATATATATGCGAACCACAGACGATAACAGAATCCTGATTGGTGGCGAAGATGAAGAATTTGTTGATGCGCAAAAACGAGATTCTTTACTTTTTGACAAGGAGAAAAAATTAGTTAAAAAACTTGACAAATATCTTCCTGAAAATAATTTCCGAACCGATTTTGTTTGGGCTGGAACTTTTGGAGAAACCAAAGACGGATTGCCTTACATCGGTGAACATCCCAATTTCCCAAGTGCTTATTTTGTGTTAGGTTTTGGAGGAAATGGCATTACGTTTTCGGTCATCGGAATGGAAATGGCTTCTGATTTTCTAAAAGGTAAAAAACACGAGTTGACCAAATATTTCAGATTCCGAAGATAATTGTGGAATGCCAATTTGAGATTTCATTTTTTATTTTAATTTTGAAAGAAACTTAAACAAATGAAATCACTATTTACAATTCTTTCTTTAATTATATTTTCGTCATTCATTAATGCTCAGAAAAAAGATTTTGACCAAAAATTAGCAGACTCTCTCGGAGCCGACCAATATGGAATGAAATCTTATTATCTCGTGATTCTCAAAAAAGGAAAAGCTGAAATCACAGACAAAGCAAAAAAATCAGAATTGATGAAAGGTCATATGGACAATATTAACAAACTGACAAAAGATGGAAAACTAATTGTCGCGGGACCAATGGCGGAGAAAAACTCAAATGATTACAGTGGAATTTTCATTCTGGATGCGAAAACTAAAGAAGAAGCAGAAAGTTTAGTTTTGACTGACCCTTCTATAAAATCTGGAATTTTCGATGTTGAAATTTATAAATGGTATGGTTCTGCCGCACTTCCACTCTATTTGAAATCTCACGATAAAGTAGCCAAAGTTAACTTCTAGAAATAGTTACTTTTACTTTATTTTATCAACTATTAGGTTTTTTGCTATAGTATTAATTTGATGCATTAATAAAACAAATTTTCTATAAACTGATCTAGAACTATCCAAATTGACTTTCTTTCATAAAAACTAATCTGCAATAATAACCTCGATACCCATATCCGAAAGAGTTGCAAAATCTTTTGCAGAAATCCCAGAATCCGTTATCAAAGCATCCATTTTATGAATTTCACAAATTTTACCAAATCCTCTTTTATTAATCTTTGTAGAATCTGCTAGAATATAGACTTTGTCAGCAGAATTAATCATCAAAAGATTGAGATGTGCCTCCATAGCATTGGATGTAGAGAGCCCAAAATCAAAATCTATCCCATCAACACCTAGAAAAAGTTTGTTACAAGAAAACTGTTTGAGAATAGTTTCGGAAAACGGCCCAACTACAGACCCTGACGATTTTCGCACATCTCCTCCTAACTGAATAATGTCTATTTTTTCGTTATCACAAAGTTCTAGCCCAACTTTTAAAGATGATGTTAAAACAGTAAGTTTAGAAAAATCCAACAAATTTCTCGCTAAATGGTGCAATGTTGTACCCGAAGCCAATATTACAAAATCATGATCTTGTATTAATGTAGCCGCTTTTTTAGCAATTGCAATTTTTTGCTCTACTTGCACTTCTTCTTTTTCCGAAATGTTTTTTTCGAAAGCAAAACTAGATTGTTTTCTAGCACCACCATGGGTTCTATACAACAATGATTTACTTTCGAGGAAACTCAAATCTTTACGAATCGTAACTGCCGAAACTTTTAAAGCATCGGAAATCTCATTCACTCTAATAAATTCCTCGGTATCAAAAAGATCTAAAATCTGCTGCTGGCGCTCATTTACCATAACTTATAAAATTGTGTTTTTTTCAACAACAAATCAAAGAAAAAAAGAACATATAAGCAAATACATTATGCTCAACCTAATTACTTATTAACAAATTATTAAATTTAATTTTTTTGGTTTCATTTTCTTTCTTATATTTACAAATGAAACCAAACGAAATTTCGTTTTAAATCATAAGCAATGTCTAGAGCAACACAAATATCAAAAGTAAAAGAACAAAAAGAATGGGATATCATCGTAATTGGCGGTGGAGCGAGCGGTCTAGGAACAGCCTTAGACTCAACACTTAGAGGTTACAAAACTGTTTTATTTGAATCCCATGATTTTGCCAAAGGAACATCGAGCAGAAGCACAAAACTAGTTCACGGAGGAGTGCGATATTTAGCACAAGGTGACGTTTCACTTGTGAAAGAAGCACTAAGAGAAAGAGGACTATTAGCCAAGAACGCAGCACATTTGGTAAAAAACCAAGCTTTTATAATTCCTAATTACTCTTGGTGGGGAGGTCCTTTTTACCTCATAGGACTATCTATCTACGATATGCTAGCAGGCAAATTAAGTATCGGGAAAACAAAATACCTAGGTAAAAAAAGCACAAAAAATCTACTCTCCAACATTAAAGAAAAAAACTTACAAAGCGGTGTTTTGTATCATGATGGACAATTTGACGACTCGAGACTCGCTATTAATTTAATGCAATCCGCTATAGAAAACAACGCCTGTTTAGTAAATTATACTAAGGTAATTGGATTATTGAAATCGGAAAGCGGGAAACTAAATGGTGTAGTTGTAAAAGATACAATTTCTGGCAAAACTTACGAAGTGAAAGGAAAAGCAATCGTAAACGCAACTGGAGTTTTTACCGATGACATCCTTAACATGAATAATCCCAATCACAAGAAAACAGTTGTACCTAGCCAAGGAATACACCTAGTATTAGACAAAAGCTTCTTACCACAAGACGATGCTATTATGATACCCAAAACAAGCGACGGAAGAGTTCTGTTTGTAGTTCCATGGCACGACAAAGTGGTTGTTGGAACAACAGACACTCTAATTGAACATGAAAGTTTCGAACCGAAAGCGTTAGAAAAAGAAATTCAGTTTGTCCTAGAAACAGCAAAAAACTATTTAGTAAAAGCGCCAACAAGAGAAGATGTACTTTCGGTTTTTGCAGGACTTCGACCTCTAGCCGCCCCAAAAGAAGAAGGAAAAAGCACCAAAGAAGTCTCTAGAAGTCATAAAATCATAATAGATCAAACTGGCTTAGTAACAGTGATTGGAGGAAAATGGACAACGTATAGACAAATGGCTCAAGAAATCGTAGATGAAGCTGCGCAAGAAGGTAATTTACAAAAAGTTGAAACAAAAACACATCACTTTTCAATTCATGGGAACATCCCTACAGATCAAGTCAATAGGAGCAATCATTTATACATTTATGGGGCAGACATACCCGAAATTATAAAACTGCAAAAAAGTAACCCAGAGTACGCTAAAAAAATTCATCCAAAATACGAATATACTTATGCAGAAGTAGTTTGGGCTCTAAAACATGAAATGGCTATAACATTGGAAGACGTCCTTGCAAGAAGAATCCGGTTTTTGTTCTTGGACGCAAGAGCTGCTATTGATGTCGCCAAACCTGTTGCAGAGTTTATGGCAAAAGAAATGAGTTACTCAGACGATTGGATCAATTTACAAACAAAAGAGTTCATTAATCTAGCCAAAGACTACTTACTAGTTGACTACAACGCCTAGATAAAAGCAAATACTTAACAATCAACACATTTAGTTCAAAACCAACATTGAACCAGGACGAATACACCCTAATTATAAATACAAAATAAAAACTTTATACATTATGAATAATACACAATTAATCTTATCATTAGATCAAGGGACAACTTCTTCTCGTGCAATTCTTTTCAATCACAACGGAGGGATAGAGGAAGTTTCTCAGAGAGATTTCACTCAATTTTTTCCACAACCAGGTTGGGTAGAACACGATCCTAATGAAATTTGGTCTTCACAAATTTCCGTTGCAGCAGAAGTTGTTGCAAAAGCTGGGATTTCGGGTAAGGAAGTGGCCGCTATTGGTATAACAAACCAAAGAGAAACTACAATCGTGTGGGACAGAGAAACATCCGAACCTATTTACAACGCTATTGTTTGGCAAGATAGGAGAACCGCAAAATATTGTGACGACTTAAAAACCCAAGGTCATTCTGATAAAATTAAAGAAAAAACAGGTCTTATCCTAGACGCCTACTTCTCGGGAACTAAATTAAAATGGATCCTGGATAATGTAGAAGGTGCTAGAGAAAAGGCAGAACAAGGGAAATTATGCTTCGGAACAGTAGATACTTGGTTAGTTTGGAAATTAACCCGAGGAAAAATGTTCATTACCGATGTTACCAATGCTTCTAGAACTCTATTGTTCAATATTCACACTCTTGAGTGGGATGACGAGTTGTTATCTTTACTAAACATTCCAAAATCCTTACTACCAGAAGTAAAACAAAGTAGCGAAATCTACGGAGAAACCTCAACTACTCTTTTTTCAACAAAAATCCCAATCTCGGGGATAGCAGGAGACCAACAAGCTGCTCTTTTTGGACAAATGTGTACAGAACCTGGAATGGTAAAAAATACATATGGAACAGGGTGCTTCTTACTAATGAACACGGGAGACAAAGCAGTCTATTCGCAAAACAACCTTTTGACTACAATTGGTTGGAAAATTAACGGCAAAGTTAATTATGCTTTAGAAGGTTCTGTTTTTGTTGGTGGCGCAGCAATACAATGGCTGAGAGACGGAGCAAAAATAATCAGAACTTCTCCAGACGTCAACAATCTCGCAGCTCTGGTCCCAGACACAGAGGGTGTTTATTTTGTCCCAGCTCTTACTGGGCTTGGCGCACCTTATTGGGATCCTTATGCCAGAGGCGCTATTGTAGGAATTACACGCGGAACTACAGATGCGCATATCGCTAGAGCAACTCTAGAAGGCATTGCATACCAAGTATATGACGTCGTAAAAGCTATGGAAGCTGACGCAGATGTAGAATCTGTAGAACTAAGAGTTGATGGCGGAGCTTCTGCATCCGATTTACTAATGCAATTTCAGTCTGATATCTTCGGATTTAGAATTGCAAGACCAAAAACATTAGAAACCACAGCTCTTGGAGCGGCTTATCTTGCTGGTCTGGCAGTTGGCTATTGGAAAGATGTTGAAGAAATCAAAAAACAATGGATTGTTGAAAAAGAATTTGAACCAAAAATGGAAATGGAAAAAGTTGATGAATTGCTAAAAGGTTGGCACAAAGCTGTTGGCAAAGCTAAAAATTGGGCCGATTAAATTTTAAAATACAAAAAATAAACTATTATAACCTGAGTTCGGGTTAAG
>NZ_RJTU01000045.1 GCF_003730015.1 Epilithonimonas hominis | reverse complement strand
GGGTTTTTCAGTGACCTCCATTGGAGTGCGGTTTTTTTTGTCTGAATCTTTGTTTTTATTTCGCGGATTTTGCGATGAGATTCTCTAGTTTAGATAGCAAGACTTTTATTCGTCCTGCAATTCCTTGGCCTGATATTCCTGAACGATCTCGATGGCATTATTAATCACATCACTCAGTGCTGTAATATATGTTCCTTCTTCAGCAAGGCTCATTGCGTGCTTCAGAGCATCAATCTCTTTCGGGATGATTTCGTAGCTTACGCTTTTATCCACACTCTGTATGCCTTCTATAATAAGACCGTTTATCTCTTCTTCCGTGCGCCCGCGCAGGTGCTTCTCATTCCGGATGATAATATGATCGAACATTCTCGCAGCGATTTTACCACACTCGCGGATGTCACCATCCCGCCTGTCTCCCACTCCCGAAATGATTCCGATCTTCTTGTTGGATTCCACATTTTTCAGGTAGTCTTCGATGGCTTCGTAACCCGCCGGATTGTGCGCAAAGTCTATCATCACCTTGAAGTTCTTGAATTTGAAAACGTTTAGTCTGCCCGGCGTTAGTTGTGCACTTGGGATAAACGTTGTTAGAGCCAGAGCGATATTCGGAATCTCAAAACCATAGACATAAGCCGCCAAGGATGCTGCCAGCACATTAGCAATCATAAATTTTGCTTTACCCTCCATCGTAATCGGGATGTTCTTTACTTTCTCTATCCTAATCTTCCACTCCCCTTTTTTGATGGTTACAAAACCTTCTTCAAAGACACAGGTAATCTTACCTTCTTTTGCAAACTTTTTGATATGCGGATTATTCTCATCCAAACTGAACAAGGCTACTTTTGCGCGAAGGTCGTCCGCCAGTCTCATAGAATATTCGTCATCGGCGTTCAGAACGCACCAGCCGTCATTTTTCACGCTGTCCAGAACAACTCTTTTTACTCTTGTCAGATCCTTGAGGTTATGGATGTCACTAATCCCCAGATGATCTTCCTTGATATTGGTAAGAACCCCGATATCGCAAGTTCCAAATCCTAATCCAGAACGAAGAATACCGCCTCTGGCAGTTTCCAAAATCGCAAATTCTACAGTCGGGTCTTTAAGAATAAATTCTGCGGACATTGGCCCTGTTGTATCTCCTTTTTGGAGCAGTGTATTCTGGATATAGATCCCATCCGAAGTTGTGAAACCTACTCGTTTTCCATTATTTTTAACGATATGAGCCAATAATCTGGTCGTTGTAGTTTTACCATTAGTTCCGGTGAGTGCTATAATCGGAATTCTGAATTCTTTGCCTGGCGGATAAAGCATATCTACCACTGGCGCTGCTACGTTTCTCGGCAAACCCTCACTTGGAGCAAGGTGCATCCTAAAACCAGGTGCGGCATTGACTTCCAAAATGGCGCCACCACTTTCCTTCAGAGGCTGAGTAAGATTTTCCGCCATAATATCTATTCCACATACATCCAGACCGATGATCCTGGAAATACGTTCTGCCATCTGGACATTTTCCGGGTGAACCATATCCGTTACATCTATGGAAGTACCTCCTGTTGATAAATTGGCTGTGGATTTCAGGTAAACAATTTCCCCTTTCTGTGGAACGGTTTCCAGTGTGTAGCCCAATTTTCCCAGAAGCTCATCAGTATCTTTATCTACATTAATTTCGGTGAGAACATTTTCGTGTCCGTACCCTCGTCTTGGGTCCAAATTTTCTTTATCGATGAGTTCTTGAAGATTCAGTTCGCCATCGCCTACAACATGCGCAGGAACTCGTCTAGCCGCCGCAACCATTTTGTGATTAATGACCAAAATCCTGAAATCAAAACCTGTAATATATTTTTCAACAATGACTTTTCTGGAATATTTTTGAGCGTGCTCCAAACCGATAACAGCTGTTTCATAATCTTTGACATTGATGGAAGCACCTTTTCCATGGTTTCCGTCCAGTGGTTTCAGCACCAACGGATAACCAATTTTTCTGATAACCGCTTGCAAATCTTCTTCATCTACCACTAGATCTCCTGACGGAACGGGAATCGCCGCATCTTCCAGCATCTTTTTTGTCAGCTCTTTATTACACGCAATATCTACGGCAATGCTACTGGTATTTCCGGTAATGGTAGCCTGAAATCTCTGCTGATTGATCCCATAACCAAGCTGTACCAGAGAGTTTTTTCCTAATCTGATCCAAGGAATCCTTCTGGAAGCTGCTTCATCTACAATACTTCCTGTAGATGGTCCCAGCCTTTCCCTCTCTCTAATTTCCTTAAGACTCTGAATACAAAAAATGAGGTCATAATCCGAACCTTCTATAAGGCATTGCGCTATTTTCACAGATTCTTCCGCCGCAAAAACACCTGCTTTTTCTTCGATGTAGTTAAAAACAACATTGTAAGTTCCCGGAGTTTTGGTTTCCCTCGTTCTTCCAAAACCTACATCCATACCGGCAAGTGTCTGTATTTCCAAAGCAATGTGCTCTATAACGTGTCCCATCCATGTTCCCATCTCTACACGCTTGAAAAAACCGCCTGGCGTCCCTTCAGAACATCTGTGGGAATAAAGTGAAGGAATCAGCTTTTCGATTCTTTCCCGGAAACCATCTATTTTGTTAGTAGGCTGATGCTCTATCTCTTCCAGATTGAGACGCATCTGAATCAGTTTTTTTCGTGTAATGCTCCAGATATTCGGGCCACGTAAAACTTGTATTTTTTCTATTTTCATATTTATACTCACGGATTTTTAACCTATGATTTTACAGAGAATTGCACACAGTCCGACCTGAGTGAAGCTCATTTTATTTTTGATAAAAATAAAAATAGCGGGAACGGAGGGCGGATAAAGCTGCCCAAATCTCATGCCGAATTAAAATGTAAAATCTAAGAGGCTTGCTAATTTGTAAATTCTTATTCTCTATTTTATCAAAGATAATGTAAAATCAAGAAAAATCGAAAATAATTATTGTGTTATAAAACAAATCTGTTATTGATTCTTTAGAATAATTAACAATCCATCAATCAATAAGCATTATTTTTCGGAAATAAGTCCTTAATTATTAAAAGTTTAAATCAGTTTTGTGGATTTTTAAGCGTTTAATATGAGGTTTATTCTGTAATGATTTATTATTTTTGTTAATATGAAATCAAAAGGAAAACTAGTCATCATTGGCGGCGCTGTGAACAAAGGTAGTTTTACAGAAACCAATTTCGACCAAAATGTTGAAAAAAATCTTAACTTTTTTGAACGCGGAATCCTCAGAAAGATTATTGATGAATCTAAACTAAAAGAAGATTCTGTTATTGAAGTGATTGCGACCGCATCTCAAATTCCTGACATCGTAGGTCCTGAATATAAAAAAGCATTTGAATATCTTGGTGCAAAAAATTGTAATATTCTTGATATTCAAAATCGTGAACAAGCTAATAGTGATGCGATTGTAGCGAGAGCCAATGCTGCCGACGTGGTGATGTTCACAGGTGGCGACCAACTTCGCCTAACCTCTATTCTTGGTGGAACGAGATTTCACGATGCAATTTTAACTAAATATCAAACGGAAGATTTTATCTATGCAGGAACATCTGCCGGTGCCGCTGCTGCCTCAGAGAATATGATTTATCAGGGCTCCAGCTCGGAAGCGCTTTTGAAAGGCGAAATCAAAACGACACAAGGTCTTGGTTTTATCGAAAACGTGATTATAGATACGCATTTTGTTCAAAGAGGTAGAATAGGCAGGCTTTTTCAGGCTGTTGTAAATAATCCGAGAACACTGGGTATTGGTCTTGGTGAAGATACCGGACTTTTTATACAAGATGATATTATGACTGCGATAGGTTCCGGTTTGGTTATTATGGTAGACGGATTGCAAATCAAAGATACCAACCTGACCAATGTTGAACTCGGACAACCGATTTCTATTAAAAATCTGATTGTGGATGTGCTTTCTATGAACGATACTTTTGATATGAAAACCAGAGAAATGACGATTGTTAATTCCCAATACAATCCGATTCCGCAAGTTAGTGCTGATAACTAAAAAAGAACTAATGAAAATAATCATCCACGGGGGATTTTTCTCCGAAAGTAGTCAAAGCAATGAAGTGAAATTGGCTAAACAAAACTCACTAAAGGACATTGCGAAAAAATCGTACGAATTTTTACAAGATAATTCGGCTTTTGACACGGTTGCTTATGCTGTTTCGCTTTTGGAAGATGATGAATTGTACAATGCCGGAATTGGTTCGCAAATCCAAAGTGACGGCGTTATCAGAATGAGTGCTGCGATTATGAACGGCGAAACTCAGAAAATGAGCGGCGTCATCAACATAGAAAATGTGAAAAATCCTGTTTTCGTAGCCAAGGAACTGATGAAAGAGGATGATCGTGTGCTTGGCGGAACCGGAGCGAAACAATATGCCAATCACCACGGGTTCGAAAACTTTTCAACGGAAATCCCGCAACGTAGAAAAGAATACGAAGAAAAACTAAAAAATGGCGGTAAAGGAACTGTTGGAGCTGTCGCCATTGACAAACACGGAAAACTGGCGGTTGCAACTTCAACGGGTGGAAAAGGTTTTGAAATCCCCGGAAGAATCTCTGATTCGGCGACTGTTGCAGGTAATTTTGCTAACAAATTCTGCGCGGTAAGCTGCACGGGTGTTGGCGAAGACATCGTGAGTAATGCAACTGCAGCAAAAATTGTAACCCGAGTAACCGACGGATCAACCATAGATAATGCTTTTGACAGAACCTTTGAAGAACTGAAAGAAATTGACGGTTTTGCCGGTGCCATCGGAATTGATTCTGAAGGAAATATTTTCCATCAGGATTCTTATCCGACGATGGTTTTTGCGAGTTTTGATGGAGTGGATTTTGAAGTTTTTGAATAATCTACTTTTACTAATAAACCAATAAAAAAACCGCTATCTTCCGACAGCGGTTTTTTATAATTTATAATTAACAATTCATAATTATTAATCCAGCCAACCCATTTCTTTCATCCACTCATCATTGTAGATTTTTCCTACATAACGGCTTCCGTGGTCGTGAAGCAGAACGACAATCACGTCGTCTTTGGTAAATTGGTCTTTCATCTGAACCAAAGCAGACATTGCACTTCCTGCAGAATAACCACAGAAAATACCTTCTTCTTTTGCCAGTTTTCTTGCATAGATTGCACCATCTTTATCAGTCACTTTCTCGAAATGATCGATGACGCTCATATCGTAATTCTCAGGAAGAATATCTTCTCCAATGCCTTCAGTGATGTAAGTGTACGCGTGATCCAGATGAATCTCTCCCGTCTCGTGGATTTCTTTCAAAATCGAACCATAAGTATCAACGCCAATGACTTTGATATTCGGGTTTTTCTCTTTGAAGAATGTTCCACAACCAGTTACTGTTCCGCCTGTACCGGCACCAGCTACGAAATGCGTCAATTTCCCTTCGGTCTGCTCCCAGATTTCTGGCGCTGTGCTTTCATAATGCGCTTGTCTGTTGGACAAATTATCATATTGATTCACATACCAAGCATTTTCGGTTTCTTGCGTTAATCTTTTAGCTGTAGAATAATACGAGCGCGGGTCTGTAGGCTTAACATCTGTTGGACAAACAATCACTTCTGCACCAACAGCTCGGAGGATGTCACATTTTTCTTTAGACTGCTTGGAGTTGGTTACGAAGATGCATTTATAGCCCTTCTGAATTGCAACCAGAGCAAGACCCATTCCTGTATTTCCCGAAGTCCCTTCAATAATAGTTCCGCCCGGCTTCAGCCGACCGTCTTTTTCGGCGTCTTCAATCATTTTAAGCGCCATTCTGTCCTTCACGGAATTTCCCGGATTTGTAGTTTCTACTTTTGCCAAAACCAAAGCTGGAAAATCTTCCCCTAAAACTTTGTTAAGCTTAACCAACGGTGTGTTACCGATTGTTTCTACGATATTATTGTAATATTTCATAATCTTATTTATAATTATCCTCTGGCTCTTTCCAGCAAGACCATCATCAGAAAGCTAAGAATGATTAGAAACTCATCTTCATCATCTATATCAATCAATCTTTCCAGCTGAAATCTTCTCCCTATCAACGACGGCATTTTCTTGAGCCTAAAATACGCTTTTCCTGCATTATCCATTACGGTGTATGAAGGATTCAGAAAATAACCTGTCAGCATTCCTAAAATAGGTATTTCTCCGACAAAGCTGTCAAAAACTTTGATCCAGCCATTATCTTCATTAATCTGATAAATTGGCTTGTCCTTCTCATCAATGATATCATATCTCGCTTTCCAGATAGAGCGCATTCCTTTTCTCGCCAAACTTCCGAACTTTTTACCTGTAAGCAGATCTGTCATCATATAAGATGCGTTAAAATCGATCCATTGATTCGCCTTGATGTTAAATAATTCTTTAGTTCTGCTTTCATCGCTAAAAACAATTACATCTTCCTTCAGCCTGAACATTTTCTGACGAACGTACGCAACGTAATTTCCGTTTCTGTCCGTGATGTTGAAATCGCTCGCCAATGTGGTAATTTTAAATTTAAATTCCAGCGGATAGTTGAGATTCTTTAGTATCATTCTGTTTTCTTGATTAAAAATTAGCTATACTTAATGGCTTTCAGAGGCGAAATCCTACTGATCAGGTAGCTTGGTAAAATCATAGCAATCCCGGACACAATAAAAATACCAACAGAAACAGAAATGATATATAGCGGATTAAGATCTACGGGAACCGTGCTGATAAAATAATTTTCTGGATCCAGCTTTATTATGCCTGTATATTTCTGAACCAATAGCAAACCAATTCCAATGACGTTTCCGGCAAATAAACCGGGAATCATAATCATCAAAGTGTAATTGATAAATATTGATCTGATTTGTCCGTTCGTAGCTCCGAAAGTTTTGAGAAGTCCGATGGAGTTGGTTCTTTCGATGATGAGAATAAGCAAAACCATTACGATGTTAATGACTACTACTAACAGCATAATCGTGATAATCAATGATATATTCTGGTTAAAAATATTAACCCAATCCAGAATCTGCGGATATTTTTCGGTTACTTTTTCAGCATAATTTTTATACCCGATGTATTTTTCAATTTTCGGGAAAACATCAGCAATCTGATCCGTATCTTCCAGAAAAACATCCAGTCCACCAACTTCTTTTTCGTTCATATTCAGAACTTTACGAACATGGTTGATATCTCCAATAATGTACAGATCATCCACTAATTTGATGTCCGTCTTATAAATTCCTTTAATCAGAAATTTTCTGTAAATCGGTTTCTGATCTTCTTTGGAAAAAATCGCAACAATGCTGTCACTAGTTTTTAGCGCTAAATCAGAAGCTATCTTTTCAGAAAGAATGATTTCATTATTATAACCATCTTCTTTGTAATCAGGAATTGAGCCTTGTATCATAAATGGCTCGAATCTGGACTTATCAAAGTCTTTTCCTACACCTTTCAGAATAACGCCAGCGAAGTTGTTTTCCGTTCTTAGGATTCCACTCACTGCTGCATAAGACTGCAATCCCGCAACACCAGGAACACTCTTTATAGCCTTTTTATCTAATCCATTGGTGTCTAGGACTGATGTGTTGTAAGAAGAATTAGAACGTGTGGACTTCACCGAAATATCGCCACTGAAGTTAGAAATCCTGTCCTCAATTGCTTTTTTGGAACCCAGACCTGTGGAAATGGTAATCAGCGACACAATGATGCCCAATGCAACAGAAAGCCTGCCGATATAGACAATCACCTTAGAGAGATTATTTTTGTTATCTTTGGAAAACGCTATTTTTTTAGAGAAATATAACGGAAATTTCAAATCAATGATTTTAAGCTTCAAAAATAAAACTTTAGTTTTTATCTTGCTAATTTATTTTGGATCAATACCATTTATTAAGTCCCAAAACAAATCTGAAGACTGTTTTAAAACTGCTGCAGACAGACCGGAACTTTATCTTCCGCTACTCAAAAATAAAAATGTAATTGTAGCTGCCAACCAAACGAGTCTTCTAAATAACAAAAAACATCTGGTTGATTTTTTAGTTGAAAACAATGTAAAAATCAAATCTATTTTTGCGCCCGAACACGGCTTCCGTGGAACTGCAGATGCCGGGGAACATGTTAAAAATGGAACCGACAGCAAAACTGGTTTACCAATTGTTTCCTTATATGGCGATAATAAAAAACCAAAACCAGAGTATCTGAAAGGTGCTGATGTTATTTTGTTTGATATCCAAGATGTTGGGGTAAGATTTTACACATACATTTCAACTTTGTCGTATATTATGGAAGCGGCTGCCGAAAATAATGTCGAAGTGATCGTTTTGGACAGGCCAAATCCACACGACGGCTACACAGACGGACCAATGATGCGTAATGAATGGAAAAGTTTTGTTGGGCTTCATAATGTTCCTGTAGTTTACGGGCTCACAATTGGTGAATATGGTAAAATGGTTAATGGTGAAAAGTGGTTAAAAAACGGAGCGACTGCAAAATATACGTTGATCCCGATGCTGAATTATCACAAACAAAAACGATATGGTATTTCTGATAAACCTTCGCCCAATCTTCCGAATCACAAATCGATCAATCTCTATCCAAGCCTTTGCTTTTTTGAAGGAACTCAGGTATCTGTTGGACGTGGAACGGATTTACCATTTCAAATCTATGGAAGTACGTGGACTAAGGATTTCCAGTATCAATTCACACCAAAACCAACCGAAGGCGCAAAAGATCCTTTCCTAAATGGAAAATTATGTTTTGGAGAAAACCTGAGTCAATATCCTGAAGATCTGAGAAAATTAACTCTTGAATGGATATTGAAATCTTACAAAGCTTATAAAAATCCCGCTCAGGATTTCTTTTTGAAGAATTTATTTTTTGACAAATTAGCCGGAAGCGACCAACTGAGAAAACAAATCATTGCTGGAAAATCCGAAATAGAAATCCGGGGAAGCTGGAAAAAAGAACTTGACCAATTTGAAAAGATAAGACAAAAATATATTGTCTACCCTAACTAAAAAAACCTCGCAGTTGCGAGGTTTTTGTTTATATGTAAATAAAAAGTGTTCTTATTTAAAGAAAAAAGAGAAACCAGCATTTACGCCAAATGTGTTAGTCACAGTTTTAACTTCTCCTTCTTTATTTGATGTATTAACATAAGCTAATCCTAAATCGATACCGACTGATGGTGTCACAAGATAAACAATACCTCCTTTTGCACCCCAAGCTAAACCATCCGTAGTGAATTTTGTTTCTTCATTATTGAAAGAGCTTGCAGGGAATTTAGTTGTATTCGAAAAATATCCAACACCAGCTCCTAAATAAGGCATTACCTTCGAAGCAGATTTAAAATAGTAAGTTGCTGTAGGCATTACGATAAAAGTATTAGAAGTACTCTCATAATCATATTGCTCACCTAAAAAATATTCTGTGCTTTCATTTTTAGTGGAAGTAAAACCAAAATCAAGTCCTACTGCGACATTATTAGCTACAAAATATCCAGCTGAAGGCTTAATATTAAAAGATGTAGATTTTGGTCCATCCACCGACTGCCCATTATATTTTACTTTAGAACTTGTGCTGTTAAAACCAATTGTTGTTGAACCACCAATTACCCAAGATCCTTTTTCAGTCTGAGCGTTCATAGCGCCGAAAAGTGCAACCGCACCAACTAATAATAGTTTTTTCATAGTTTATCAAATTTGAGGGTGCAAAATTATTAAATTTTCTTAAACCCACAAATTTTTATCAAAAAAAACATTATCTTTTTATTAATATCTTATATTAGTTTTCTTCTGCTATCCATTCACCGTATGAGTTTTCAGTCTCGTGAAGTTTCAGATAAGCTAACTGAACGTGAGTGGGTAATTTGGATTTTATCTTAGCAGCAATATCATAAAGCATATTTTCGCAAGTGGGCTGATATTTACAAAAAATTACTTTATGACCTTGATTTTCCAAACTTTCTCCAAGTAACTTATGTGGAGAATCGCCATTTACCAAAACGGCATGATCCCAGATATCAACAATCTCTTCTTTTACAATTTTCTTGATATCACCAAAATCTACAACCATTCCGTTTTTATGATGATCCAAATCCTTAATTGGATTTCCCTTTACAGTAACGAATAATTTATAGGAATGGCCGTGCATGTTTTTGCATTTACCATCATAATTATATAGAACGTGCGCAGTCTCGAAATTGAAAATTTTAGTAATTCTTATCATGCTGCAAAGATAATTAAAATTCAACGGAATAATTTTTGCAGAGAAACCTCTAAAACTTTATCTTTATCTCACATCCACATATAATGCGAAAAGCCCTATTCCTTCTAAGTATTTTATCCTCAGTCTGTTTTTATTCTCAAAACTTTGGTGCTATAAACGAGATTCTTGAAAAGATCGAGAACAAGTATAAAAAAATGACTGACGCTTCGGACTATACCATTAACAATAAAAAATTTGTACTACTAGAAGAATTTTCGGATCATTCTGAACGTCATATCCTTGAATTTGGAGCTGATGACAAAATAACCCTTATCGAACTGATTGATGATAAAGCGACTGGACAGACTTATTCCAACATTTTTTCTGGTGATTTTATGCGAAAGAGAAATGCAATTTCGGTCCGAGCCAACTATCTGGAAGGCAAACAAATCGCCTCTCCTATTATTTACAATTTATATCTGATGAATGCTAATAATATGTGGTATCTGAAGGACATTAATAATAGTAAAAGATGGATAGAGAACAACAAACTTATAAAGAAAAAATAATCAATTATTTTGTAAGAAAATCAATACAATATTCTACTGCAGTATTGAGTTCTTTTGGTAGCGAAGTTTCTTCCCAAGGCTCTTTTGCTCCGAAAGTATGATTGGCATTTTCAATAATTTTTAATTCCGAATTTCCGATCCATTCATGAAGTTTTTTAGAATGATCCATGCCAACAGATTCATCTGAAGAACCGTGTATAATGAGTGTCGGAATATCAATTTTCTTTGAGGCTTTTTCTACATCCAATCTTTCCTCATTATTCTTATAATCTTCAAAAAACTGGAAATAATGAGGTAATTTTTGCTTGGTTCTGGTGTTTTCCACGAAATAGACGCCATCATTTTTCCAACTTTCAAAAGCTTCATATTTCGGAAATCTGTCAAGTGTAGAAACACTCGCAAGTGTAATTAATTTTGAAATAGATTGATTTTCAGAAGTTTTTATAATAGAAATCCCACCGCCTCTGCTGTGACCTATTAAAACTATCTTGGTTGAATCAACTTCATTTTGGTTTTTAAAATGATTGATAATAATTTCTAAGTCATCCAATTCTTTGGAATAATTATTTTCTCCAAAAGCTTCCAAATCTGCAAAGTCATTTGGATTTTCAATCGTAGTTCCGTTATGTGAAAAATTGAATTTAACAAAATAAAAACCAGCATTCGCAAATTTCTCTCCCATCAACTCCCAAGCACCCCAATCTTTGTAACCTTTGTAGCCGTGAACAAAAATGATTAGAGGAAGTTTCTTGTCAGAATTTGGAAAAATTGCATCAGCTAAAAATTCTCTAGAACTTTTTAGGATTATATTTTTATGTTTGATTAAATTCATTTTCAATCTTATTTAAATAAAAAAAAGAAGTTACTAAAACTTCTTTTAATTCATTATATCGTCATCGAAAAAATCCGAGTTTCTGGCTTGTTCCTCATCATTCTTAGGTCAAAAACCATTGCTACATTTCTTGTAAAAGCTCTTCCCTTTTCTGTAATTCTGATTTGATTTTCCGAAATCTGAACCAAACCGTCAGATTCCATTTCTTTTAATTTATCAATTGCATTTTCGATTTCAGGAAATGAAGACTGCAAGTCCCAACTTGTTTCCAGCTGACACATCAGATTCAGAATATGTTTTCTAATCTTTAGATCTTCATCATCCAGAATATGACCACGGAATACCGGAATCTCGCCTTCTTCAACTATTTTCTGATATTCTTCCACAGTTTTTACATTTTGGGCAAATGCGTACCAGCTGTCCGAAATGGCAGACATGCCAAGTCCCACCATCAACTGTGTTTTGCTGGATGTGTAACCCATAAAATTACGATGCAACTTTTTCTGAACCAGCGATTGGTATAGATCATCGTGTTCCAGAGAAAAATGATCCATTCCTATTTCTATGTAACCAAGATCTTCCAAAAGTTTTTTCCCGTCTTCATAAAGCCTTCTTTTCTCATCGCCACTTGGCAGATCAGTTTCGTCGAAACCTCTTTGTCCAACACCTTTTACCCAAGGAACGTGTGCGTAGGAATAAAATGCAAGTCTGTCTGGCTTTAGTTCCAATGTTTTGCGGATGGTAAACTCCATTGCATCCCAAGTCTGGTGTGGCAAACCGAAAACCAAATCGTGGCTGATGCTTTTGTAACCTATTTCCCTGGCCCATTCGGTGACGTTTTTAACATTATCGAAGGGCTGAATTCTGTTGATAGCTTTCTGAACTTTCGGGTCATAATCTTGGACTCCGAAACTGACTCTGGTAAAACCAAGATCGAACAATGTCTGCAAATGCTCTCTCGTGGTATTATTCGGATGTCCTTCGAAACTGAATTCTTGGTCATCTGTAATTTCTACAGTATCGAAAATCCCTTGCAACAGTTTTCTGAGGTTATCCGGCGAAAAAAAAGTAGGCGTTCCGCCACCCAAATGTAATTCTTTAAGTTTTGGTTTCTCGGAAAAGAGTTCCAAGTAGAGTTTCCATTCTTTCAGAACACTTTCCAGATAGGGTATTTCTACAGAATGTTGCTTGGTAATTCTTTTGTGACAAGCACAGAAAGTACAAAGCGCCTCACAAAACGGAAGATGAATATAGATGGAAATTCCTTCTTCAGAATTGCTTTCTGAAAAGGACTTAATGACGGATTGTTTCCAAAGGTCTGACGTAAAACCAGCCTCATTCCAATAAGGAACAGTGGGATACGATGTATAACGCGGCCCCGGAATATTGTATTTATTAACTAATGAATTCATTGTTGCAAAGTTACGAAATAGAGTTTGGAAAGATTCCTGATTTGGGATGATTTTTAATCGGTCGCTTCTATTCTATTAATAGTTTGAAAAATGCTTTCTTCCGAACGGTAGTTATTTTATGGATAATCCCATAGCCCCGATTGCAATGGAAATCCTTTTTTGCGAGAGGCTATGCCGAGCAAAAAAGATTGGAATGGAAAGCGGGAAATAGCTCCTTATAAACAATTATGAATAGAAAGTAGTCTGCAACATTCTAAATATAATCAATAATTTTTTCCAAAGCAATACCACGCGATGCTTTTAGCAGTATATTTTCCTGCGTTACAGGATTATTTTGCAGATAATCAGAAAGTTCTGAAGTGTTCAGAAATGCCAAATTTGTATTAATGTTTTTGAAATTTGGGCCAACGGTAATAATATTGTCAAATCCACAAGTTTTTGCGAAGTCTAGAATATGTTGGTGTTCGGCTGCGCTTTCTTCTCCCAGTTCCAACATATCACCTATGATTATGAGCTTGGTCCCCGAAAAAGTTCTGAAGTTTTCCAAGGATGCCTGCATACTGCTGGGATTGGCATTATAGGTATCCAAAACGAGGGTTTTCCCTTCTTTTTTCTGAATCTGCGAACGCATATTGGACGGGACATACTCTTCAATAGCCTGTTTAATATCCTGAATATCTACGCCAAAATGCAAGCCTAGCGATATAGCCGCAGAGATATTATCATAATTATAGCGGCCTGTGAGATTAGAAATTATTTCCGTTTCTTTATAAACCAGTCCTACGAAATGGTCTTTGGAGAGTGGCGAAAAACTGTAAGTCGACTCTGGTGTCCCAAAAGTTATTTTATTATGATAATCTTTGGTTTTCTCTGCCTGAACCGGATCTGCACTGTTGACCAAAATAGTTTGGTTATGAGTTCTTAGATAATCATACAACTCGGATTTTCCTTTGATAACGCCTTCTACACCGCCAAAACCTTCGAGATGTGCTTTCCCAAAATTGGTAATATAACCGATATTTGGTTTTGCAATTTTACAGAGAAGCTCTATTTCCTTCTGGTGATTGGCTCCCATTTCTATGACTGCAATCTGATGTGAATTTCTGATGGAAAGAATGGTTAGTGGAACGCCAATGTGATTGTTAAGATTTCCGAAAGTGAATTGAACATTGAATTTTTTGGACAAAACTATGCTGATCAATTCTTTTGTGGTTGTCTTTCCATTGCTTCCAGTGAGTCCTATAAACGGAATTTTTAATTGATCTCTGTGATAAACAGCCAACTGTTGTAAAAAATCCAGAACTGATGGTACATAAAAGATGTTTTTTTTCGGAAAATTATAGTTTTCATCTTCTACGATAACAGCTATGGCACCATTTTCTAAAGCTTCGGAAGATTTTTCTGCTGCATTAAAAGTATCGCCGGAAAATGCAAAAAACACACTTCCCTTTTGTACTTTTCTGCTATCTATAACCGTATTGGAACTCTGCAAAAATATCTGATAAAAATCCTTAATCTTCATTCTTCAAAAGTATTAAATGAATTTGTATTAAAACAAAAAAACAGTAGAAAAAATCTACTGTTTTAAGTTTATAATGGTTGAAAAATTATCTTTTCGTACGACCACTTTTTGTATTCTTGGCATCCTGAGCAACCCTGAATCCAATCCAACCATATCCTTTTGCCTGATTTTTAAATCTTCTCTGACCCGGATCTAGCCAATATGCAGAATCTAACCAAGAACCTCCTTTTACCACTCTAACAAAATCGCTGATCTGTGTCGTGGGTTTGTTTTTGTCCTTCTGTATTACAACGCTACCATTTTTATTGACAATAAATTTAGGTTTAACAGAATTGTACATATTGTAATCTGTACTGTCACTAGGGGCTGTACCTCCAGAATCTAATGAAGACTGATAATCTCCATCTCGGTAATTTCCATTATCTGCAATCACTTTTCTTTCAAACTCACCTGGAAGACCTTTGTACACCAGACGACCATCTGCTAAAGTATCATATTTTATATCTTCATTAGTAATTTTTTTAGTTGTACCATCTTCATTTGTAACTGTTTGAACAGTTTTATTTCCTCTGTAATAATTGAAGTCACTAAATTCTTCATCTATCATTGGTCTATAAATGTCTGCAACCCATTCTGCAACGTTTCCGTACATACCATAGATTCCAAGATCATTGGATGGGTATTGTTTAACATCCGCGGTAGTTGGTGAACCATCGTTCTTCCAACCGGCTACACCGGAATAATCTCCACGTCCCATTTTAAAATTCTCAAGGTACATCCCTCTGTATTTACCTTTGGTTCCCTTCAGATTTTTTATTTCCGGAGCCTTACCGAGGTAATTATTATATTCTCTTTTCTTTTGAAGACCAAGAGCAGCAAATTCCCATTCTACTTCTGTAGGAAGTCTGAATTTTTCTACAATTCCGGAAGAACTATTTCTGTTTGCAGCAGCAATACGTTCGTTGCTTGTTTTTATACCACTTCTTTTCTTTAGTTTTTCCTTATCTACATAAGCATCCAGCTCTGCATCGTTGGATTTAAACTTATCCATGTTAAATGTAGCACCTGCAGTTGCAGCCTTATCACCAGAATAGATATCTTTTGAAATAACACCTTGTTTCATTAGTGCTCTTTCGTTTGCTCTTTCGGTAAGCCAGTCACAATATTTAGTTGCCTGCAACCAAGATACACCCACTACAGGGTAATAATCATATTCGGGAGATCTAAAATAAGTTTCTGCGTAGTCATTACGGGATAGTTTGTTATTCCAAACCAGTGTATCTGGTAAAGCACCTGAATAGATATGTTTAAAACCTGGTTCTGTAGATGGGAAAACAAACTTGAGCCAAGTTGTGTATTCTCTATATTCAGAGTTAGTGATTTCGGTATCTCCTATAAAAAAAGAGCTTACCTGCATTCTTCTTGGGGTATTGTTCCAGTCATGCATTACATTGTCTTCTACTAAACCCATCGTAAAAGTACCACCTTCCACATAAACCATTCCTGGCCATGCTTTAGGCTTTTGTTGTTTACCAGAGAAGAACCAACCATCTTTTTCGTTAGGCTTCCAGCCGGTTTTACTTACAAAACCTTTTGTTCCGCCGCCTTTTTTAGTGTTGCCACCTCCACCGCAGCTTATTAAAAGTAGTGTACTGCTAAAAGTAATTATCGAAAACAACCTTATTTTTTTCATAATCTGATATAGAAATTTTCAAAGTACAAAGAAAAAGCAAATTCTTTAATTAATCAAATATTGTTTATCTTTTTTTGATAGAACGCAATTAAATTATTTTTATTATATATCATTTTTTTAAAAAAATCGTTTATTTTGTAATCCTAAAAATTAGTCCAGTTGATGAAATTTAAATTTTACCTCATAGCCTTTACGCTGTTTACTGCATTATATTCTGCCCAAAAGATTAATCTAGAATGGGGATCTACAACTGAGATGGACTATGGTACGGAAAAAATAATTTATCCATCTTTCAGTAATAATGGTTTTCAAATAGATGCTAACTCGCTCTATGCCAATATTAAAGTTAAAACTGACAATATTATAAATATTGATCAGGCACAATGGCAAGAAATACCTACAAAGGAAGTTTATGGACTTAAAATTAATTCAATCTCCTCAACCTTTAAATATTACATTGATTATTATTTTGATGAGACTGAAAAAAAACAATCAGCTAGAATTAAAGTCGAAGCGGTAAAAGCAGAAAAGAACAGGATATACAGACTGGTTTCTTTTGTTATTAATCAAACGAACAAATCTATTCCTGTCAACAGAGGAAGCAATAGATACGGTACAAGTGAAAATCCATTGAAATCCGGAACTTTCTACAAAATAAAGGTCGATAAATCTGGAGTTTTTAAAATCACAAAACAATTTTTACAGCAAAACGGAATCAATCCTAGCAAGGTTAATCCCAAAAACTTCAGAATCTATGGAAATGGTGGATTAATGCTTCCTGAATACAATAATGATATGCGTTATAATGCGCTTCAGGAAAACGCCATACAAGTAGTTGGTGAGGATGATGGTGTTTGGAACGATAATGATTTTGCTATCTTTTATGCTCAGGGTCCAAATGGCTATAATCTGTTTAATCTAAACAATGGTGCAGGAAAGAAAAGAACCGAATACAGAAATGACACGTCTAATAACGTTGTCAATATTTATGAAGATTATGCTTACTATTTCATCAATTTCGATATAGGACCCGGAAAAAGAATACAAACCGTAGATAGCACTCTTCCAACGGAACTTATAACCCGATATGACGATTATCAATATATCAATGAAGAAAAATTTAACCTTTCGAAATTAGGCAGAACGTGGACAGGAGATGTAATCGCAGGTTCCAAGGATGTTATTTTCAACACAAAATCTCCACTGGATGCAGATGATATCATACGGATCAAAACACAGGTAGTAGCTTTTAATGCACAATCTGCAAAAATCTCTATTGACGTCAATGGAGAGAAATACAATGGAGAACTTTCTGCAAATGCTGAAAGTTATGTTCCTCTTTCCTATGAAACCGCACTGTTAAACCAGACCGGAACAAGCATAAAGTTTTCCTACACCACAAATAATAGCGCCAATCCAAATGCGTCCTTTTATTTTGATTATGCAGAGGTACAATATAAGCAAGATCTTAATTTCAATGGCTCACAGATGAACTTTAGAGATTTTGACATTGCGACAGGATCTGGTGCAGTTTATGGTTTTTCTGTTAAAAATACTTCTGATCTGGAACAGATATGGGATGTTTCTGACATTACGAATGCAAAAAAACTAACCAACAAAAGCGGACAAAATTCTGTTTTCAGTTTTGGCTATGCAGCAAATAATCCGTTTTTTAATAATGAATTTGCCGCATTCAAAAGTTCAGCTGCTTTCGAACCCGGGTTTGTAGGAAGAATTGACAATCAGGATCTTGCTTCCCTCAAAAATGTTGATTATCTGATGATAACACAACCTACTTATGCAGCACAAGCCGAAAGACTTGCCTCTTACCATCGTTCAAAAAACGGATTTAATGTCCAGGTTGTTGACATTAATAAAATCTACAACGAATTCAGTAGCGGAAGTAAAGACATCACTGCCATCCGAGATTTTATTACGAAACTAAATACACCGGCAGGTTCTTTGAAATACGTTTTCCTTTTAGGAGACACCTCTTATGATTTCAAAAACCGAATTGCTAATAATACAGACATAATTCCAAGCTACCAAAGCGAGTATAGCTCAGATGTAAAGTCATCGTATGTCACGGATGATTATTTCGTAATGACAAAATATCCGCAGACTTCAAAATATATAACCAATATGCTTCCAGATTTACCAATTGGAAGATTACCGGCAGACAGTCCGCAGGAAGCAAAAATATTGATTGATAAGACGCTAGCGTATTATAATGCATTACCAGGCCAGTCCAACCCATTTGGAGAATGGCGTATGAAAATGGATTTCGTTGCCGATGATGACTTTGACGGCAGTGGCCCAGATAATATAAAACCCCCGTTTCATTATCTTATAGAGAATGCTATTAATCAAAATTTCACAAGTACAAATAGACCAGAATATAATATTAGAAAATTATACCTCGATGCTTTTCCTGCTGTTACCAGTGCCGGCGGACAGAGATATCCACAAGTAAACCAAGCGATTACAAATGCTGTTGGCAACAGTTTATATTTATTTTATTTTGGCCACGGTGGTATTAACGGATGGGCTCAGGAAAGGATTTTAACATCAACAGAGATACAAGGTTTTAATAATTACTCCGCAGTTTACAGCAGATTCCCGTTGGTGTCCACCATTACCTGCGAATTTACGTTATGGGATGAACCCAGCACCAATTCTGCCGGTGAGCAGATGATAAAGCTTAAAACAGGGGGCGCTTCTACAATGATCACTTCCAGCAGAGCTATTTCTGTAGATTATGGAAGAAAATTCACACCACTTCTCACCAATAAACTCTTTGAGCTCGTCAATGATGATTTTGTAAGACTTGGAGATGCCTATCTTTCGGCAAAATACCAGCACAATACCGTTTATCAGACCTATTCAGTGCCGGATCACCTTCGGGTCAACTTTTTAGGTGATCCTGCAATGAAAATAAGCAGACCAAAAAGACAATTAGCAATTGACAACATACAGACACCTGTGCCTAACCAGATAAGAGCATTAGATTTTGTAAAAATTACGGGTCGCGTATTAAAGGCTGATGGCACTACAACAGATAATACATTCAAAGGTCGTGTCGTTATCAATATTTTTGATAAGAAAATTGAGAAAACCACATTGAATAATGATAATGTTTCTCAAATGAGTGACAAAATGAAGTATACCGAGGAGCCAAGCGCTATTGTAAAAGCATCCGGAAAAGTTGAGAACGGACTTTACACCGTAGAATTCTATGTTCCAAAGGACATTAATTATACTGTTGGATCAGGTAGAATCCTTGCCTACGCAGAAAACTTTATTGATGCTAAAACAAACGCTTATGATGTGTTTACAAATCAAACACAGACAGTTGGCGGCATCAATCCTGATGGCATTAATGATTCTGAGCCGCCTGCGGTTAATCTTTATATGAACAATATCAATTTTGCTAACGGAGGCATTACAAATCAGAATCCAATGCTTCTTGCCTGCGTGCGAGATAATATGGGAATTAATTCTACAGGAGCCGGAATTGGTCACGATATTACTTTCATCCTGGATGGCGATGTGGTCAATACAACATCCGTCAATGATTATTTTTCTTCCGGTGACGGTAATGGATGCAGCTCTGAGCTCAATGACTATCAAAAAGGCTCGGTTACATTCCCTTTCAGAAATCTGACTCCTGGTGAGCATCAGCTGACTTTTAAAGTTTGGGATATCAACAATAATTCTACAACCTCTACGTTAAATTTTGTAGTAAAAGACGAATCAGAAAAAAAATTGATAGTTAATAGACTTTTGAACTGGCCAAATCCTTTTACAAATAAAACGTATATTCAGTTTGAACACAATTGCGATGATGTTTTGGACGTTAATGTTCAGATCTATACGATTACTGGTAAAATAGTAAGAACATTATCAACAACTGTGGCTGCGGAAAATTTCCTTCAGGGTTTCAGAACACCAAGACAGGCAATTGAATGGGACGGAAAAGATGATTTTGGAGATACAGTAGCTAAAGGCACATATATTTTTAAGATATTTGCAAGAAGTCAAAACCAGGAAAAGTGTTCAGGTGGTGCTACTGCAGTTGAAAAAATGGTTTTATTAAAATAAAAAATGAATATATTGGTAAAATTTACCTTAAAAGAAAAAAAATGAATTTAACAAAATTATTTTTAGGATTAGGAATTGGCGTTAGTGCTTTTGCTTTCTCTCAGAGTAACAATACTGTTTTAACAGGAGCCCCGTTTCTGAGAATATCTCCAGACGCTAGAGCTGGCGGGATGGGAGATCAGGGTGTGGTGACGTCTACTGATGTTTTTTCTCAGTTTTGGAATGCCGCAAAATACCCTTTTGCAAAAGTATCGTCGGGAGTTGGAGTTAACTACACTCCATATATGAGTAAGCTTACAAACGATGTTTTCTTATTATACGGATCTTTCTACACTTTTCTCGGAGACGATGAGCGATCTACCCTAAGTGCAAGTTTATATTATTTTAATATGGGCGAAGTTTCACTTACGGATATAAAAGCCGGAACAATTATAGACAATGGTACTGTAAAACCTAATGAATTCTCTATAGATCTTGCTTACGGTTTAAAATTATCAGACAACTACTCTATGGCTGTAACTGGTAGATTTATCCGTTCAGATTTCGGGAGTTTTAATTCAGACAGCAACTTCAAAGCTGCCAATACTTTTGCAGTAGATGTATCTGGATATTTTGTTTCTCCTAAACACGAGAGTATCAGTGGATACGAAGGACGTGTGAAAGCAGGTTGGGCGGTACAAAATATCGGTCCGAAGTTAGATTATACAGGTGATGAAAACTCCAGATCTTACCTTCCGACTATGGCAAGGTTAGGTATCGGTTACGATTTGTTGATTGATGACATGAACCGTTTCAGCCTCAGTGGTGAAGCGTCTAAAATACTAGTTCCAGCACCAGATAGTGATACACAGTTAATTCCAAATGTGGGTCCCATTGAAGGCATCGGCAAATCATTCAGTAACAAAAAAAGTATTATGTTCAGTGGGGCGGCAGAATATTCTTATGATGACACATTTGCTATTAGAACGGGGTACTTTGCAGAATCTCCTGAACAAGGCGCAAGACAATACGCCACTGTGGGTGTAGGATTCAAATACGCATCTTTTGGTCTGGATCTTTCATATCTTATTAATACTTCAAAGATCAATACAGCACTTGACAATACGTTGAGATTTGGCTTAACTTGGAACATCGGAAGTGAGACTTATAACGCTACAGATTATTAACATTTGATTTATTAACTATATTTTAAAGAATCCGTCTCACAACTGAGGCGGATTTTTTTTTGGTTATTATTGAGGGTTTTCGTATATTTATATCTGATAATCAGAAAGTTGTTTATGAATTTTAAGCATTACAATCAAAATCAGTTGGTTTTGTTTCCTTATAGTTTTGAGGATTTGATTCCCGAAAATCATCCTGTTCGGATCGTTAATGATATTTTGGAG
>NZ_RJTU01000086.1 GCF_003730015.1 Epilithonimonas hominis | reverse complement strand
TGCCCACTTTGGAATACAAGGGCGAAAATTCTTTCTCAAAATAATTCCAATCTATTTTTTCTGAAAGTAGAACAAGTTCATGCTCGTGGTCAATAAAATCCACCAACATTGGGCGGAATAATTCTGGCTTCTTTTCTGGATTTTTCCCCAACATATTTGCAAGGTTTTAAAGGACATGGTGTAGTAAATGAGCTGAGAAGCCTATACTCCGATGAAAACTCAGCAACATTAATATTAGAAGATGTAATTAGTCATGGCAAAATTAAAATATATCCTATTAACTTCCCAGACTATTTGATAAGTGAAGAGCTCGGGAAAAAAAGTGGGATATTAAAAATAACTGCTACTTTGTGTTTTAAATTTTTACCTATTAAAAATAATCAACTTTCTTATAATCCAATACATATGGCATTTAGTATCTTCAAAAATCAAACTGCTGAAGATATAATGAAACCAGATAATATCCTTAGATCGAAATTGAGAAATAATCTCTCATGGTCTGAAAATGGAAGATTTGTTTCGAAACCTTTACCATATTCAAACAGTCAAAAAATTTCTCTCAGCGTTAATGTTACAGATCTTAAAAAAGAAGAGTCTACATTTAAGCTGGCTATTCATGCAAAGTTATCAGAACAAATTGTTGGAAGCTTACCAGAAAATTATCCCGCAGAGTTTCCTTTTTCCTTAGTATTGACAATTGAAGAAACTATAAAGGATAATAAAGGAAAACTGTATGACGAAATACAGCTAATTAATGATGTTGTAGTTATTAATGATCTTGATACGATTTTGGAGGCTGATGACTTAAATGTTTAAAGAATGTTTCTCTACTTCTACTAAGTTTTTCCAAATAGATGTACTTATCTGTGCTGAAAGAATTTTGTTAATTTCTGACGCAGCAAAAAGTGAACGCTTTATTGCGGTAATTAAAGTTTTTTGAATGCTATAATATGATAAACCAACAGCAGCTTTAATTATTTTATTAGCGACTGTTTTATTATCAAATTTAAAATTACCATTTACTAAAATCAGATCAATTAATTTCTTAATCTCACTTTCATTAGGAAGTTCGAACCCAATAATATTATCAAATCTTCTCAGTAGAGCTTCATCTAACATATCTTTTTGATTGGTGGCTGCAATAACTATACTACTTTGAGGTAGGTAATCAAACAGTTGAAGAATAGTATTAACCACTCGTTTCATTTCGCCATGATCTTGGCTATATCAGAGAATGCTATAAAATTTATAAGTAAAAATGAAATAGTTGAACTGGATAAGCAGAAAATAAATTTAACGAGCGTCTCAAACAAAGATAATTTTGAAGACCATAGATTTTTATTTCTTGTTTCAAGTAATTATATCAATGACCGTGATTCCGATGTAAGAGGAGAACTTAAAATTCCAACAAAAGATACTTTTAAAAAAGATTTTAATATCTTCCAAGAGGAAGAAATAATGCTGGAAGATATAGAAGAACTTTCAAATGGAACTATAAGAGATGCATACCCCGAAATTCAGCAAAAAATTGAAGAGAAACAGCAAGAGATAGAAGAGCTTAAAGAAATGTTTCTTTTGAATGATGACGTATTAAAAGAAATTTCCATATCTCTTAACGATACCGAAGAGAGCATACTTGAGAAGTTTTACGTTGCTGAATCAAAACAGATAGCCAAATCTGATTCAAGGATAAAAAAACAAGTTGATCAGTTAGATAATTTAGACCCGACTTCAAAAGACTATCAAGAAGACTTAAATCTATGTATAAACAAACTTGTAAAGGAAATTCCATTACAGAATCGAAAAGCACTTACACATTACGTTGCCAGAAGAAAACTAGTTCTTGATTTATTTGATAAAGTTCTTGAGAATAAACTTTCTGTCCAAAATAGCAGAGAACGTGCTAAAACAGAGGCTTTGATTCATAATTTGATTTTCAAGCAGCACACACAAAATAGAACTCCAGATTCAAGTGATTTGTGGCTACTTAACGAAGATTTTATATTATTTGAAGGATGTTCTGAATCAACATTAGAAACTGTTAAAATTGATGGGAAAAAGATTTTTAGAGATGAGCAAGATTTGACCGAGGAAGAACGTAACTTTAAAAATTCTCTAAAGGAAGATAGATATGGGAAAAGACCTGACATTTTATTATTTCCAAAAGAAGGCAAATGTGTGATTATTGAATTAAAATCTACTGATGCAAAAGTCTCCGATTATATAAATCAAATTCAAAACTATGCTACTCTAATAAGAAATTTCAGTACGGATGAATTTGAGTTTACAACCTTTTACGGTTACTTGTTTGGTGAGCAGATAGATACTTTTGATGTTCGTTCGAAGGATTCAGATTTTAAAGAAGCTACTTTTTTCGATTATCTATACAGACCAGCAAAACCTATATCGGGCTTTTTTAGGCATAGAAAAAATCAAGATGGCACAATCTATACTGAAATTATGAAATACTCTACTTTGTTTGCAAGGGCTAAAAATAGGAACGATGTATTCATCGAAAAATTAACGCAAAATTTTATAACCGATGATTATACTGATGATGATAAAGATTTGCCGTTTTAAAATTTCGATTTTATGTTAAATTACAATTACTTAAATCAGCAATAAGTTCTTTAAAACAAAATTCTAATTGATTATCCTTAAAGATGAATATTATGTGCGTGCAATTATCAGAATAATTTTTGGAGAATTTTTAAATTTCTTGGAGAATTGATTTTCCAAAAAGATTTTATAAATAATTTGTAATGCATTACAAGAAGAAAATTCTGAGAATTTTCTCTCAGTATTTTTTTAAAATAATTCTTGGAGAATTTCTCAATTTCTTGGAGAATTGATTTCCGAAAAGGATTCCGTAAATAATTTTGTAATGCATTTACAAGAAAGAAATTCTGAGATTTCCCCAAAGAATTTTTCTATCCTTAATTTTTTTCAAAATAAATTTTTGGAGAATTTCTCAATTTCTTGGAGAATTGATTTTCCAAAAAGATTTCCTAAATAATTTTGTAATGGATTTACAAGAAAGAAATTCTGAGATTTCCCCAAAGAATTTTTCTATCCTTAATTTTTTTCAAAATAAATTTTTGGAGAATTTCTCAATTTCTTGGAGAATTGATTTTCCAAAAAGATTTCCTAAATAAATTTGTAATGCATTTACAAGAAGGAAATTCTGAGATTTTTTTCTCAGGATTTTTTTCTCAGGATTTTTTTAAATAATTCTTGGAGAATTTCTCAATTTCTTGGAGAATTGATTTCCGAAAAGAATTCTGTAAATAATTTTGTAATGCATTTACAAGAAAGAAATTCTGAGATTTTCTCAAAGAATTTTTCTATCCTTAATTTTTTTCAGAATAAATTTTTGGGAAATTTCACAATTTCTTGGAGAATTAAACTATAATTTCGATCTCAAATCTTCAACCACAGTATTCACTAATAATTCACCTCTAAAATCTTTATAAGAATCAGCAAGAAAATATTTTGTTCCCCCTGCTACACCCTCTGTAATAAGAATTTCATCATCCTTAAGTTTACTAAGCAAATATTTGATTTGGTTTCTGTTCAAAGATTTTTTTAAATACTGCTCTATTTCCCCTATCTTCATTTTTCTTCCTTGTAATATCAATAATATCATTTCTACTTCTGTAACGACATATTTTTTGCCAATCAGCTGCATTTCACCTTCTAATTTGTGGAAATCGTCAGCAAGTATATATTTATTAGTATGCGTAGATACAGGTCGTATCAAATCTTGTGAAAGTAATTGGGTCACAATATTTTCTTTTAAATTAGCAAAAATACCCTTTCTTACCTTGTACAATGTGATAATTTGCTCAACACCTAATTTAGGTTCTTTATCACTATGTTGATATTCATTAATGAAAATATGAAAAGCTTTATCTGCTATTTGCGAATATAAAATTAAAGTTACCTGAAACATATCGGAAAAACAGTAATCCGGTTCTGGCTTGCCCTCCGATAAGGTCAGTGAAAATATTTTATCTACTCCTTGTCCACTTCTTTCAACCAAACCTGTTTTTTCTAAAATATCAGTGAGTAATCGGCTTCTGGGAGTACTACTTACAGTCAATATGTTCTCTATGTTTACTCCTTTAGGAAATCCACCGGGATTACTTATGATAATTTTGCTAGGAAATTGTTTAATAACTACCTCGCTTGCAATAGAATAATCACGGTGTGCCACAGCATTTAATACAGCCTCTCTAAGAACAGCCTCATTAAAATCATAGATATCATAAATGTATGCTCCGTTTTGTATTGGATGCTTTCTATTAAGAAGGGGCTGATTAATTAACTTCCAAACCTGGTCTATTGACTTATAAAGAGGTTCATCAATCACAATCCTATTATCGAAGTGTATTTGCGACTCAGACGACCGGTACTCCCAAATGATTTTACATTGAGGCAAGTGTATATTAAGCGCTTCTTTTTTTGCTAATAAAATGAGACACGCATAATTGAACCCAGCCTCTGTATTCAATTTTAAATCAGATAGAATTTGAGTTTTACTAAGTTGTGCAAATAGTGGATTTCTTTGTTTAATGGTATAACTATCTTTCAAAACAGAAAATGCTTCGTCATCAATATCATCTAAAGAAAAACCATTTACAATTTTGGCAGAAAAATCAGGTTCCTGTTCTGATAATATTGCGAACATTTCTTCATCACTCATATTTCGCAAACTATCTCCTACTCTCATTAATGGCACACCTTCGAATTTCAACATTTTGCCAATTGGTCTTGAAGGAATATGGGAAACCAACACTCTTAATCCATTTTCATCAAATAATTCTTCAAGACGAACTCTAATTTCCAATTTCTCATACACGCCATCTTCCAATTCTCCAAGCTTGCCTTCAACAAAATTACTCCCCACCACATTATGAGGATAAGAATCATCCATTCCAAAAATTAATTTACCCCCGCCTTCATTGGCTAATGCCACGATATAACCCAAATAGCATTTTCTGCGGTTCTCTTGTTCTTTGTGAGAACCTCCATTGTAAGGAAAATTATTTTTAGCCTCTTTAAATTCTACTTTATCTTCCGACTCTCGCAGGTACTGTAATTCAGGTATTGTCATAAAACATAATGTTCTACACAAAAATATTAAAAATAAATTGGAGTTATTGAAAAAGCAGTGAAAGATGAATTTTTAATTCCAGGAAAAAAATAATGATATACTTGAACTTCTTGTTAAAAAGAAAAATATTGGCAAATGTAATTAGACAGAATATGAATTTTAAAATCCCCTTTTATTTCCCCTCTAAAAACAAAAAAAGAATGATAATCAATGATTAACAGTCTTTTTAAGTACCCCAGACGGAACTTTTATTTGTAAAGACAGTATAGAATTCATTCGAGTTTTTTATTTAGCCTTCAGTAAGAGTGTAGATCGGTTAATAAATTTTTGGTAGATGGTTTCTATAGGAAAAAAGTTAAAGGCCACAAGAGACCTATACTATAGACAAAACCACTTCCTTCAGTTATAATAATAAATATTTGTCTAAAGTGTTTTCAGAGAAGAGAACTTTGATATATTTAATAGTAACACCTAATCTAGCACCTGAAAATAAAAAACCCTGTAAATCAGAAATGTACAGGGTTTTAAGTGGAATTGGAGAGAGTGGAACTCTCTCTCCATATTCGGATGTGCAAGACTGTAATGAAAAAGAAAGTGAGTTGATTTTCTTTATAGAAAAGTAGTATTATTTTTGGCAATAAATTTGATTTGATACCCATCCGAAAAAAAACACAAAAACTAGCCCTTAGTAAGTTGGTTTTGTTACACCAGTAGAGAGGACTTTCCTACGGCCAAACTTTCAGAAATTAAAGTTAGAAATAATATTAATATTGATGTGAAAAAGATAGCTTTTGATTACAGTTATTCAACAGCTGTAAACAGCACATTTTACAATGCTCCATCTGATCTGTTTGACGAGAACAGAATGCGGAAAAGACTTTTCTTAAAAAAGTTAAGTATCAATCAAAATGAAAATTTCACATTTAGCTATAAAAACGAGTTTCTGCTTCCAAGAAAAGATTCTTATGCTGTTGACTATTGGGGATATTATAATGCGGGAAATAATAACAAAACATATTTTTTAAATCCTGTGGATCTAACTAATTCTACTTTACCGATAACGGATGTTAACAATAATAAAAAGGTAGCGGATATCAATTATGCTACAGCAGGGCTACTAGAAAGAATTAATTATCCAACCCAAGGTTCATCGATCTTTACCTATGAATCAAACTCAGCAGACAATTTATTTTCAAACTACAATCCATCTACAATAGGTACAGGTAAAGGGGTTAGGCTTAAGAGTCAGACTAATACTGATATACAGGGAAATTTGGTTGAAAAAACACGGTTTATTTATGAAGAAGGTTACTCTACCAATCCGTTGGATCTAATAACTGCATATACAACTAGATTTATACAAGCTAATAATCATCATATCTTCGGTACGGAGGTAATTTCAACGAACTCTACTAACAATTATAGCACTTCTCCTTTGTCTTCTGGTGATATTGTTGGCTATAAAAAAGTTATCAAAATACAGGTAGATAGTTTCGGTAATGATAAAGGTAAAATTATTTCTAGTTATAGTATAAATCCTGATGTTTTTTACCATTTTTTTCCATATCAAGTTCCAGTTTCAATTCCCCGAACTAAGGCAGCAGGTTTAGAAAGCGGATTGCTTTTATCTCAAGAGTATCTAAACAACAATAACCAAGTTATACGCAAAATAATTAATGAATATAATACTAAATATTCTGATATTTATTATGGTACCATGTTTACTCCTGTTAATGAATATTTATATATATGCGCTAATAGAACTAACGGTCCTACTGCTGACTATGGGTTTAAACCTCTTTCTGTAGTTTCCCATTTCCCAATTTTTTCAAAAGAAAGTTTGCTGTCAAATTCTAAGACTACAGAATTTTTTGAAGGGAAAGAAGTGATAAACACTTTAAGTAATACTTATGATAACAACAATTTACTAACGCAAAAGTCGATTTTAAATTCTACTCAAGATCAACTGTCTGAAAGCTATTCTTATTCTTCTCAAATACCAAGATTTACACAAGTAAATATTTTGTCTGAGCCTACAGATAAGATTGTTTATAAAAATGGGAAACAAATTTTTCGACAGGTAACAAATTATGATAATACAGATCATTTTAATCCAACTTCAATTGTAACAAATAATGTATCAAATGGTACTATATCTATAGAAGCAACTTATAATTTATATGATACAAACAGACTTTTACAATATACAAATAAGGAAGGAGTACCAGCAACTATAATTTGGGGATATAAAGGTACTCAGCCTATTGCATATATTCAAGGTGCTACGTATGCACAGGTGATGCAGACTTTTGGATTAAATGGTAATGATAGTACTTCTTACAAATATCTTGATATCGTTAAGAAGTCTGATCTGGATATTGATAATAATAGTGAAGCTATGCTTATTAGTAAACTTAGTGAATTCATGAATAATACGGAGTTTAATGATTTTAAAATTACTACTTATGTGTATGATCCATTGATTGGTGTCAAAACGATTATCCAACCATCTGGGATAAGAGAATTCTATAAATATGATTCATTTAATAGGCTGGAAAGTGTAAAAGATGGTCAAGAGAAACTTATTAAAGAACTTAGATATAATTTTGCACCACTTAGATACTATAATAACCAAGCAAGCCAAACATTCACCAGGAATAATTGTGGTACTTCGGGTATTCCGGGAATATATACCTATACTGTATCAGCAAACCAATACAGTTCTACAGTAAGTCAGGCAGAAGCTGACCAGTTAGCTCTAAACGATATTAATACTAACGGACAAATTATAGCTAACGCTAATGCAACATGTACTCCGATTAGCTGCAGTATTATCAAAGGTGCTGGTCTCGTCAATTTATCCTATACTTCAATAGGAATTAGTTCTAACAATTCAAATATGTATAGGATTCAACTGGGCTTTCTTCTGGATTCAGGATTACCATGGAAAACAAGTGGTGTTGTCATTGGTAGAATAACAGGAAGCTGCGTACCATCAACTTTAAGAAATAGTTCTTGTTATTATGGGGGAATTTGGTCACTTACGATTAATACCAACGGAGATATTCTGGCAAAAAAAATTGATGGAAGTGACAATTTTGGATCCACTATGAATTTAGATTTTACCCTTTTAATTAACTAATGCTCAGTCATGAAAAAACTAATAATCCCAATCAGTTCGCTGTTTGTTTTTGGAATAGTAAATGCTCAGGCAACCAACGCCGAGAATTATATACAAAGCACAACTTATCTTGAGCCAGTAACAATATCAAGCTCAACAGCAAAACAAATAGGAACTGTCCAGTATTTTGACGGTTTAGGCAGGGCTAAACAGATTGTGAATATAAAAGCATCACCTACCGGAAAAGATTTGGTGAGCCATATTGAGTATGACGGTTTCGGCAGGCAGGTTGATTCCTGGCTTCCTGCCCCGATGAATACCTTGAATGGCGGCATTCAAGCAGGCGTAAAATCTTCAGCCACGACGTATTATGGTGATAACTTTGCCTTTGGTCATTCCAATCTCGAAGCATCACCTTTAGACGGGGTTTTATCTCAGGTACAGCCCGGCACGGAGTGGCAAGCCCATCCTGTCACATTTAATTACGATGCGAATGTTGACGGAGAGGTGAGAAAGTTTACAGCTACATTTAACTATACCACTTTCGAATCGCAACTTACTTTATCACCTTCGTATGGTAGTGCCCGGTTATACAAAAATACGGTAACGGATGAAGACGGAAATACGACCATTGAATATAAAAATGGTCAGGGCCAGGTTTTAATGGTAAGAAAGGCAATCAGTGCCACAGAAAATGCAGATACTTATTATGTTTACAATGATTATGACCAGCTGGCTTATGTCATTCCACCTTTAGCAGTAGAAGCGGTTAAAAGTTTAACCACGGGTACATTTCCTGATGTAACATTAAACAATCTTTGCTATCAATACAAATACGACGGTAGAAACCGTCTTGTTGAGAAGAAGCTTCCGGGAAAAGATTGGGAATATATGGTGTATGATAAAGCAGATAGACTGATTGCAACACAGGATGCTAATTTAAGATCAGGCTCCAAATGGCTTGTCACAAAATATGACAAATTTGGTAGAGTAATCTATACAGGAATTATGCCTCTTCCAAATCAAACCCGTGCAGGATTACAAGCTATAACCAATAATTTCGTAATTACTGAAAACAAAAGCGCACAAGGTTTTACCATGAGCGGAATGCAGATTTATTACACAAACGATTTATATAATCAGATAGATACGATATTATCCGTTAATTATTACGACACCTATCCTCCATCTACGCCGTCATTTATCCCTACAGTCAATAATTTACCTTTGTTGACAGATGATTCAAGTTTAAATGTAAGTACCAAAAGTTTACCGGTAGCGTCATATGTAAAAAACATTGAGGACGACAACTGGACAAAGAATTACACTTGGTATGATCAGAAAGGAAGACCGATCGGAAGTCATTCCATTAACCATTTGGGAGGTTATACAAAAACAGAATCAGAGCTTGATTTTTCAGGAATGGCAAAGATGGTTGTTACAAAACATAAAAGACTGGATAGTGATCCGGAAAGAGTAATTACAGAAAATTTCACCTATGATCATCAGAACAGATTAAAAACCCATACCCATCAGGTTGATAGCAATCCTATGGAATACCTTGCGCAGAATGAGTATACCGAGCTTTCACAGCTAAAAAACAAAAAAGTGGGCGGTACGAGCTTAGGAATCGGGCTTCAACAAGTAGATTATACCTACAACATTCGTGGTTGGTTGACCAATATCAATGATCCTGCAGATTTAAGCAATGGGGATCTATTTGGATATAAAATCAAATATAACAACCCAGCCAATATCACTGCTGCACCAGGAAAGTACAATGGCAATATTGCAGAGATCGATTGGAAAAACTCTTCCGAAGATCTTTTGAAGCGCTATAACTATGAGTATGATCATTTGAACAGGCTAAAAAACGCTTTTTATAATGAGCCAACGACAGGAAACAGTACTTTTTTTGATGAATATCTGACCTATGATTTAAACGGAAATATCCTCAGCCTGAAGAGAAATGCTCCACAGGTATTTTCACCTACGGCAACAATGGTAGATAATCTGGATTATATCTATGAAGGAAACCGTCTGACTCAGATAATTGAAAACCAGCAGAACAGTACAGGTTATGAAGGCGGAAATAATCTGATCAGTTATGATCTGAATGGTAATATGACTAATATGAAAGATAAAAGTATCCAAAGTATCAGTTACAACTATCTCAATCTACCTAATAATTTTTTTGCTCCTCAAACCAATATGTCTGGACTGATGGTTCCTATTTATATTAACTATCTTTATAGAGCAGATGGAGTAAAGCTTCGTAAATCGTATATTAGTGGTGGAGGAAGAGGTCAGTCTACGACTACAAGTATGACTGATTATTTGGATGGCTTCTATTACAGTTACGAGGAAACGGTAGCACCTTGTCAATGGTGTCGTACTGAGTTTGCATTTGAGGAGCAAGCCTATCAGAAGAGAGACATCATCTTTGATCCGGGTGGTGGTATCAAGCCTCCTTTAGCACCAATCTGGCGATTAAATTTTGTACCTACAGCAGAGGGCTTTTACAGCTTTGCAGAAAATCGTTATATTTACCAATATAAGGATCATTTAGGCAATGCCAGATTAAGCTATGCAAAAAAGATTGATGGATCATTGGAAATCACGGATAAAAATGACTACTATCCATTTGGGCTTAATCATATCGGAGGATCAAAAAGCTTCTTGGGTGGCTATCAAAATTACAAGTACAACGGTAAAGAACTCCAAGAAACGGGAATGTATGATTATGGGGCGAGATTTTATATGCCCGATATCGGAAGATGGGGAGTGATTGATCCGCTGGCGGATATGACAAGAGATTTGTATGGTTATGCTTATAACAATCCTATTTTCTTTAATGATCCAACTGGGATGTTTGGAGAGGAAGGAGGGAAATGTCCTCCAGATTGTCCTGAATTTGGAAATGGTGGCAAAGAGACATTGATTGAAGAAGTTGTTATTAATAAATTACCTTCTTCGGTTCAGAAAGCGAATGCTTATTATTCCAATATGGTTCCATATGAATTTAATAATTCTGGAGGTGCTCAATTTAATTATACTCGACCAAACATTCAACCTAATAATTCCTTTGATCCTTCAAAATATTGTGGACATTGTAATGATGGCCCGATGGTTTATATGGGACCTTCTGATGTTTTAGGAATGCTTGCTGAAAACTTTTTAGGAGAGATTATTGGACAGGATGAAGCAAGTGTTGTAATGACCGCAGCAAGTGTCGCCTTATTTGCATATGGAATTAAAGTTCAAAAGAGTCCGAATCTTTGGAAAGTGGGAAATTATAATAAATTAAAAGGGATAGAGAAAGGATTGGACGCCCATCACGCTGGACAAGGTGCATTAATGGAAAAATTTGTAGAAGGTTATAATTACAAAACAGCCCCTTCAATTCTAGTTCCCGCAGAAGGTCATAGATTTATCGGTCCCAATGGTATTGTATCTAGAGTAACAACTGGTGAAAAAGTTCCTACCAATGCTAGAGAAGTTGTAGCAAGAGATATTTTTGAACTAAGAAGAGTGTATGGACCACAAGGTATTTCTAATTCTTCTTTGCAAGAGCTCATACAGTTAAACAAAACTTCTTATCCAAATGCTTTTCAAAAAACAAAAAAATAAACTTAGTATTTATGAAACCAGAACAATTAGTAGAGATTTTAAATAGAGACGTTATAGAAGGAAATTTAGATTTATATCGAAATTTATTGGAAACGACGAATCAAGCCACAGACCCAGTATGGAAAGGTATACTCCCTATGTATATAAATTTAACAAAAAGTGAAAGAGAAATATTTTTAAGGTTTTTGAAAATTGTAGAAATTAATACATTGTCTCACGTGTTGGGGATATTAGATGGGACAACTTATGTAGATGGAATAGATGAAGATTTAATATTAACGACTAATAATGATAATAAAAAAATCAATGTATACTTACAAGATTTGTTTTTAGCACTTATTGAAAAAAAATAGTGACGCTGTTTTATCGTCAATAATTACATTTTAGAAGAAGTAAAGTGAAAACAAAAGCCAACTTTCGGGTTGGCTTTTTTATATCTCGTTAATTTTATTTTGTCCGCTGTGAGCGTGCAGAATGGCGAGAACTACGATGTTATTTTGGTCAATCGTATAATACAGATGATACGGGAATTGTTTTAGCAAAACCGTTCTTACGCTATCAGCATATTTTATCTCAAAACCTTCCACAGAATTTAGGATTTTGGTTTTCGCTTCCTCTATTCTATCGAGAAAATCTTCCGCCAAATTAGGATTTATTGAGAAATAATAATCCAAAGCTTCATCAATATCATTATCTACACGATCTTCGTAGAGAAATTCATAACTCATAATCCGTATTTTTCTCTCTTACTTTGGAGCAATTCATCAAAGTTTTTGGCATTTTGAGGGTTTTTGTAGTAATCTTCCAAACGTTCATCTAAAATTTTCTTGTGCCAATCAGGAATCTCAAAATCTTGCATTTCATCCTCTTGCAAGCCGTTATATTTTTCTTTTATGGATTGCCATTCTTCAATGGGGATAAAAACACCTGTTGTATTCCCTTTGCTGTCGTGTATGTATTGCAAGTTCATTATTTAGCAGATTGTAGGTTTTGTTCAAAGAAATTTTGGAATTTATTTTTAGTCAGCATTCCGTCAATAATACGATAAACTGCATTTTTATCTTCTTCGTCCAATTGAGAAATCAATTGTATTTTTTCATTAGCGGTTTTATCCAACACTTTCACTGGTGCAGGTATTTTTTTATCTTCAAAATGAATTAATTCATCTACAGTCATTTCGAAAAATTTAGCGATTTTATCCAAAGCTTCTACGGAAATATCTCTTTGTCCATTCTCAATTTTAGAATAATTAGATGCTTGCATATTAGCAATAGAAGCTACCTCCTTTTGCATTAACCCTTTTTCTTCACGTATTTTTTTTATGTTTTTACCTATACTTTCCATAGTGTTTTGCTTTGAGATTGCTTTACAAAAATAATCAAAACGGAAATTAAAAGCAATAAAATTATAAATAAGGAAAATTAAACTTTCCAAAATGACATTTATTTTATATTTTTGCGATTATCAAAATGGAATAAAATAATTTTCTCTATGGAAATCTCCGAAATAAAATCCCAGTTATCAATCTCAAATGTTCTGCATTACTACGGATTAAAACCTGATAAAAACGCTAAAATGTGTTGTCCGTTCCACGAGGACAAAACACCAAGTATGCAGATTTATTACAAAACACAAACTGCGTATTGCTTTAGTTCCAATTGCAAGACCCACGGAAAAAGTATGGATGTGATAGATTTTATAATGTATAAAGAAAATTTATCCAAGCACGAAGCCATCAAAAAGACTGAAGAGATTTTAAATCCAAGTTCGGGAAATCCAAAAATAAGCAGAGAGCAATTTTTAAATAATATGTTCCAGTATTTTAGAAATGCTATCAACAACTCCAAACCTGCAAAAGAATATTTAGAAAAAAGAAATTTAGATTTTACGAGATTGGAAGTTGGCTATAACTCGGGACAACTCCACCACGGAGAAAGGAAAACCGAAGAATTAATACAACAGTCTTTAGAAACAGGATTATTGATTGATAAAGGAATAATCGGAAGAACAGGAGAAAAAGCCTACAATGTTTTTGGGAAATGGGGAATTTGTTTTGCATTAAGAAATCAGAAAAACGAAGTTACAGGATTATATTTTAGAAGTACGTTGAACGATGATAAAACCAAGCATTTTTATTTAAAAGATAGAAAAGGAATTTATCCAAACTATCCGAAATCAGATACAAAAAAACTCATTTTAACGGAAGCAATTATAGATGCAGCTTCCTTACTTCAGCTAAAAGAAATCAGAGATAATTACAGTATTATAGCGTGTTTTGGCACAAACGGACTTACTGAAGAAATTTTACAATCAATAAAAAATTTAGAATTTTTAGAAGAAATTATTTTTTGTTTTGATAATGATGATGCAGGAAAAACCGCAGTAGAAAAGTATTCTAAAGAATTTAGAAATTATAAAGTCTCTACAATTGAACTTCCGAATAATGATGTAAATGAAACTTTACAACTTCATACTGAAGAAATATTTTTGGAACTTTTAGAAAATCGGAAAGATATTTTTCTTTCAAATGAAAAAGAAAATTTTGAAAAAATTACAGTTACTGAAGAAATCCAACAACCGACAACTAACAACCAACAACCAAAATCAGCAATAGAATTTTTAGAACAAAAGGATCTATTAAAATCTCTAAACCAACTCATAGAAAAATCGGGAATAATCGGGGAAGAAAACAGCAGATTATTGTTGTTTTTAATCACGATAAGTTACTTAAATAAAAGTCCATTACACGGAATTGTACAGGGTTCAAGCGGAAGCGGAAAAACGCATATTATCAGCAGAATTGCAGATTTAATGCCACAAGAAGACGTTTTGAGATTTACAAGAATTACAGAATCCAGTTTATACAATTGGGGCGAGTTTGACCTGTTCCAAAAGATAATTATCATTGAAGATTTAGACGGTTTAAAAGAAGATGCTTTGTATGCACTTCGTGAATTTATCAGCAACCAAGTTCTAAGAAGTTCGGTTACAATCAAGGACAAAAAAGGAAATAATAAATCCAGTCATAAAATCGTAAAAGGTCAGTTTAGTTCACTTTCTGCAACCACAAAAGGAGAATTGTATGAAGACAATATGAACAGAAGTTTTATCGTAGCAATCAACGAAAGCGAGGAACAGACGAAAAAAATTATTGATTATCAGAACCTAAAAAATGCCGGAAAAATTGATAGAAACAATGAGCAAAAAGCGATAGGATTTATACAGAAAATTGTCCGAAATCTTAAATATTATGAAGTAATAAATCCATACGCAATGGAACTTCAATTGCCCGACAAAGTGAAGAACAAAAGGCGTTTAAACGAAATGGTGCAAAGTATTATTAAGCAAATAACCATCTTAAATCAGTATCAAAGAAAACAAACTAATGACGGAAAATTAATCACAGAAATCGAAGATTTAGAACAAGGAATCGAAATCCTTTTTGAGAGTATTATTTTGAAGATTGACGAATTAGACGGAAGTCTGAGACAATTTTTAGAAAAACTAAAGAAACGCTTTGAACAAAGAGAATTTAACCGTTTTGAAGCAATGGAATATACAGGTTTTAAGAAAAGCCAATTACAAGTTTATCTGAACGAATTGGTACGGTTGGAATATCTAAAACAGAAAGGATTTGTAAACAAAGGGTTTACTTATAAAATTGGATATTCTGATGATATACAGAAAGTTAGACAAGAATTGAAAGACCATTTTCGTATGATAATAGAGAAACTAAAATCGGACGCAAGCGGAAGCAAAACGGAAACAAGAATTATTGAAAATCAATTAGTTATCCAATAAAAAACGCTTGTTTCCATTTTCCACAGAAAATGCAAAAGCAAAACAATCATACTTATAAAAATGAATGATGAAACAATCTTACAATTTAGAAAAGAATTACAGAATTTAGGATATTGCAAAACGGTTGTAAACTCTTATCCAAAGCAGATTACAAGATTTTTAAATTGTTCCCGGAAAGAATATTTTGAAATCCAAACCATAGATATTTTAGACTATCATAAAATTTTGCAAACTACTAAAAGCAGAGTAACAAAAAGGAATTTAAGCGAAAGCGGAATTGCAGGAAAAATGAGAGCCATACGAATGTATTTTGATTATCTGCAAAGAGTCGGTATCAGAAAAAATAATCCATATCAATTAAAAATAAAAACTCCAAAATCACAGGAAAGAAAGGTATTTACAAAAGAAGAAATCCAAAAACTATATAACAAAAGTAGTCCATTACAAACGATTATATTACACCTGTGTTATGCGTGTGGAATGCGTAGGAATGAAGCAGTAGAACTGAAAATAAACGATGTGGATTTAGAAAATGGCTTGCTGTATATCCGAAAAGGAAAAGGTAAAAAACGAAGAGTGATACCATTTACAAAACAGGTTCAGAAAGATTTTATTTTTTCAATTGAAAATAGAAATAAAGAAGAAAATCTATTGAATATTACAGGAAGCAGAATGTATGAAGAATTTAAAAAACTGTTAAAAAAAGCGGATTTATACAGACAGGGATTTACATTACATTGTTTACGACATACGATTGCGACACAGCTATTGGAGCAAGGAATGGAACTTGAGAAAGTAAGGGATTTTCTTGGTCATCAATATTTAGGAACAACCCAAATCTATACAAGAATCAACTATGGAACTGGAAAATTATCTGCAAAATGAATTATCTGAAGGAACTGTAAAAAACTATCTCTATGAAATAGAAAAGTTCAGAAAGCATTATAAAAATCCGGAGAAACTGAGCTATCAAAAGTTAATGGAATATGTGGAATTACTAAGGAAAAACTACAATCCACAAAGCGTAAAAAGAACAATCTATGCGATAAAAAAATACTATGATTATTTAGTAGAAACAAGAAAGATAAAAACCAATATCGCAGTAAATATCAAGATAAAAGACGGAAAAGAAAACCCGATACAATTACAGGAACTGCTCACAGAAAAAGAACTTTTAAAACTGTTAGAACCAAGACAAGAACGTTATCCAATACTCGAAAAAAGAAATCAAATTGTAATGAGTTTATTGGTTAATCAAGCCTTATTAGTCGGAGATATTGAGAAACTGAAAATCGAAGATTTAGATCTGAAGAATGCAAAAATAAAAGTTCAAAAAACAGGAATTACTAACGAAAGAGTTTTAGATCTGAAAGCAGAACAAATCCTTTTATTTTATCAATATTTACAAAATGATAGAGAAGTTTTAGCCAAAAACCAAACACTAAAAACCAGATACTTTTTACTCGGAAAACTCGGAACAAAAACCACAAAAGACGACATCAATTATCTCGTATCAACGTATCAGAAAGGCTTTACAAAGAAATTAAACTCTATAAAAATCCGACAAAGTGTAATAAAATTGAAATTGGACAACGGCGAAAACCTTCGGAAAGTTCAATATTTTGCAGGACACAAACACGCCGATACAACCGAAAAATACAAAGAAACTGGAATCAACGCTTTGCAAACTGCAATCAATCAATTCCACCCAATAAAGTGAAAAAATTGGAAGACGAACTTCGTCCCAACGCTTGCATTTTGATTAAATATCCCGCCCTCAATCCAAAAAAGACATTTTCGCCAACTGCTTTTCCAAAACTTCCCAGAGCTTTAAATGCCACAGCAAGTAACATAATCAAAATTATACGCAAGGCAGCCGCAAAACGTTGTTCTCCACTCCGTAAACTTCGCTGCGCACAAATCCCTCATTGCCTATAATTTGGGATTATGTAAAATGCTTTCCTTGCAAACGGGCAAAGCCCTTTTTGCGCCACCGCTTTTAGCCACCAACTTCCCCGAATCTTCCCAGCCACAGAAAAAGACTTTTTTGCCCAAGCTTCCCGGCCGGAATAAGGAAAAAATGCGCCAATGCTACGAAAGTCCTTCGATTGAAATTTAGCCGATAAATACAACGGAAATATTAAAATGTGGATAAAGCCGAAGCTAAAACCAGCACCGATTTTACCCACATTTTAACATTTTACAACAACAGCGACAGCAATAGACAATTAAACTTATTTTTTTCTTTGACCAACATTATTAGAAACAATAAGTAAAACAATCATTACAATACAAAAACAAATTATCTGTTCCATTTTATACATATTAAATTATTGTCGAAAGTTAATGTCAGAGTGAAAGAAAAAACGGGTTGCTCAAACTCATTGATTATCATATGTTTAAAATTTTGAAAACCTTATTTTTTTCAATTGAAAAGAAAAAATCTACACGGAATTTTATTTTTCAACTGAATTAAATTTTTATATTTGAAAAAGCGAGCAAGCGCAGACGTTCACAGTGAAAAGCCTCGCGCGAAAAAAACCGGAGTAGACAAATCCTGAAAAGTTGAGCGGGATTGTACAACTACAAGTACCAAGGACAAGAGTTGCAAGAAACTGGTATGTATATGTTTAAGTACAGAACATATATGCCTGATACAGGTCGATTTATTCAGTTAGATCCATTGGCAGAAAAATTTCCATATAATTCAACTTATGCCATCCAAGAAAATAAAATGGGAATGGGTATTGAATTGGAAGGATTGGAATTATTGCCACATCATTCCGGTTATTTTGCGATTAGTGGAAATCAAATGACCGTTAAGCAAGCACCTATTACACAAAGAGATTCTTTTGGAAGGCCATCTTTCAGAGCCGGGGATATTGGTTTGTCGACAAGCGGTTACAATCCTGGTGGAGCAAGAATAACTTCAGGGACTACAGGTCTGAAGTTGAACTCGTATAGATACGGCGGAGCGACAGGTTCTGATGCAAAAATGGAAAGCGTGAGAGGAGATGACCGACCTACCAATATCTGGACAAAAATGTATGATAAAGGAGCTGATAAAATGAGTAAGATATCCGGAGGAGTAAAAGAGTTGGTTAAGAACGCAAAAATGGCTATGGATATTCCGGAAGCAATAAAAAGTACAGACAATTATGTACAAGCAACTAAGGATATTAAGTCTATAGATTTTCAAGCTACTCAAATGGACCTTGCTATTGATTATGTAAATTCTAGTGGAATAAATATGAGTACTCAAACACGAAATGATGTTACTAATTATGTTTTTGACGGAACTTTACCAGCAGGAACAGATACGCAAAATGGACTTATTATACAAAATGGAACATCGATATTAAACTCAAACAATTTACCTATTCGCCCAACACCTGGGCAAGTACAAAATATGTTGGAAAACAAACAAAAAGAAATACAGAATCAGGTAAACAGTATTCCACACTAAAATGAAGACAATTAAATATATATCAATACTATTAATCCTTTTCAGTGTCAGTTGCTGTGTAAACCACAAGAAAAAGGAAGAGGAGCAAATAAAAGAAACTGTTCAAAAATTTTGGACAGCAGTCCAGAATAATGACGAAGCAAGATTCTTAAGCTTGGTTGATGGTGGTGAAGAATATAGATTAGCAATGTTAAACCAATTACACTATTTAAATAGAAATTATAGTGATATAAATAAAACTATACATTCTAAAGACATACAAATAAAAGATACAAATGAGTTAGGAAGTTCTCAAAAATGTGTAGAATATTTATTTGTAAAACCTAATTCTACAGTAGAACCATTAAGTGTAAAATTGTTTTTTTATAAATCTATAGGGTATAATAAAATATTTAATCTTCAGATGTTAGGAAATTTACCCGAATGGGAAAAGTAAGAGTTATGATTGAATTACATTAAGTAAAATGAAACATATAACAGGTTATTTAATAGTAAGTTTAATTTTAACATTATTGTCTTTTTTCTTAATAATTAGATGGGGTCATATTATATTTTGGATTTTATTTTATATAATAATCACAGTTTTTATAATGCTTTTAATAAGACAATTGGAAATTTTAAATTATATAAAAAAGTATCCTTTTAGAAATTATGACGAATCAAACCCATACTTTTCAGATGATGGAATTTTTAAATTTGAAAACAATGGCTTTTATGTTAAAAATCTAAAAACACAAGATTTTATAAAATGGAAGGATATAAATTTTATAATTGCATACAACGTTTTGCTTTTTGATACGAGTACTATGTTCTTAGAAATCCATACAAACGAAGGTGTTTTCAAGTTTAATGAGGAAACGTCAGGATGGTATCAATTAAGTAATAATATTAGATTAAACCTTTCCTGTATTAATAATCAGTGGAGAATGATATTATTCAACACTCCTAATAAGGAAGATAGAATTATCGTATATAATCGAAATGATACCACTCTGCATTTATAATACTAAATGCAAAATAGCAACGCCACTCATCTGAGTGGTGTTTTTTATTGTGTAATAATCTGTTGCAGATTATCTTTCATACGTTTGTTGGAGATCCTTATCTTTCATGGGAATTAGTAATCTTGACGCTTATCACGCTTCGTAAGACAGATTAGCAGCAGCGATCAAGAATAGTAATGCGGCTCTTGCCACAGAAAAGTTTGTAAAGAATCTTGCTTTTACAATTGGGACTTTCATGATGGGTGGGTAGTAATATTTTAGGTTCCGGAGGATGGGCAGCATTTGATTGGTGGTTGGATTACCAGGATCCCAAAGATCAAGAGGAAATACAAGTAGTGCAAATTGCGGCGATTGGATTTCAGTTAAAGCATGGAAATGTCAAAGGATTACAAAATTTAGTTAATGAGGTTGAAGAAGGTGCTAAAGTTTCAGGTTGGGTAAAAAAATCTGTTTTTAAATCACTAGATCCGGTAACGTATCAAATTTAGTGATGCTCTACTTATAAATCATTAACTTACTATAAATCAATTAAAATAATAATAGTAGATTTAGAAAATGAGAGTAGTTAATTCCTGCTCTCTTTAATTTTTGCAGAAAAATGATAGCTTAAATGATTGAAACTCATTATAGGTGTATCAAACTTAGTGATAGAAGCTTTTAACATTGACAAGATTAAAATCCAACAACAAAGTGTTTCAATGGAATAAAGCGCAGTTTCAGAATAAGAGAATAAGACGCCGAAGGTAATATGATCAAGATAATGATATAGGGATCTATAACATTGTCTATATGTTTCAACTACCTAATCTGTAGTTAGATTATAAAAAAAAAAATAATTACTGCGACACCATAAACTTTAGGGATCAAGATCAAAAGTTGGGGAGAAAAA
>NZ_RJTU01000094.1 GCF_003730015.1 Epilithonimonas hominis | reverse complement strand
TATCAAAACTTTTTGCCTAGTCCCCAAGTTTTGAAACTAATCCGTTTTATATATGTCATTTATACGACTTTTCATAAGTAAAAAAAGGTCAAAAAAAAAGCTCATCAAAGTAAATTGATGAGCTTTTAAAAAATACTGGCGGCGACCTACTCTCCCGCTTTCGCAGTACCATCGGCGCTAGAGGGCTTAACTTCTGTGTTCGGAATGGGAACAGGTGAGCCCCTCTGCTAAAACCACCCTAAAGGCTGTTTGTACAAAAGGATGTACAGTATATGTATTTAGTTCAGAGATTTATATTTAAAGTTCAAAGTTTTACAACTTTGAATTCTTTAACCATAAACTTTGAATTAAAAAATCGATAAAAACGTTCACAAAGAGAGAACCTTAGTTGCGCAAGCAAACGCTTGGGTTTATTGTAACCAATAGGCTATAAATCTACGGGTAATTAGTACTACTCGGCTATGACATTACTGTCTTTACACCTGTAGCCTATCAACGTCGTCATCTCCAACGACCCTTAAAAGATGTCTCATCTTGAGGCGAGTTTCGCACTTATATGCTTTCAGTGCTTATCTCTTCCAAACATAGCTACTCAGCGGTGCACCTGGCGGTACAACTGATACACCAGAGGTTTGTTCAATTCGGTCCTCTCGTACTAGAATCAAGTCCTCTCAAACATCTAACGCCCGCAATAGATAGAGACCGAACTGTCTCACGACGTTCTGAACCCAGCTCGCGTGCCACTTTAATGGGCGAACAGCCCAACCCTTGGGACCTTCTCCAGCCCCAGGATGTGACGAGCCGACATCGAGGTGCCGAACCTCCCCGTCGATGTGAGCTCTTGGGGGAGACTAGCCTGTTATCCCCGGAGTACCTTTTATCCTATGAGCGATGGCCCTTCCATACGGAACCACCGGATCACTATGTCCTGCTTTCGCACCTGATCGACTTGTTGGTCTCACAGTCAAGCACCCTTATGCCATTACACTCTACGCACGGTTACCAAGCGTGCTGAGGGTACCTTTGAAAGCCTCCGTTACTCTTTTGGAGGCGACCACCCCAGTCAAACTACCCACCACGCAATGTCCTTCCGTAGAAGTTAGGCTCCAAGTAAACAAAGGGTGGTATTTCAACGTTGGCTCCACCAACACTAGCGTGCCAGCTTCATAGCCTCCCACCTATCCTACACATTGTTTACTCAAAGTCAATACGAAGTTATAGTAAAGGTTCACAGGGTCTTTTCGTCCCATTGCGGGTAATCGGCATCTTCACCGATACTACAATTTCACCGAGCTCGTGGCTGAGACAGTGCCCAGATCGTTACACCATTCGTGCAGGTCGGAACTTACCCGACAAGGAATTTCGCTACCTTAGGACCGTTATAGTTACGGCCGCCGTTTACTGGGGCTTCAGTCAAACGCTTCGCTTACGCTAACGCCCTTCCTTAACCTTCCAGCACCGGGCAGGTGTCAGACCCTATACAGCATCTTTCGATTTAGCAGAGTCCTGTGTTTTTGATAAACAGTCGCCTGGGCCTCTTCACTGCGGCCAACATTACTGTTGGCGTCTCTTCTTCCGAAGTTACGAGACTATTTTGCCTAGTTCCTTAGCCACGACTCACTCGAGCACCTTAGGATTCTCTCCTCGACTACCTGTGTCGGTTTTGGTACGGGTTGCTTCACTTCGGCTTTTCTTGGAAGCGAGTTCACTACAACAACTTCGCCCGAAGGCTAGGTCTTGACTATTCCGTCAGTCTCCAGTAGCTACGTCACTCCGTCCCCTTTTTAGTGTGAGCAAGTATGGGAATATTAACCCATTGTCCATCCACTACCCCTTTCGGGTTCGCGTTAGGTCCCGACTAACCCTCAGCTGATTAGCATGGCTGAGGAAACCTTAGTCTTTCGGTGAGGGGGTTTCTCGCCCCCTTTATCGTTACTTATGCCTACATTTTCTTTTCTGTCCGCTCCACAATACCTCACGATACTGCTTCGGCGCAAACAGAATGCTCCCCTACCAGATATAATAAATTATAAATCCATAGCTTCGGTAATATGCTTATGCCCGATTATTATCCATGCCGGACCGCTCGACTAGTGAGCTGTTACGCACTCTTTAAATGAATGGCTGCTTCCAAGCCAACATCCTAGCTGTCAATGCAGTCCAACCGCGTTGTTTCAACTTAGCATATATTTAGGGACCTTAGCTGTTGGTCTGGGTTCTTTCCCTCTCGGACATGGACCTTAGCACCCATGCCCTCACTGCCGCAGAACATTTATTAGCATTCGGAGTTTGTCAGGAATTGGTAGGATTTGACTCCCCCGCATCCAATCAGTAGCTCTACCTCTAATAAACTCATTTGCGACGCTGCACCTAAATGCATTTCGGGGAGTACGAGCTATCTCCCAGTTTGATTGGCCTTTCACCCCTACCCACAGGTCATCCGAAGACTTTTCAACGTCAACCGGTTCGGTCCTCCACTTTGTGTTACCAAAGCTTCAACCTGCCCATGGGTAGATCACAAGGTTTCGCGTCTAATCCTACTAACTATGCGCCCTATTCAGACTCGCTTTCGCTCCGGCTCCGGACCTGAAGTCCTTAACCTCGCTAGTAAAATTAACTCGTAGGCTCATTATGCAAAAGGCACGCCGTCACACCTTATTGGTGCTCCGACCGCTTGTAGGCGTACGGTTTCAGGTTCTATTTCACCCTTCTATTCGAAGTGCTTTTCACCTTTCCTTCACAGTACTTGTTCACTATCGGTCTTTCAGGAGTATTTAGCCTTGGAGGATGGTCCCCCCATATTCAGACAGGATTTCACGTGTCCCGCCCTACTCATTTATCATCTTAATATACCTTTCGAATACCGGGCTATCACCGTCTATGGCTGTTCTTTCCAGAACATTCTTCTAAATATATAAAGACTTTTGGGCTAATCCGCTTTCGCTCGCCACTACTTACGGAATCTCTTCGATTTCTTTTCCTCAGGGTACTTAGATGTTTCAGTTCTCCTGGTTTGCTCCCATTGCTGGGTGACATATCTTCAATATGCCGGGTTGCCCCATTCGGACATCTGCGGATCAAGTCGTGTGTGCCGATCCCCGCAGCTTTTCGCAGCTTACCACGTCCTTCTTCGCCTCTGAAAGCCTAGGCATCCGCCATACGCCCTTAACGATTTCTTTCCTATTTTTAGGTTACTCAAGCGCTTTCTTGCGCTCGGTTTTCTCTTTGTGATGTCTTTACCGTTAATGTCAATGATCTTTATTGCTTTTTAGTCATCTGATGAACAATTGTTGTTTTTGGCTCCAATCGTAACTTTTAAATCAAACTCCTAAAACAGTGGAGAATAAGGGAGTCGAACCCTTGACCTCCTGCGTGCAAGGCAGGCGCTCTAGCCAGCTGAGCTAATTCCCCTCTAGAGGAGATTTTAAATTCTAAATTCTAAATTTTAAATTATTTAAGCCCTTGGCTTTAATCTAAAATCTATAATTTTTAATCTATAATTCCCTTTAATTAGTAGTCTCGGGCAGGCTCGAACTGCCGACCTCTACATTATCAGTGTAGCGCTCTAACCAGCTGAGCTACGAGACTTTCTCTAATTAACAATTATCAATTTATAATTATTAATTATCTCTCTATCCCTTTACTAATTCCTAGTGGGTTTTATTTTTTATATAAGCAACCGAGTAAAAAAACCAAAGCTTATCTTTTGTATAAGCACTTTTTAATATTTTTTGACGTATTGTCTCTAAAATGAGATGTTCCAGCCGCACCTTCCGGTACGGCTACCTTGTTACGACTTAGCCCTAGTTACCTGTTTTACCCTAGGCAGCTCCTTTTACGGTCACCGACTTCAGGTACCCCAGACTTCCATGGCTTGACGGGCGGTGTGTACAAGGCCCGGGAACGTATTCACCGCGCCATGGCTGATGCGCGATTACTAGCGATTCCAGCTTCATAGAGTCGAGTTGCAGACTCCAATCCGAACTGAGACCGGCTTTCGAGATTTGCATCACATCGCTGTGTAGCTGCCCTCTGTACCGGCCATTGTATTACGTGTGTGGCCCAAGACGTAAGGGCCGTGATGATTTGACGTCATCCCCACCTTCCTCTCTACTTGCGTAGGCAGTCTCACTAGAGTCCTCAACTTAATGCTAGCAACTAGTGACAGGGGTTGCGCTCGTTGCAGGACTTAACCTAACACCTCACGGCACGAGCTGACGACAACCATGCAGCACCTTGAAAAATGTCCGAAGAAGGATCTATTTCTAAATCTGTCATTTCCCATTTAAGTCTTGGTAAGGTTCCTCGCGTATCATCGAATTAAACCACATAATCCACCGCTTGTGCGGGCCCCCGTCAATTCCTTTGAGTTTCATTCTTGCGAACGTACTCCCCAGGTGGCTAACTTATCACTTTCGCTTAGTCTCTGAAGCCGAAGCCCCAAAAACGAGTTAGCATCGTTTACGGCGTGGACTACCAGGGTATCTAATCCTGTTCGCTCCCCACGCTTTCGTCCATCAGCGTCAGTTAAATCTTAGTGACCTGCCTTCGCAATTGGTGTTCTAAGTAATATCTATGCATTTCACCGCTACACTACTTATTCCAGCCACTTCAAATTTACTCAAGACCTGCAGTATCAATGGCAGTTTCACAGTTAAGCTGTGAGATTTCACCACTGACTTACAGATCCGCCTACGGACCCTTTAAACCCAATAAATCCGGATAACGCTTGCACCCTCCGTATTACCGCGGCTGCTGGCACGGAGTTAGCCGGTGCTTATTCGTATAGTACCTTCAGCTACTCTCACGAGAGTAGGTTTATCCCTATACAAAAGAAGTTTACAACCCATAGGGCCGTCGTCCTTCACGCGGGATGGCTGGATCAGGCGCTAACCCATTGTCCAATATTCCTCACTGCTGCCTCCCGTAGGAGTCTGGTCCGTGTCTCAGTACCAGTGTGGGGGATCACCCTCTCAGGCCCCCTAAAGATCATTGACTTGGTGAGCCGTTACCTCACCAACTATCTAATCTTGCGCGTGCCCATCTCTATCCACCGGAGTTTTCAATATCAAATGATGCCACTCAATATATTATGGGGTATTAATCTTCCTTTCGAAAGGCTATCCCCCAGATAAAGGCAGGTTGCACACGTGTTCCGCACCCGTGCGCCGCTCTCTCTGTTCCGAAGAACAAATACCGCTCGGCTTGCATGTGTTAGGCCTCCCGCTAGCGTTCATCCTGAGCCAGGATCAAACTCTCCATTGTATGTTTGTTTGTCCTTATACTCAAATTCAATTTAAAATTGACGCTTTGGTTTTTTTTTCCTTACTTGGTTGTTATATCTTATTGTCAATGAACTTTGTTCTTTTCGCTTCCTCAGGA
>NZ_RJTU01000070.1 GCF_003730015.1 Epilithonimonas hominis | reverse complement strand
AAGTTTTGAAACTAATCCACAAACAGTAGGGGAATTTGTTAAAAATCAAGAAAAAATTGCAAAAGATTTCTTGAATTCAAATGATAATCCAATAGAAATTTCTCAAAACGTTGACAAAAATAAAAAATAATTTGAAATAGCATTTGTTTTTATTAAAATAATATTTACATTTTAATATTAACAAATTAAAAGCAACTTATTATGAAAAAAGCACTATTGACAATTGCATTATTTTCTATGTCATTAACATTTGCAAAAAGTGGAGAACCAATTAACAAACAAGATGAATCTCTATTAAAAATAGAGAAAACAACAAAAGAAAGTTCTGAAAAAGCAAGTAAAGAAAAAATTACTGTAAAAAAAATGATGTCATCTACCGATTGTTTTATTGCAGCTGGCGTTTTATCACAAATGCCTGTAATGTTTCCAGACTGGGGTTATTGCTTTGCGTTATATCAAGCGGGATTTTAAAAAGAAAAAATAAAATCAGCCGGGATAGATTCCCGGTTTTTTTTGTGATAAATATCTTATTTAGATTTATTTAAAATAAGCTATCTTTGTAGTCCAAAAATTTTTTAGTCTTGCAAACAAAACACATTGATAAACTCTGCTGTTTCCCGAAAAACCAAGTCGGAAAAATCACTGGCTACGACAATGAAAACCTGCAGATGCCTACTAAAATCATAGAAATGGGACTGCTTCCGGAAACTACTTTCAGAGTGCTTTATCAGGCGCCGTTCAACGGTCCGCTGTACATCGAATACGGCTCAGAAAAAACCAGAATTGCCCTAAGAGAGGCAGAAGCAAGATTCATACAGGTAGAAGTAGCAGAATAATGCAGAACAAGCAAAAACAGATTTTATTGGTCGGAAATCCCAACGTCGGGAAATCCACACTTTTTAATATCCTTTGCAACAAAAAGCAAAAAACGGGTAATTATGCCGGTGTTACTGTTGCCAGCCATTCCGGAAATTACACTTACAAAAACGAAGAAATCGAGGTAATAGATTTGCCCGGTTCTTATAGTATCTATCCCACTTCTGAGGACGAAGCTATTTTTTCAAGATACCTGATCCAGGAGCAGGAGAATTATTCTGGCGTTGTTTACATTGCGGACGCCATCAATATGAGAAGAAGTCTGCTTCTTTTCCAGCAGATTCAGGATCTGGGAATACCGGCGATAATGGTTGTGAATCAGATTGATGAAGCGGAAAAACGTGGCATCACCATTGATCCAAAAAAATTATCCGAGCTACTGAATATTCCGGTTTTTGAAACCAACGCCAAACAAAATATCGGAATAGAAACCATGCGTGAAGCGATTTTCACCAATCAGTTTAAAGTTTCTGACAATAATTCTTTCGAAATTCCGCTGGAGCAAAAATCTTTGGTTTATAAGATTTCATCTAATACATCAGAAAAAAATCTTTACAAAATCTGGACTCTTCTAGCCGCAGATACTTATCTCGGAAAAATTGAAAACATCCACGAAATTATTACTCAGGAAGATTCCAAGTGCAGTGTTCCGAAGCGTCTTCAGATTACGGAAACCGTTAGGAGGTATCAAAATATTGATAAAATCACAGCTCAGATTACCGAAAAGAAACCTCAATTAAAAGAATTACTGACAGAAAAATTGGACAAAGTTTTGGTTCACAAATTCTGGGGTTATGTTGTTTTCTTATTTATTTTATTAATGATTTTCCAAGGAGTTTTCTTCCTTGCAGAATATCCAATGACTTGGATTGAGGATTTCTTCAGTTGGTTATCGTTATTTTCAGGAGAACACCTTCCTGAAGGGCCGATCAATTCTTTGGTTTCCAGCGGAATCATTCCTGGAATTGGTGGGATTATAGTTTTTGCACCACAAATAGGAATTCTTTTGTATTTCCTTTATCTATTAGAAGATTCAGGTTATATGGCGAGAGTCGTTTTCCTGATGGACAGAATGCTGAGACCGTTTGGATTGAATGGAAAAAGTATCGTCCCATTGGTTTCCGGAACAGCCTGTGCGATTCCTGCGATTATGTCCACCAGAAACATCGAAAATTTTAAAGAACGGTTGATTACTATTCTAGTAACACCATTTATGACTTGCTCTGCCAGACTTCCTATTTACAGTATTATTATCGGATTGATTATTCCTGATAACAATTTTTTAGGTATCAAATACAGAGCAATTGCTTTGATGATAATGTATCTATTAGGTTTTTTAATGGCGTTGATATCATCCTTTATTCTGAAAAGTTTCATCAAAACTAAAATCAAGAGTTTCTTGGTGATGGATTTACCGACTTACAAAATGCCGTTATTTGGTTATGATTTCAAATTAGTTTTGGGTAAAGTTTGGGAATTTATTTCCGGAGCCGGAAAAGTAATTTTTACAGTAAGTATTATTCTTTGGGCTCTGAGTTATTTTGGCCCGTCTCAGCATAAAGATGAAATTTTGGCAACAGATTCTTCGCTTGACCATTCCTATCTTGGAAGAATAGGAAGAACAATGGAACCAGCAATTGCGCCACTCGGCTACGATTGGAAAATGGGCATCGGGATCCTTACCAGTTTTGCAGCTAGAGAAGTTTTTGTCGGAACATTATCTACACTTTACAGCTTGGACGATGAAGCACCAGAAGGAAAACTGATTGAAAAAATGAGACTGGATGTAAAACCAAATGGCGAAAAAGTATTCAGTTTTGCAACAGGCGTTTCGATTTTGATTTTCTATGCATTTGCGATGCAGTGTATTTCTACCATTGCGGTTGTTTACCGTGAAACAAAAAGTTTGAAATGGACAATGTTACAAACCATTTCAATGACATTATTGGCATACTTTTCTGCATTCATTTTTTATCAGATTCTTAAATAATAAAAAATGGACAGTACACTTATACTACAATATGTGATTATCGGACTTTTGGTTCTGACATCTTTATATGCTATTGTCCGTAAACTTTCTAAAACGTTTTCCAAGAAAAGTAAAGGGAAAAACTGTGATAAGGATTGTGGGTGTTCTTGACTTAATAATTTGTTAATGTCTAAAACTTTTATTTTTTTTCGGAAATGATATTATCGTATTTTTGTCAAACCTTAAAAAAATAAAATGTCATTAATAAAATCAATCTCAGGAATCCGGGGAACTATCGGCGGAAAAGTCAATGATAACTTGACGCCACTTGATGTAGTGAAATTTGCTTCGGCATTCGGAACTTGGCTTCAGAATAATAAAAATAAAAAAGACTTAACGCTTGTTATCGGCCGTGATGCGAGGATTTCCGGTCAAATGGTCTCTTCATTAGTTGCGTCAACTTTGCAGGGTTTGGGAATCAATGTGATTGACTTAGGACTTTCTACCACGCCAACTGTAGAAATCATGGTTCCAGAACTGAAAGCCGATGGCGGAATTATTCTGACAGCTTCTCACAATCCAAAACAGTGGAACGCTTTGAAATTATTGAATGACAAAGGCGAATTCATCAGCGGAGAAAATGGTGCAGAAGTTCTGACCTTGGCGGAAAATGAAGATTTCAATTATGCGGAGGTTGATGATTTAGGAAAATATGAAACCAGAGAAGATGGTTTTGATATTCATATTCAGAAAATTTTGGAATTACCAACGGTAGATGTAGAGGCGATAAAAGCTAAGAAATTTAAAGTAGTTTTGGATGCAGTTAACTCTACTGGAGGGATTTCTATTCCACCGCTTTTGGAGAAATTGGGCGTGGAAGTTGTGAAGTTATACTGCGAACCAACCGGACATTTCCCTCACAATCCGGAGCCTTTGAAACAACATCTTGGCGACATCTGCGAATTGGTTAAAAAAGAAAAAGCAGATATGGGAATCGTGGTGGATCCGGATGTGGACAGACTTGCCTTGATAGATGAAAAAGGCGAAATGTTTGGCGAAGAATATACTTTGGTTGGCGTTGCAGATTACCTTTTGAAAAACAAAAATGGAGTGGCAATTTCTAATCTTTCTTCAAGCCGTGCTCTGAGAGATGTGGCGAAAACTCACGATTCAGAATATTTTGCAAGTGCTGTTGGAGAAGTGAATGTTGTAAACTTGATGAAAGAAAAAAATGCAGTCATTGGTGGTGAAGGAAACGGCGGAATCATTTATCCAGAACTGCATTACGGTCGTGATTCTCTGGTTGGTGTTGCTTTATTCTTGACACACTTAGCCAAAGAAAATAAAACTGTTTCTGAACTGAGAGCAGGTTATCCAGCTTATTTTATGGGCAAAAAGAAAATCGAATTGACTCCTGAAATTGATGTTGATGCGTTGCTTGTGAAAGTTCAGGATGAATTTAAAAACGAAGACATTTCGACCATTGATGGTGTGAAAATCGATTTCGCAGACAATTGGGTTCACTTGAGAAAATCTAATACAGAACCGATTATCAGGATTTATACCGAAGCTTTTTCTCAGGAAGAAGCAAATAAACTCGCAGACGATATGATTGAGAAAATCAGAAGTTTGATATAAAATTAAAGGAAGCCAAATTGGCTTCCTTTTTTATTTTGCAATATTTCGATCATTATTAATATTCCATATTTCTCAATTTTTTAGAAGTTGCGCCAATAAATAATGCTGTCAAAACGGTCATCGTTCCTCCAAAAACAACAGATCGCACAACGCCCATCAATTTTGCTGTCAATCCACTTTCAAACTGACCCAGTTCATTACTCGACATGATGAAGATTGAATTCACACTCAGAACTCGCCCTCGGATTTCTTCCGGCGTTTTCAACTGAACAATGGTTCCCCTGATGACTACACTTACCCCATCCAACATACCACTCAGGACCAAAAATGCAAACGAGAGCCAATACAGTTTTGATAATCCAAATCCAATGATGCAAAGCCCAAATCCGGAAGCTACAAACAATAGAATTTTTCCTTGATTTTTTCTTAATGGAACTATCGAAAGTGTAATAATGATGATCATAGATCCAATATCAGAAGCCGCATTCAGCAATCCAAAACCTTCCGAGCCCACTTTCAGAATATCACTTGCAAAAACCGGAATCATGGCGACTGCACCTCCAAAAAGAACGGCAAACATATCCAGCATTTGTGCACCAAGAATTTCTTTGGTTTTATAGATATAAGCCAAGCCTTCCTTCATACTTTCGAAAACTTTAACATCTTTATTTTTGTTTTCAGATTGTTGTTTGTTTACAGTCCAAAAGAATAGAGAAGCTATTATCAAACTTGATACAATGACAACCAAAGTCCATTTAATGGTAATTAAAGCAATTAAAAAACCGCCTAAAGCGTGCCCGGAAACTGAGGCAATCAAAAAAATCGCCTGATTTAAAGTCACTGCATAAGGAAGATTCTCCTGCTTCACAATCCGTGGAATCATAGAAGGAACCAAGGGTCCCAGAAATGAACGGCAAATTCCGGTAAAGAAAATGACGCCATAAATAAAATAAGTAATCTCGTGTCCTGTGAAATGTAGTCTATGATTAAGAAAAGCCGGAATAAGAAGCAGACTTATCAAAACAACATAGGCATAATTACAAATCAGAAGAAGTTTTTTCTTCTCATTCATATCAATAATATGACCGGCATAAAGCGCGCAAGAAACTGCCGGAATTACTTCGGAAAGTCCAATCAATCCAATGGAAAACGGGTCTTTTGTCAATTGATAAACCCACCACCCCAGCAAAGTTGCCAGCATTCGGAACGCGATGATCAGGAAAAATCTACCTGTTAAAAGATGTCTGAACTCTATATTTTTTAAAACTCGAAGGGGTGTAAAAGAAATCATTATACAAATTTACTAGTTCGAGTAAGAATTCGGTATATATTTTCAAATTTTTATCTTCGCCAAATGAATTGGATTATACTGATTATCGCAGGACTTTTCGAGACCGGTTTTGCGACTTGCCTAGGCAAAGCACAAGAAACATCTGGGAAAGAAAGTACCTATTGGTGGATTGGGTTTTTTCTTTGTCTTTTTACCAGTATGTTTCTAATGTTCAAGGCTATTTCCGGGCAAAACGGCTTACCTATCGGAAATGCTTATGCGGTTTGGACGGGAATTGGCGCTGTGGGTGGTGTCATTGTCGGAATTTTTATCTTCAAAGAACCGGCAACATTCTGGCGGTTATTTTTTGTTTTTACATTGATTGCCTCTATTGTCGGACTAAAAGCTGTGAGTCATTAACAACTATGTAAATAAAATTTACAATTTAAAATCTGACAAAACAGTTGCAATTTTTCTATCATTCGCCAAACGAGGAATTTTATTTTGTCCACCTAATTTACCTTCAGACTTGGCATAATCCTGAAAAGCATTTTTCTTAAGTTTCGTAATAATCAAAGGTTGCAGAATATTTCCGGAAATCAAATCATCATAATAAGTATTACGTTTTCTGAGCTGTAAATCCAATTCAGATTTGAAAGCTTCGAAGTTTTCCGGTTCTTTTCCGAACTCGATAAACCATTCATGATAAGGTAAACCTTCTGTTGGATTCACTTCTGGAGCGAGATGAAATTCTGTAATCTGAGCTGGAAATTTTTCAACGGTTGCTTTCAGCGCTTCTTCCACTTCAAATGCAATCACGTGTTCGCCAAAAGCTGAAGTGAAATGTTTCGTTCTTCCACTAACTAAAATCCTGTATGGATTTTTATCAATAAACCTCACCACATCGCCAATCGAATAAGCCCAAAGTCCGGAATTAGTCGTTAGAATCAATGCATAATCTTTGTTCAATTCAATATCTTTCAGAGTTAATCTTTCTGCATTCGGTTTTCCATATTGTTCTAACGGAATGAACTCGTAGAAAATTCCGTGATTGGTCAAAAGCAATAATCCTTCTTTTGTATAATCATCCTGAAATGCAAAAAAACCTTCCGATGCGGGAAAAGTCTGGACAATATCGACAGGTTTACCTAACAATTCATTCATCTTTTCGCGATAAGGTTCGTAGTTAACGCCACCGGTAATTATCAACTGAAGATTTGGAAAAATCTGTGTGATTTTTTTGCCGTGTTTGTCAATCAGTTTTTCAAAATACATTATCAACCAAGGCGGAATTCCGGAAATTAAAGTCATATTTTCATTCTCAGTTTCTTCTACAATTCTATCGACTTTGGTTTCCCAATCTTCGATACAATTGGTTTTCCAGCTTGGCAATCTGTTTTTCTGAAGATAATTTGGAATATGATGGGCAACAATTCCTGAAAGTCTTCCCGTCTTTACACCATTGACTTCTTCTAATTCGGGAGATCCTTGAAGGAAAATCATTTTCCCACCAACAAAATCTGCATTATTTTTTTTTGCGATGTAATGGAAAATCGCACTTTGGGCAGCGGAAATCTGAAAAGGCATTGCTTCTTTGGAAATCGGAATGTATTTGGAACCGGACGTTGTACCTGATGTTTTGGCAAAATATTCCGGCAAATCTGGCCATAGGATTTTAGATTGTCCTTTTTTGATTTTTTCGATATATGGTTTTAAATCTTCGTAATCTGCAATAGGAACATTGTTTTGAAAATCTGCAATTGATTTTATGGTTTCAAATCGATGTTCTCTTCCGAATAATGTTTTTTCCGAAGTTTTTACCAAATCTAAAAGTAAATCCTGCTGATTCTGAATCGCATTGGTTTTAAAACTCTTGGATTTTTCGATATGTTTTATTGCCCAGATGAGGGCAATTTTTTTCTTGATAAAATTTAGCATTGATAAAATTTTCAATTGTCAAATTTAGAGTTTATCTTCTATATCTGTTAATTTGAATATGTTTTTTAAACGCAAAGTGCGCAAAGATTTTTATTTATTTATTATTGAAAACATTTTTATGGTCGCAAAGCCGTAAAACTTAGCAAAGAGTCATCCTTTCTTAGGAATCCAATCTATTGAAATTGACTCGCTCACTACTGCGTTAGGTCTCCTAAGAAATAACAAATGGTATTATTTTAATTGAAAGTTTATTTTTATGTAGAATCTGCAGCCCGACTTGAGCAGAAATCATTTTTACGCAACGTAGTGGAGTGAAAAGATTGACTTCGTCGAACCTAAAGGTTTGGGTGTCCTTCGACAAGCTCAGGATAAACTATAGGCGGATTAAGCTACCCAAATCTTTAGATTTGACGAAGTCAAATTAATATTAATAATCACAAAACTAAATATTTAGAAATATACTTGTGTTTTTCAAACAAAATGTTTACTTTTGCACCTCGAATAATTATAAAAATTTATAAACAATGTTTGCAATTGTAGAAATAGCAGGGCTTCAATACAAAGTTGAGCAAAACCAAAAGTTGTTTGTGAACCGTTTGAAAGGAGATAAAGGAGCGAAAGTTTCTTTTGACAAAGTTCTTCTTACTGTGAACGGTACAGTAACTGTAGGTGCCCCGGCTGTAAACGGTATCACCGTAGATGTAGAAATTCTTGACCACGTTCAAGCTGACAAAGTAATCGTTTTCAAAAAGAAAAGAAGAAAAGGTTATGCTAAGAAGAATGGTCACAGACAGCAATTAACTCAAATTCTTGTAACTGGTATTACTGGATTTGACGGTGCGAAAAAAGAGGCTAAAAAAGCTGCTCCTAAAAAAGCTGCTAAAGCTGAAGTAACAGAAACCAGCGAATCTGCTGAATAATTTTTAATCCAAAAAAGCTTAAAATAAAATGGCACACAAGAAAGGAGTCGGTAGTTCCAAAAACGGTAGAGAATCTCACTCTAAAAGACTAGGTGTTAAGATTTTCGGAGGTCAAGAAGCTATTGCCGGTAACATCATCATCAGACAAAGAGGCACACAACACCACCCAGGTGAAAACGTTGGTATGGGTAAAGACCATACTTTGTTTGCATTGGTAGACGGTAAAGTAGTTTTCAGAAAGAAAGCAAACAACAGATCTTTTGTATCTGTTGAACCAAACGCATAATCAACAGCGTTTTATAACATAAAAAATCCCGGCTTTTTAGGAGGCCACTGAAAAAC
>NZ_RJTU01000081.1 GCF_003730015.1 Epilithonimonas hominis | reverse complement strand
AAAAAACAAGCTATTTTAAAACCAAAATACTAATAATCAGTAAATTATAGGTGGTTTAAGGAGAGACTAAGTAATTTGCGGAGCTCGTTCAGAATTTTCTTTCGCGGCATACGATGACTCGTTTTTGGAGCAGGAAAATAACATTGCAGAAAATGCAACTATAATAATACGTTTCATAAGCAGATGTATATTGTTTTCAGGGGTCATATGTAATCGCCAATCATCATACTTGTATATATTTTCTAGACCTTGCGATTTCATAAAAACAAATATCCAAAATTATTTAACACGAAATTCTGCGATTACCGGAAAATGATCTGAAATCCTGACACTTCGGTCAACTTTATAGCTAATAGGTTCAATAGATTCCGCAGCGAAAAAATGGTCGATTTTTAAAGGGAATTTAAAGTCATGAAAGCTTGTACCACTGCCTCTTCCTACCTTTAGAAAAACATCTTGAAGACCTTCGGATATTTTATAATACTCATAAGAATTAGGGACAGCGTTGAAATCCCCGGCAACTATCACAGGATAAGGTGAACCTTCTATGAAGCTTTTGATAGGAATAATCTGATTTTGATGTTTCCGGAAGGTGGGAATCAGCATGTGAAGAATATTTTTAAACTTCTTCTCGTTTTCATTGAGATTATCACCAGGTTTAACCATTTGTTTTTCAATATAAAATGGTTCCATATAGACATTAACAAAGCGGATGACTTTATTATTTACCTTGATGTCGGCAAATATACAGCGACCGTTTTTTGCGTCAGTTTCTACAATATCACTTCTAAGGATTGGGAATCTCGATTGAATTTTGACAACAGGAAAACGGCGCTCAAAATATTCAAAGCCCTTCAGATTTTCAGCACTTTTGTATTCTTGAGTGAGCACTACATCCGCTTGTTGCTTATTCAGAAAACGGTAGATATTCTCATCACCGAATTTCCCTGATTTTCCGTTGAGGGAAATGACTTTAAGATTCGGAATTTCTTTCTTTGCAGGTGTATAATTGATCCAGCGTCTTACAGGCGTGATAAAAAAAAGCGTTAAGACAAGAAAGATTGCTGCTCTTTTTCTCCAACTGATGATCCAGAAAATCAACAATAAGATGTGGATAATCATAAGTATCGGAAATGCAAGCGAAAGCAGGTCAAGCATCCCAAATACGTTAGGCGCAATATAAGCGTTCATTATAGTGCCAAAAAGCATTAATACTATAATGAGGTGAAAAATGCTTAAGATTAAACGTAAGATTCCCATTATTGAATCCTGTCTCTGTTCTTTTTCCAGTTCCAGATATAGAGAAAACCGATTAGCGCACCACCAAGATGTGCGAAATGAGCGATGTTATCTCCGCTAAACTGCCTGAATCCTAAAAATAAAGAAACAACAATAATAATCGGTGTCAGATATTTAGCCTTAATAGGAAACGGAATAAACATAAACATCAGTTTAGCATCAGGAAACAATGTGGAAAATGCGGCTATCACCCCAAAAATAGCACCGGAAGCACCAACCATAGGGGTTTTAAGAATGATGAAAAGCTGTTGAGCAGCATCTCTTACCGACTCGGAATTAGTATTAATTGGCATTTCTCCAGAATAACTATTATCCGCATACTTATATATTTCGTGGATGTCATAAGCCTGACTTGTCAAAAAATTAGTGATCTGACTCACTTCATAATAGTTCCAGATGTTGTACAATGCAAAACCTCCTAAGCCTGAGGCAAAGTACAAAATCAGAAACTTTTTCTGTCCCAGAACCTGTTCCAAAACTGGTCCGAAACTCCATAGCGTCATCATGTTAAAAGCAATATGTAGTATGCTTCCGTGCATAAACATATGTGTAATTATCTGCCAGGATTTGAAATTTGGAGACAGTGGAAAGTAGCCTGCCAATAATGATTCTAAATCAATGTTAAGATTTTGTAGTAAAAATGTACCTACAAAGAAGATCACATTGATGATGATAATATTCTTCGTAGCAGGTGTCAGTTGTGAAAACATAGTTTAAAATTTATTTTTGAAGTCATCAAACGGAACTTCCAGCCAGCATTTTTTCCCGTTCACAGTATATTGAGGAAAACCAAGATCCATAAAATCTTTGACCAATTGCTCAACTTCAGTTTTATAAATGAAATCGAATTTCGATTTGGTTTTTAGCTTAACCCATTGGTATTCAAAATATTTATAGAAGTCTTCTTCTGTTCTGTATTCCAGGACTTCAAATATTTTTTCTAAGAATTTGATGACTTGCGATTCTTTTAAAGCTTCCGGAACAGCTTCGATTCTGAGAACATTCTCTTGAGCCAAAGTCATTTCGAAACCGAAATCCGGCAGGTATTTTTTGATCGACTTATATTTATTTTTCTCGATTTCATTAAGATGATATTCCAATGAAAACAATAGGCTTTGTCCGGCTTTTTTAGTAGGAAGATTTTCTTGGTGCGAAGACATCAGAACTCTGTGCATCCTGCCAAGATCCAGCATATACGTTTGTCCATCTTTGTTGAGCAGCCAGTAGCCGTTTGGAAGACGAAATAAATCCTCGTCCAAGTCATCGTCTTCAAAAAGATTGATTTTGGAAGGCGCTGCCGTTGCCGTAACATCGTAAAGATCAGTAAGGTTAATGATTTCTTCGGTAGATGTTTTTTGCGTTGTAAAAGGATTAAAATCCCGATCAACATTAATGGCGGAAGGCATTGGAGAACTGTGGTTGCTTTTGCTAGGTGTAGGCGCAAAAAAAGCTTCCATTTTCGGGTCTCTTTCGAAATCCAGGCTAGGTGCAACATTGTAAATCCCTAAAGAACGTTTGATAGTGGAACGCATCAGGGCAAAAATTAATGCTTCATCTTCAAATTTCACTTCCGTTTTCTGGGGATGTATATTGACATCAATCTTCTCCGGATCCAATTCCAGATAAAGAAAAAATGATGGAATATAACCCGGCTGTAGTAGTCCGTCAAAGGCTTCCTGAACCGCTTTGCTGAGATAAGCACTTTTGAAATATCTTCCGTTGACAAAGAAAAACTGCTCGCCTCGTACTTTTTTGGCACCTTCGGGTTTGGCGACGTAACCTTGCAGATTAACCCAACCCAGATCTTCCTTAATTGGAATCAGAAGCGGCTGCAGTTTCCTTCCGAAAACATCTACGATGCGCTGCATCTGTCCGCCTTTTCTTAGTTTGAAAATCGGTTCGTCATTATGGAATAATTCAAACTCGATATATTCGTGGGCGAGTGCAACACGCTGAAATTCATCAATAATATGACGGAATTCTACATTGTCATTCTTCAGGAACTTACGTCTGGCCGGAACATTGTAAAAAAGATTTTTGACGGAAAAGTTAGAACCTTCGACAGTCTGAACTGGCTCCTGAAACTGGAATTGTCCACCTTCGATATAAATATTGGTTCCTACAGGCAAATCTTTTTGCTTAGTCTTTAGCTCAACCTGAGCCACAGCGGCAATCGATGCCAAAGCTTCGCCACGGAAACCTTTGGTCGCAATTTTAAAAATGTCTTCCGTAGAGCGGATTTTGGATGTAGCGTGACGTTCGAAGGCAAGTCTTGCATCCGTTTCTGACATGCCAATTCCGTTATCCACCACCTGAATCAGATTTTTCCCGGCATCGCGAACGATAAGCTGGATTTTATCTGAGCCTGCATCCACGGCATTTTCCAAAAGTTCCTTCACAATAGAAGCTGGTCTTTGCACCACTTCTCCTGCAGCAATCTGATTGGCAACGTGATCCGGTAAAAGCTGAATGATATCTGACATCTGTAGAATTGAACTTTCAAAAATAAGGATAACTATCGAGTAGTAAAAGTTAAATAATTATAAAGAACTGTGGAAAATATTGATATTTTTGACTTTCAAATAATTAGTGAAATCTTTAATATTTAAAAACAATCAGAAGAATCTCAGTCATTCCGGGGGGATCTAATCCACTGCGTTTCCTCCGGAATGATAAAATTAGAATTGAAAATTTATAAAAACCATTTAAATGAAAAGAGATCTATACATTGACTTTGCCAAAGGCGTTGCCACCATTTCCATTATTTTCATTCATACGGCGTTCTGGAGCGGACAGTTTTATATGCCCACTGAAGCCAGAGTATTTTCTCTTGTATTTGACGTGGCATTATTCTATGCACTAAGCGGAATAACATCCGGAAATAATATTGAAAAAACGCTTTATAGGTTATTGAAATTACAGATCACTTATATGATTTTTGTGACGTTTCTTTTCTTTCTAGATTATTTTTTCAAAGTTTTTGGATTGACGTTTTTTTCCTTTGAATGGCTGAAAGATTTTTACTCGACGTTTGGGAGCAAATATGTTCCGACCAGCATTTCGTCTGTTCCTCAATGGGATATACTCGGAAATTGGTATCTGCACGAATATTCAAATTGCGACACATTTCCGGTAGTGATGGGTAGTTTCTGGTATTTGAAAGTCTATTATATATTGACAGTTCTAGGGGTTTTGATTCTACGCTTTTTCCCCAAACACATCGATTGGTTTATTGGGATTTGTATTGCATTGACATTGATATTCAATATATTTCCACAATATTATCCCAATGGACAAGTTGGTTACGTCGCATTCTATATGGCAGTTTTCCTAATTGCGAATAGAATGAGAGGCAAAAAAATATCTGCCAAAATGATTCCTGTTTTATATGGATTGGTGGGATTAGCGTTAGTCTGGATGTTTTGGAATTATGGAGGCGAAATCTTCTACAAGCTAAACAAACAGAAGTTTCCGCCGAAAATCCCATATATCATTTGGACCTTGTTTTCATTGGTCACATTATTTGTTTTTTATAATCGACTAAAAATCGAAAAGCCCAATTTCTTCACTAATGTAGGTCAGAATGCCATTTTCTTTTATTTTGCCCAGGGAATGAGTTCCTCTTTAGTCTATTTTCTCGTGGTTCCGATGAAGGATCTGATGCCGTGGTATCTTTTGGTTTTAATTATTTATCCGGTTAATATTCTTTTGGCAGTGGTTATATCCAAAGGTTTGAAGAAAGTGGATGATTTGGGTTGGACGGTTTTGGCATTTTTAAGAGCGAAAACAGCTTCTAAGAATCCATAAAAAAAAGCGCTTCTAAAAGCGCCTTATAAATCTTAATCGTTTTTCTTTCTTCCGCTCATTGCGACGATAGCAACAATGACGATAAGTACAACGCCACCAATAATCCAATACGTCGGATTGGTTTGCCATTCTTCAGTTGAGGTCGATGTCACATTAGTAGTTTTTACAATTGCAGAGTCTTGTGCAAAAGTTAAAACAGATGAGAAAATTGCTAAAAAGCTAAAAATAAATAATTTAGCACGATTGATTAGAGTTGAATTTTTCATAATTTTATTATTTGGTTGATGGTGATTTTTCAACATTCGTGCCATTGATTGTAGTTATCATTTTATATTTTGCGTAATGCTCTATGATTATGGAAACGAATTTTTATAAACAAAGTATTTAAGAAAGCGCTCAAATCCTTATTTTTACAAAAAAAATAAAATGTTTCGTCTCAAACTTCCTACGGACCCACGATGGGCGAATATCGCAGAAGACAATCTGGAAGAAATCCTCACAGACCACGCCTGGTGCGAACAAAAAGCCGCTACCAACGCCATCGGACTCATAACAATGGTTCCAGAGCATACAGATATGGTAACCGAACTTCTAGCTATTGCACAAGAAGAAATGGAACATTTTCATCAGGTGCACGAGATCATCAAAAAAAGAGGCGGTGTCTTGGGAAGAACGCGCAAAGATGACTATGTCAACGATTTGCTAAAGTTTATTGTAAAAGGGGGAAACAGAACGAACCTTCTTGTTGATAAAATGCTTTTTGCAGCGATGATAGAAGCCAGAAGTTGTGAACGTTTTAAAGTGCTCACAGAAAATATCAAAGATGAAGAGCTACGAAATTTCTACAATGATCTGATGATTTCCGAAGCCAATCATTACACCACTTTTATCGGTTTTGCAAGGCAAATCGGAGAGCCGGAAAAGGTGAACAAACGCTGGGAAGAATGGCTGGAATATGAAGCGCAGGTCATACAGTCCTACGGAAATAAAGAAACAATACACGGATAAAACAGAGCTCATTGTGAGCGATATACGATGAACAGAAGCTTTAACGATTATCTTCGGCTTTTTCTTCGGTCTTTTATACAGGGACTGATAATCATTGGTCCTTTTGCCATTACGGTTTGGATCATCTGGTCCATCGTTTTCAGCATCGACAATATCATTCCATCTATTTCGGAAAAATTTCCTGGACTGATTTTCTTTACCGTCATTTTCGGAACCACATTTATCGGCTATTTCGGAAACAAATTTATTATCGGAAGACTGATTGTAGATGGTATAGATTATGTTCTGGAACATATCCCGGGAATCAAATTCATCTACACGTCGCTAAAAGATGTTTTGGGATCTTTTGTGGGAGATAAGAAAAAATTCAATGTTCCTGTTTGGGTAAAAACTAATGAGACGCCGGAAATATGGAGAATTGGATTTCTCACTCAGTCCGATATGTCAGTTGTTCATCTCGATCAAATGGTGGCAGTTTATCTTCCGCATTCTTACGCCGTTTCCGGCTGGGTAATTATCACCAAATATAATAATATCAAAGAGGTAACTGGAATGAGTGCCGCGGAAGCGATGAAATTTGCCGTAAGCGGAGGTGTAGCCGGTTTCCATTCAGATGACAACGTTTTCAAAGCACCAGAGTAGTTTTTTGTTAGATTTCAGATGTCAAATGTCAGATGATGGAAGTTTTTAAACTTTCTCATTGTTTGCTGTGGACATCAAGGATAAAATTCAATTTTTTGCGATGTGGAACATCAAATTTCCTGCATCTATCGTCCAACAAAATCATCTATTATGAAACTACCATACGCAGAACCATTTAGAATCAAAATGGTCGAAGAAATATATCAATCCACAAAAGAACAACGCGAACAATGGCTGAAAGAGGCTAACTATAATTTATTTAATTTAAGAAGTTCACACGTCTTTATCGATTTGCTTACCGACAGTGGAACAGGCGCAATGAGCGACAAGCAATGGGCTGCGCTGATGATTGGCGACGAGAGTTACGCCGGTTCGCGCTCCTTCGAAGCTTTACAAAAAACTGTTGAAAAGATCACGGGTTTTCCTTATCTGTTACCAACGCACCAAGGTCGTGCCGCAGAAAATGTACTCTTTTCGGTTTTAGTCAAAGAAGGTGATGTGGTTCCTGGAAATTCTCACTTCGATACTACAAAAGGTCATATCGAATTCCGAAAAGCCCACGCCATCGATTGTACCATTGACGAGGCTTTTGACATCAATAATCTTCATCCCTTTAAAGGTAATCTTGATCTTGAGAAATTGGAAGCTGTTTACAAAACACATCCTAAAGAAGAAATTCCTTTTTGTTTGATTACCATTACCTGTAACTCGTCCGGAGGACAGCCGGTTTCTTTGGATAACATCAAAGCCGTAAAAAAATTATCTGACCAATATGGGATTCCAGTTTTGTTTGACTCGGCAAGATTTGCGGAAAATGCTTATTTTATAAAGAAAAGAGAAGAAGGGCAGCAGCACAAAACGATTAAGGAAATTTGTAGAGAAATTTTCTCTTATGGAGACGGAATGACGATGAGCTCCAAAAAGGATGGTCTGGTAAATATTGGTGGATTTATCGCCTTGAAAAACAGAGAGATTTTTGAGAAAGCATCTAACTTCACGATAATCTATGAAGGGTTTATTACCTACGGCGGAATGGCAGGAAGGGATATGTCGGCATTGGCTGCGGGTCTGGAAGAAGCTACTGAATTTCCTTACTTGGAGAGTAGGATTTCGCAGGTGGAATATCTTGGGAACCAGTTGATGGAAGCAGGGATACCTGTTCAGAAACCTATTGGCGGACACGCTGTTTTTATTGATGCGCTTAATTTTTTGCCCAACATAAAAAGAGAAGAATTTCCGGCACAGACTTTGGCAATTGAACTTTACAAAGAAGCCGGCATCCGTGGTGTAGAAATCGGGACATTACTGGCAGACCGAGATCCTGAAACCAGAGAAAACCGATATCCAAAACTTGAATTGGTACGATTGGCAATTCCGAGAAGAACTTACACAAATAATCATATGGATTATGTGGCGGCGGCCGTGAAAAATGTTTTCGAAAGACGAAACGAAATTTCAAAAGGCTATAAAATAAAACGCGAGCCAGCTATCCTGAGACACTTTACTGTGCAGCTGGATAAAGTATAAAATAGAAGAATCCGTCTCACAAC
>NZ_RJTU01000019.1 GCF_003730015.1 Epilithonimonas hominis | reverse complement strand
TATCGAGGATTCATTAAAATTAATTTCGCTATCAACTATCAACTAGTAAATCTGTGGATTCCAGTTTTCAGGAATTTTGGGGGTTATATCGTATTTAATATAAAAATCCTGAATCTCCTGCATGATTTCTTCATAAGAATGTGACTGTAATTTGTCATAAGGAATCTGATAACCCAGGTTAATGGTTTTTCTTTTATAATCACCACCCGCCAATACGAGTGGGACTTTAGCTGTCACAGCCATATTATAAAAGCCTTTTCTCCATTTTGGAACCCAACTTCTTGTACCTTCTGGCGTAATTACCAAACTAAAATCGTCTTTTTTAAATTCATTGGCAACGAAATTTACCAAGTCATTTTTTTGACTGCGGTCAATCCCAATTCCGCCAATCGCTTTTACAATCCAGCCATAGAAAGGATTTTTAGTATGTGCATCTTTGATGATGATTTTTAGTTTTTTATCCAGCGCCCAATAAGCCAAGTTACCCAGTAGATATTCGCTGTTATGTGTGTGTGGTGCAACCACAAGGATACATCTGTCCAGATTATCAACATCACCCTGGAGGACGATTTTCCATCCAATGATTTTAAGAATGAGTTTTGCAAAGAGTTTTTTCATATGCGGCTTCTATTATTTTATTTGCCATATGTAATCGCTATCTAAAAATTGCTATTATTGGATGACAGGCGACTTCATAAAAAAAGTATAGCCGTATTGACTATACTTTACAAATTTACAAATTATGTTTATTTATTAAGAAATATAAAAAATTATATTCTTTGACTTTCTAAAAAAGATTGCTGATAAAATCAACAATTTTGATGGCGATTTCTAGTACTAATTGAATCATTGTTTGGTTTTTTTTGGTGTTAGAGCATTTTTCTGTAACAAATTTAACAAAATTCCTGTTTCTATATTAATATTTCGAAAAAATTTTATTAAAATATTAATTGGTCTTTGGATATTTAACAGGTGTGTTTAGGTCAATGGGATTATAGTTCTTAGCAATAAATTCCTGCATCACCTTTGCCATATCTTTAAACTGATCCTTGCTTGTGATTTTCTTTCCGCCTACTTGGAAAGTTCCCCGCGGAACATCATCAAAACTTGCTGTCTTCTTCGGAGAACTAGGAGAAAAGTGGAAGTCCGAAGACTTTTACCCGCTTTTCAACTAATCCACTCTCAATTTTTAGTTAGTTTTAATTTGTATTTCTTTTTTGCCATCTTTGATATTGATGTTCATATCTTTGAAACTTTTCTTCACCTGTTGGTCAATTTTCATTCTTTCTAATACCACATCTGCAGAATCTTTGGAATACTTTTTACCATTGATTTTTACTGAATCATTATCATCAGAATTATATTCGATTGTAGTTCCGTTGATTTTGATTTTATTTTCCTCCACGGTGATTCCGGAGTGATTACTGTGTTTGTCATCAATATCGTCATTATCCTCATCATCGTCACCTCTTGTACTGATTTCATATTTTTTCTCGTTTATCACTTTCATTGTAGATGGAACCACTAGCTCATAATCCAATCTGTAATCTCTGAATCTGTATTCGTACGGGATCTCGTAGTAATTAGGAAGGAAAATTCTGTTTCCAACAACATCGATAGGAACTTTCATTTTCATAGGCTGGTTATAACCGTGCGCTTCTTTTTTAATAATTAAATAAGGCGTTTTGATGTCATCTTTTCTTGTAATTTCAACACTTGGGTAATCTCTTTTGAAGATCTTTGTTTTGTCTGAATAGATGTTTCTGACATAAGGTTTGAAGTTCTCAGGGATTTGTATTTTTTTACTGTCAAGATAAATAGTGTCATTTGGCGCGGTGATGGATACATTCTCATAGTCTTCATTGTTTCCAGTATATCGGAAGTTAAGTCTAGAAGCACTTGCGGCAAGGATTCCTATCAATATGATCCAGATAATTCCTAACGTTCCCAAAGCCGGTCCTACATAATTGAATTTAGTCTTTGGAGAGAATAATTTGATGGATAACAATAATGCGCCAATTCCGATGATGACTACAGGCAATGCTGCTATTCCTAATAAAAGGTAACCAAGATTGTTTTCTTCCAAATAAAATCCAAGATTGTCATTCATCCCGAACTTATCGGAACCGTAAGCAAACATCATTGCGAATAATCCGATGAAACATCCAGCTGCCGTGAGTGCAAGCAAAACAGCGAGACAATATTTCAGAACTTTAAGAAGAGAATCTCCTGCTGAATTTACTTTAGGTCGGTTTTCATTGTAGATTTCTCCGGCTCTTGTGGTTGTCTCATTGGCAAACTGTACTATTTTGCTGGACTCTTCCTTTAAGTTATCGAAGTTTAAAGGTTTTCCTTTCATTTTTAGAAAATCAGACGCTGATTCTGCTTTTGGTAAAACAGCCCACAGAATGAAGTAAAGTATTACAACTAAGAAAGATGAACCAGGAGCAACCCAAAGGAATAAAAATGCACCAACCCAAATTAGTCTCATCCATGTGATATCCATTCCGAAGTAAGCGGCTAAACCTGCACAAACTCCGGCAATTTTTTGTCTCTCAGGATCGCGGAACAATTGCTTCTGTGTATTGCTGCTATAGCTACCGTAACCAGCAGAAGCTTTTGATTTATTTTGTTTGCCTTCAGAAAAATAAGCTTCTTCTTGTTCGTCAATCTGTTCAGGAGTTCCAATCTGTGCAATTACTTTTTCTACATCAGAATCGTTAATTACTTCTCTTTTGGCAAGAGTTTCTTTGAAAATCTCGACCATTCGGATTTCAATATCGTGCATTACTTCATCTGCTTCCTGAGCGTCCAGAGAATTTCTCAGAGCGGTCAGATAATCGCTAAGCTTGATATAAGCGTGTTCGTCTATCATAAAAGAGAACCCTGCGAGTGCTATAGATAATGTCTTGTTCATAATATTAGTTTTGAGAGTGAGAGTTTGATGTGATTTGGTTGACGGAATCTGTCAGTTCCTGCCAAGTGGTTTGTAATTCTGCTAGGAAGAGACTTCCTTTTTCAGTAATCTGATAATACTTTCTGGGCGGTCCGCTTGTAGATTCTTCCCATCTGTAAGCGAGGAATTCGCCGTTTTTCAATCTTGTAAGGAGAGGATAAAGAGTTCCTTCCACTACGTCCAGTTTTCCTTTTTTGAGAGATTCTATCAGGTCGGAAACATACATTTCGCGTTGTTGAATAAGACTCAAAATACAGAATTCCAGAATTCCTTTGCGCATTTGCGCTTTTGTGTTCTCGGTATTCATATTAATTGTTTGGTTAAAATTCAAATAATTATAAAGTTTAATGTTCCTGCTTTCTTAAGATTTTAAGTCCGCTTCGAACTCGCTTCTCTAACTTTACATTGCAAAGATATATAAATAGAATGGTATTATGCAATACAAAGTAGTAAATATTTTTAAATTAAATATTTAAATACTTGATAATCAGTATTAAAATTTTAATTGATAATTTTGGTAAAATTTTCAAATTCAGAAATTTTAATGATTTATTGAATTAATTTTAAAAAAATGCTTTTAAAATTTGCAGATGAGAAATGTTTTCATACTTTCGTAACAGATTTACAAAACGATAATGAATTTTACAACCACAACAACGATTTCTACAACAACTACAATTCGTAGCTGCAGAAAGGTGTGTTTGTGATATTGTGAAAAATAAATAATTAACAAAAAGCCTTTCTGAAGTCAGAAAGGCTTTTTGTTTTGAAAAATTTAAACATACTAATTCAATATAAAGCTCCAGAGGAGCAAACTAATAATAGAAAAATATTAGTACAAAAATTAAAGCTCCGTAGGAGCGACCTGTCAATAGAAAAATGTAAAATATAAATAATGAAAATTTTAAAATTTGGGGGAACTTCGGTTGGAAGTGTAGAAGCATTGAGAAATGTAAAATCAATCATTGAAAAAGAATTTAATAAAGAAAAACCTTTAATCGTAGTTTGTTCCGCTTTATCAGGAATCACGAATGCGCTTTTATCGGCATCGCAAGAAGCTTTGAAACAGAACGATTTTTCTGAAATCTTGAAATCTGCAGAAGAAAAACATTATCAGATTATCTCAGAATTGTTGCCAAGAACGGCTCAGAATCCATTATTGATGATGGTGAAAGTGAGTTTCAATGAGATCGAAGATGTTTTATTCAGTGTTAAAAATCTAGGTGAATTATCAGACAGAATCAAAGATAGATTGCTTTCTTACGGAGAACAGATGTCGAGCAAGATTGTTTCTGCTTTTCTTCAATCAGAAAATTTTCCTGCAGTTTTCCAAGATTCAAGAGAATTGATTGCAACGGATTCTCACTTTGGAAATGCGAATGTCGATTCTAAAAAAACCAATGAAAACCTCAAAAACTGGAAACTAGAAAATCAGATTTATGTGGTAACTGGTTTTATCGCCAAAGATAAAAATGACGATACCACCACTTTGGGAAGAGGAGGTTCAGATTACACCGCCGCGATTTTAGGTTCAGGTTTAAAAGCTGACGAAATCCAAATCTGGACAGATGTTGACGGTTTCTTAACGGCTGATCCAAGATTGGTGAAGAATGCTTTTTCTCAATCTGAATTGAGTTATCAGGAAGCAATGGAAATGTCATATTTCGGTGCGAAAGTGATTTATCCGCCAACAATGATTCCTGCGATTGAAAGTCAGATTCCGATTTACATTAAAAATACTTTTAAGCCGGAAAGTCAAGGAACTTTGATTCATCAGAAATCCGAAATTTCAAAAGGTCTTATCAAAGGAATTGTTTCTATTGAGAAAACTTGTCTCATTAATATTACCGGAAACGGGATGATTGGGATGAAAGGTTTCAGTGGGAGATTGTTCAATGCTTTGGCGAGATATGAGGTCAATGTTATTCTAATCACGCAGGCAAGTTCGGAACACAGTATTTCGTTTGTGGTTTCTTTCGATGATGAGAAAAAAGCGAAAACAGCAATCTATGAAGAATTTGATTTTGAAATTAATTCCAGCAAAATAGATGAACCGCAGTTCGATAATGAGTTAAGTATCATTTCTGTCGTTGGCGAGAATATGAAAAAAACGAGAGGAATCAGTGGTAAATTTTTCAGTGCTTTGGGCAAGAACGGAATTAATATTATTGCCATTGCGCAAGGTTCATCCGAGCTTAATATTTCTGCCGTGATTGAAAGAAATGAACTTTCAAAAGCGCTAAATGTTGTACACGATTCGCTGTTACTTTCACTGGTTAAAACCTTCAATGTGATGTTTGCGGGAACAGGAAATATCGGGAAAGAATTGTTCCGACAATTGGAAAGAGAGCAGAAAAATCTCGAAGAAAATCATCAGATTAAAATCAATGTGGTGGGGATCACCAACAGTCGGGAAATGAAAATTTTCGATAATCCTGAATCTGATTTTGATTTAAATAATAACTTTAATATTAATTTGCAAAAATCAGATTTAAAAGAATTTATAAATTCTATTTCAAGTAAAAATTTACCTAATTTGGTTTTTGTGGACAACACCTCTAGCGAAGATGTTGTTGCAGAATATCCATTGTTATTCAATAATAATATCTCAGTTGTAACTTGCAATAAAAAAGGAAATTCTTCGTCTTACGAGCAATATAGTAAGTTCAAAAGATTAGCAAAAAAGAACAATGTGAGTTTCTTATATGAGACTAATGTTGGAGCCGGACTTCCAATCATCAAAACACTAAATGACCTTTGGATTTCCGGTGACGAAATTCTGAAAATCGAAGCGATTTTGTCTGGAACAATTTCTTATATTTTTAATAATTATGTGGGCGATAAAACTTTTGCAGAGGTTGTAAAAACGGCTCAGGAATTAGGTTATACAGAACCAGACCCGAGAGATGATTTGAACGGAATGGATTTCTCCAGAAAAATGCTGATTCTGGGAAGAGAAATCGGATTGCCGTTGGAAATGTCAAATGTCAATATCAAAGATTTCCTTCCGGAACCTTGCCTCAAAGCAGACTCAATTCCTGCCTTTTATGAAGAACTGGAAAAACACGAACCTTACTTTTCATCATTCAAAAACGAAGCAGAAAACTCTAGTGGAAAACTGAGACTAATTGGTGTTTTGGAAGATGGAAAAATCAACATCGAAGTCCAGATTGTAGATGCCAATCATCCATTTTTCGGATTGTCGGGAAGTGATAATATTATTTCGTTTACCACTTCGAGGTATAAAAATACACCTTTGGTTGTAAAAGGTCCGGGTGCAGGTGCAGAAGTTACAGCAGCTGGCGTTTTTGCAGATTTGGTTAGAGTTACAGCTCAATAATAGTTGTTAATGATTAATTTTCAATGATTAATTTTTAACAAGAATCAATTAACAATATACCATTAACAATTAATAATTATAATGGATTCTATAAAAGTTTTTGCTCCGGCTACAGTTGCTAATGTCGTTTGTGGTTACGATGTTCTCGGTTTTGCGATAGAAGAACCTGGCGATGAAATCATCTTGAAAAAGAACGATTCCAATCAAATCGTCATTACAAAAATCGAAGGCGATAACGGTAAACTTCCGAAAGATTCAAATAAGAATGTCGTTTCGCACGTCATTAGATTATTTCTGGAAAAAATCAATTCTAATCAAGGAATTGATATCGAGCTCTATAAAAAAATGCCACTCAACAGCGGAATGGGTTCCAGCGCAGCGAGTAGCGTTGCGGCTTTGGTTGCCATCAATGAGTTGATGGGAAAACCATACACAAAACAAGAATTGTTGCCATTGGCGATGGAAGGCGAGAGAATTGCCTGCGGAAACGCGCACGCAGACAATGTTGCGCCTGCGCTTTTGGGAGGTTTGGTTTTGGTAAGAAGTTACAAGCCTTTGGATGCGCTCAAGTTGCCTTATCCGAAAGATTTGTCAGTGGTGTCCGTTCATCCGCACGTGGATGTTCCGACAGGCGAAGCGAGGAAAATCATCAAAGAAAGAATCAGTCTCAAATCTGCGGTTCAGCAATGGGGAAATGTCGCAGGTTTGGTCGCCGGATTTTGCACCAACGATTTGACTTTGGTCAGCCGAAGTATGGAAGACGTCATCATAGAGCCTGTTCGTGCGATGCTGATTCCGTATTTTTACGAGATGAAACAGCTCGCTTTGGACAACGGCGCGATTGGTTTTGGGATTTCCGGTTCCGGTCCTTCGGTTTTTGCTTTGTGTGAAAAAGAGGAAGTTGCAGAAAAAATTTCATTCAAAATCAAGGAACTGCTGAATCAAAAAAATATTGAAAGTGAAGCATTTGTAACCAAAATCAATGACGAAGGCGCGAGAGTTCTTTAAGATAAAAGAATAAAGAACAAAGAGAAAAGACAGTCAACCAACAACTATCAACAAATGAAATATATATCAACAAGACAACAAGAAGAAACCAATATAAAAACAGCTATTTTAAAAGGTTTGGCAGATGACGGCGGACTTTTTATGCCAGAATATATTCCGCAATTAGATTTTGAATTTTTCGAAAATCTACCCAATCTTACTTTGCAGGAAATTGGTTTTCGAGTGGCAAAAGAATTTCTTGGCGAATCCATTTCGGATGACAATTTGAAAGAAATCATCAATGAAGTTTTGAACTTCGAAATTCCTGCCATCAAAATTTCGGAGAATATTTATTCATTAGAACTATTTCACGGTCCAACGATGGCTTTCAAAGATGTTGGGGCGAGATTTATGGCGAGAATGATGTCTTATTTCTCGGAAGGAAAACCAATGAAAGTGATTGCCGCAACTTCCGGCGATACAGGAAGTGCTGTAGCGTCAGGATTTTTCGGAGTTCCGGGAATCGAGGTTTATATTCTTTATCCAAAAGGAAAAGTGAGTCCGCTGCAGGAAAAGCAATTGACAACATGGGGCGGAAACATCAAAGCTTTAGAGATAGACGGCACTTTTGATGATTGTCAGGCTTTGGCAAAACAAATCTTATCAAATGACGAACTGAATCAAAAATTTACGTTGACATCTGCAAACAGTATTAACATTGCGAGGTTGATTCCGCAGTCATTTTATTATTTCTGGGCTTTTGCTCAATTACAAAAATTAGGAAAATCAATTGTTTTTTCTGTTCCGAGTGGGAATTTTGGAAACTTAACAGCTGGACTTTTTGCTAAAAAAATGGGGCTTCCTGTTCATCGGTTCATTGCTTCAACTAATGAAAATGATGTTATTCCAAAATTCTTGGAAACTGGAAATTATGAAGCAAAACCTTCCAAACAAACAATTAGTAATGCAATGGACGTAGGGAATCCAAGTAATTTTGAACGAATGAAAAGCTTGTTTAATAATGATGTTTCGGAATTCAAAAAAGAAATTGAATCTTATTCTTTCTCTGATGAAGCAACGAAAAAAGCAATGCGAAATGTGAAGAAAGAATTTGGTTATATACTCGACCCACACGGCGCAGTTGCTTATCTTGGACTCGAAAAATATTCTGAAAAATCGAATGAAGATTTTGTTGGTGTTTTATTAGAGACAGCTCATCCGGCGAAATTTGTAGAAGTGGTAGAAGATGTTTTAAAAGAGAAAGTTGAGATTCCGGAAAAACTGGAAGCATTTAACAAAAAAGAAAAACAATCTGTAGAGTTTTCTGTTGATTTTGAATCCGTAAAAAAATATCTGATAGAGGAGAAGTGATAAATTTTTGATTGACAGTTTTTAATCCAAAAAATAATCCTATCTTTGCACCCGAATTACATAATAATCATTAAACAATATTGGAATGTATTTAACAACAGAAAAAAAAGCAGAAATTTTCGCAAAGCACGGTAAATCTGCACAAGACACAGGAAGCGCTGAAGGACAGGTTGCTCTATTTACTTTTAGAATCAACCACTTGACTCAGCACTTGAAAGCTAACCACAAAGATTTCAACACAGAAAGATCTCTTGTAAAGTTAGTAGGTAAAAGAAAAGCTCTTTTAGATTATTTGAAGAAAAAAGATATCAACAGATATAGAGCAATCATCGCTGAATTAGGAATCAGAAAATAATCCTAAGCTCACGCAAAAAATTAAAGCAACTCAATTTGAGTTGCTTTTTTTATAGAGATTTATTTTTTTTTACAAAAATTATTCTGTCATTCCCAGAAATGTCTTTTAACAATGATGATTTCGAAAAATTATTAAAAAGTTTCAGTGTTTCTTTTCCCAATTTCTGATTGATTTCTAAAAAAATGATTCCGTTTTCCGAAAGATATTTTTCAGCATCGATAGCAATTTTTCTATAAAAAATCAATGCGTCTGAGGTAGGAGAGAAGAGCGCAAGATTGGGTTCAAAACCTTTCACAGAATGTTCGATTTCGGGATTTTCATCTATTCCGATATAAGGTGGATTGCTAATGATAATGTCGTAAACATCATTGTCAGTCTGAGGGGAGGCGAAGACTTCATTCAAATAATCTTTTTGTATAAAGTTGATTTCGGTTTTGTGAAAGTTGGCATTTCTTTTAGCAATTTCCAATGCATCTTCAGAAATATCAATAGCTGAAACTTCCGCTTCCGGAAAATGTTTTTTCAAGACGATGGGAATAATTCCGCTTCCAGTTCCAATATCCAGTATTTTTAAACCTTCGACCTTCAACCTTGAATTTTTAATATGTTGAATTGCTATTTCCAGCAATTCCTCCGTTTCTGGTCTTGGTATCAGAACGTGCTCATTCACAAAGAATTTCATTCCATAGAATTCAGTTTCGCCAAGAATCTGCTGAAAAGGTTTTCCTGTTTTTAATTCGGAAATGGCTTTTGAAAATTTATTAGAATCATCTTCAGATAAATCTCTATCAAGATTTTGTCTTAACTCAACTTTATTCAATTCCAAAAAATGTTCACAAAAAATAGAAAACAATTCCTCAATCTCAGATTTGGAATAGAGTTCGGAAAGTTCGTTTTGTAAAACGGTTTTGATTTCAGAAAGTTTCATAATGAAATTTGACGCAAAGTCGCAAAAAATAATTGATTAACAAAACTACAAAGTCGCAAACCAACTTTGCGACTTTTGAAATATTATAAAATTTATCTTGCGCCTTTGCGATTAAAAAATTTATCTTGTAAAAACCAGATGGTTGTCAGTCGATAATTTCTCGTCCAAACGATAATTCTCATAATTAAAAGCCTTAAGCTCATCTAAAGTCTGAACTTGATTTTTAGCACAAAAACGAAGCATCAATCCTCGAGCGTGTTTGGTGTATACAACAATTGTTTTCAGCTTTCCATCTGGCTGAATTTGTCTGAAATCAAAATCAATAACCTTGGTCTTCAGTTTTTTTCTGTCAACAACTTTTCCGTATTCGTTGCTTGCGAGATTAATAAGTAATTCGTCTTTTTTTAACTCAGAGTTCAATTGTTGTGTAACTTTATCAGTCCAGAATTCGTACAAATTTTTATAAGAATCGAATTGGAAAGGTCTTCCCATTTCCAAACGATACAACATTACTTTATCAGAAGGTTTTAAAAGTCCATAAAGTCCGGATAAGATTCGGAAGTTCTTTTCAAGATATTTTACGGCTTTTTCATCCAAAGTTTTAGCATCCAATCCACGATAAACTTCGCCAGTGAAGGCAAACATTGCCGGCGCTGAATTTTTAGCTATCGGTTTTGATGTCCATTTTTGGTTTCGTTCCCAATTTTCGTCTGCCAGTTTTGGAGAGATTTCCATTAACTCAGAAAGATATTTTGGAGACTTTTCTTTCAAAAAAGAATGAATAAATTCTGAATCTTTGATGAATTTTGGTGTTGTGTTTTTTAAAAATTCTGTAGAATTCTCTACATTCATTAGTTTGGCAGGCGAGGATATAAATTTCATGTTTTGGCTTTTGTTTGATAGTTGTTTGTTGATGGTTTACTGTTGTTTTTTGTTGAATTCTATCAACTATTAACCAACAACTATTCACTAAATTTTTCCTTTTCCTTGTCGGATAATTTCAGGTTCTCCAGAACTTAAATCTACAATTGTGGAAGCTACATTGTCACCGTATCCAGAATCAATTACCAAATCTACCAATTTATCATATTTCTCAGCAATCAATTCTGGGTCTGTAGAATATTCCAAAATCTCATCATCATCACGAATAGAAGTAGAAACAATAGGATGTCCCAATTTTTCTACAATCATTTGCGGTACAATATGATCAGGAACTCTTATACCTACAGTTTTATGACCTTTATAGGCTGTTGGAAGGTTTCTATTGGCTTCTAAAATAAACGTGAAAGGGCCGGGAAGATGGGTTTTCAAAAATCGGAACGTTGAAGTTTCTATAGGTTTTGTAAATTCTGAAAGATGACTCAGATCATTACAAATGATTGAAAATTTTTGCTTGTCAATCTTGATGCCTTTTATCTGAGCAAGCCTCTCCATTGCTTTGTGATTATAGATATCACAACCAATCGTGTAAATCGTATCCGAAGGATAAATAATAACACCACCGTTTTGAAGGACTTTTACGGCTTCGTCTATCAAATTTTCTTGCGGATTTTGCGGGTATATTTTTAAGATTTTTGCCATAGGTAAATATATAAATTATTGAAGAAAGCTATTACCTTATTCATTATCAAAAATTGTGAAAAAGTAAACAACATAAAAAAGAGAATCAAAAAATTGATTCTCTTTAGTTGGTTGCGAGGACACGACTCGAACGTGCGACCTCCGGGTTATGAGCCCGACGAGCTACCTACTGCTCTACCTCGCGATATTGTTCTGCAAATATACAACTTTTTTGATACAAGTCAAGTTTTTTATGGTTTTTAAATTAGAAATTAAATCTCAAAGTAAATTTATAAGAAAATTTAAAATTTCTCGCAGAGTTCGGAGATTTATCAAATTTTTAAGGAACAGATCTGCTGAATTAGTTTAATATTCGTGAGATTTCAAGAAATAAAATAAAAAAAGAGAATCAAATAAATGATTCTCTTGAATTGGTTGCGAGGACACGACTCGAACGTGCGACCTCCGGGTTATGAGCCCGACGAGCTACCTACTGCTCTACCTCGCGATATTGGATTGCAAAGATACGACTATTTCGATTCAAGTCAAGTTATGTTTTGATTATTTTCATAATTTATAATCACAATAGATTTATACATTGAAAATCAGGTGTTTATAATTTTAATTTCTTTTAACTATAAAAATAGTTGTACGAATGAAAAATAATGTTACATTTGTATTACTAAGTTTTTAGTGATATAAGATTGATTGTTTTTAAAGTAAATGAATATGAATAAGTTAACCAAAGCAGAAGAACAGGTAATGCAATATCTTTGGCAGATTGAGAAAGGATTCTTGAAAGATATTCTTGAGTTGTTTCCAGAACCGAAACCGCACACCAACACCATTTCTACGATTCTTAAAATATTGATGGAAAAAGGTTTTGTGAATTACAAAACTTTTGGAAGACAGCACGAATATTTTCCTCTTATAAGTAAAGAGAATTATAGCGGAAAGTCTATCAGAAGTCTGGTTAAAAATTATTTCGAAGGTTCATATACCAATGCTGTTTCGTTTTTGGTAGAAGAAAATGAAATAAGTGTTAAAGATTTGGAGCTTTTATTGAATGAACTTAAAAACAAGAAATAATGGAACCAATATTACTTTATTTTGCCAAGATGATTCTCTGCTCAGCAGTGATGTTTGCTTATTATTTACTGTTTTTAAAGGACAAGACTTTTCATCATTATAACAGGTTTTACCTTTTGTTTTCGGTGGTAATCAGTATGATTTTGCCTTTGGTAAAGGTCTCATTTTTTACGATAGAAACAAACAAAAACTTGCATCTGCTTCTTAGCGGATTCAATCAAAATCAATCTCAAACTACAAACTATGATATCACTATTTATTCAATTTTTTATACAATTATTGGAGTGGTTTCAGTAACTTTTTTAATTAAACTATTTCTGGGAATTCTAAAAATCAATTCTATAAAAAAACAATTCCCGAAGGAAGCCATAGAAGGGATTAAATTTTATCAAACCAATCTGAACAACGCACCGTTTTCATTCTTCCGAAATCTGTTCTGGAAAAGATCTATAGATATCAATTCTCCTGTAGGTCAGCAGATTCTGAAGCACGAGATGGTCCACATAGAACAAAAACACAGTTGGGATAAACTCCTGATGCAATTGGTAAAATCCATTTTCTGGTTCAATCCTGTGTTTTATTTTATCAACAAAGAAATCAATCTTATTCACGAATACTTGGCGGACAAAAAAGCAGTCCAAAAATCGGACACAAAAGCATTTGCGCAGATGCTTTTGGAGAGTCATTTCTCGGGTTCGGTTTTGCCTGTCACAAGTCCTTTTTTATCATCTAACCTCAAAAAAAGACTTACAATGATTACAAAAAATACAACCAAGTACAGCTATGCACGCAAGCTATTTGCGCTACCAATTTTATTTTTTATCGTGTTTGCCTATATGGTAAATGCTAAAAACAAAGAAATCACGGAAACAAATAACGCAATTGAAATCGCTGTTAAACAAATTAAAATGGATACGATCCAGCCAAAACAATCAGAATTTGATAGTTTGGAAAACAATCATCAGAGACAGACAAAAGCTTATTCTGATGCGTTGCAGGAAGATCATTTGAGAATGAAGGCTATCAGTAAAAAAATGGCTGAGAAAGGAAAGGAATTATCAGCGCTTAAAAAAGCTAAAAAAGAATACTCGGCAGAGTATAAAGCTTTAGAAAATGAAATGGTAACTCTTGCTACTCAAATGGAAGGCGTTGTGAACTCTGATAATTACAAGAGAAGTATCAAAGCCCTAGAAGAACATTCTGAAGCGATGGCTAAAATGTATGATTCTCCAGCGTTTAAGAAAAAAAATGCTGATGCTAATGATGTTGCAAGGAAAGCTGAAGCTATGGTTAATTCTAAGGATTTCAAAAAGAGAATTGCGGATGCAGAAAAGCGTGCGGCGGCAGCTGATAGAATGGTCAACTCTCCAGAGTTCGAAAAAAGAATAGCTGATGCAGAAAAGCGTGCAGAAGAAGCGGCCAGAAAAGTCAATTCTCCTGCGTTTCAGAAAATGATTCAAGACGCTCAGAAAAGAGCACAAGATGCGGTTGAAAAATATGGGAAAGTTTATTCGGATGATGAATTTCCTAAAATGATTAAAGATCAATTCGGGAAAGATGCTTTTACGGATGGAGCTGTAGCTTATGGATTTGATGGAAGCGATTTTCCAGAGTTCAAGGATTTGGCAACTAATTTTAACTTCAAGTTTTCTGATGATGTATTCTTTAATGAAGTTAAATCTAAATTGTCTCCAAAAGAATTGAAAAAGATGGAGAAAAAAAGAAAGCAACTTCAAGAAATACAAAAAGACTTACAGGAACAACAAAGAAAAATTCAGGAAAAGCAGCAACAATTAAACAAAGAAATGCGTGAGAATTCTTCATTTAAAATAAGTTTTAATTCTATGGAGAATGAACCAAAAGTTTTTGTTCCGAATAACAAGATGACGGCTGCTAATACAGACAAAATGACAGTTTATATCAATGGAAAAGTAGTGGATAAATCTGTACTTAATAAAATGAATCCTAATGAAATTATGTCTATGAACGTTTTTAAAACAAACGGAACCGGAAAAATCGAAATCATTACAAAGTAAACAAGTATGTTTATAATTCTTTAGCCGGTTCGCCGGCTTTTATTTTAAAACCAAAAACTATGAAAAAACTACTAATTAATTTAAATGAATCCTCGATAT
>NZ_RJTU01000021.1 GCF_003730015.1 Epilithonimonas hominis | reverse complement strand
TCAAGTAGTCATTTTAATTTATTTCTAATTTTCGGAGTTCTAGCAATTGCTCAGAATAAAAGATTTATTTACGAGTACAAATTCATTTCAGATTCTACAAATGTTGATGATGTCAAAACAGAAATGATGTTCTTGGACACCACAAAAGATGGTTCCAAATATTACAGTTACACCGTTTTTAATTCAGATTCTATTATGAAGGTGGATTTGGAGAAACAATTAGCGGCAACAGGTTCTATCAATGTAAAATCAGATATGCGAAAGGGGAATGTAAGATATTCGGTGACAAAAACTTATCCTGATTATAAAATTAACCTGCATCGCAGATTGGGAATGGATTCTTACAATATTTCCGACGACAGAAAAATCAACTGGAAAATATCATCAGAAAAAGAGAAAATAGGAGAGTGGAACGTTCAAAAAGCAGAAGCGGATTTTGCAGGCAGACATTGGATTGCTTGGTTTTCTACAGAAATTCCTATTCAAGATGGACCATATAAATTCCGAGGTTTACCTGGTTTGATTATCAAAATAGAAGACAAGACAGGATCTCATAAAATGGAGTTGAAGGGAATTAAAAATATTGTCGGAGATGTGGATGTCAATGTTTGGGAAGCAAAGGAAATTGTTGTTAATTCCAGACAGTTTCAGAAAGTGATTAAAGAATACGAAAATGACCCAACGAAAGGAATCAAGCAGATCCAAATGGGCGGAACATCTATCGTTTTAACAGGAAAAGATGGAACTTCGACAAAAATTGCGAAAGATCAGGAAGATCGAATGAAAAATCAAATAAAGAAAGATAATAACAGGATTGAATTAGATGTTGTAAATTGACTATATTTAAGAACTAAAAACAACAATGATGAGAAAATATGTTTTAATATTTCTGATATTTTTCAGCTTAAAAGTTTTTTCGCAAACGCAAAGATTTTATTACGATTACCAATTCCAGGCAGATTCAACGGATTTGGAAACCAAAATATCAGAGTTAATGGTTTTGGATATTGGTAAAAAAGGCTCCAAGTATTACAGTGAATATGTCTTCCAAAACGATTCTGTTATGAATGTGCAGTTCAAGAAAAATATGTCAACTCACAGTGATGATCCAATTCCTATGTCTGGAAAACAAGGTATTGTAGCTTACAAAGTTCTGAAATCTTATCCAAATTTTAAAATCAATCATATTGTCTCTCTGGATATGACGCTTTACAATGCGAACAACAAATTAAATTAGATTGGAAAATCTTCCCGCATAAAGAAAAAATAGGCGAGTGGAATGTTCAAAAAGCCGAGACTAATTTTGCAGGCAGAAAATGGATAGCTTGGTTTTCTACGGAAATCCCGATCCAGGATGGACCATATAAATTTTATGGTTTGCCGGGACTTATTGTTAAGGTTGAAGACCAATCCGGTTTTCATAAAATGGAACTCAAAGGAATCAAAAAAAATGTTTTAGAGAGAGATGTTCTCGCTTTCGAATTTGAAAAACCAATTGGCTTAGATTATAAAAAATATCAGACGGTTTATAAAAACTACCGGAGAGATCCGAGGGCTAATTTGAAAAAGATGGCGCAGGATGGACAATTTTATGTGACTGACGATGCCGGAAATAGATTGGATAATGCGGACTATCTGAAATCTCAGGAAAAAGCAGTGATGGAAAGAATGAAAAAAAATAATAACATTCTGGAGCTCGACTTACTAAAATAAAAAAATGCCACTGAAAAGTGGCATTTTGCGTCTTTTAAAGTGACTGTTTTTTCTTCAATTCATCGCGGATCTCGGCAAGAAGAACATCTGTAGAAGATGGTCCTGCAGGAGCTGCTTCTGGTTTCTTATTAAGTTTATTAGCAACTTTTATTAACCAAAATAAAACAAAAGCAATTACCAAAAAGCTGATTACGGATGATAAGAAATTTCCGTAAGTTACACCGTTCCAAGCCAATTCTTTGATGTTTTCTGCGCCTGCGGCTTTCAAAGCTGGCGTCAATAGAAGTGGTGTAATTACATCATCTACCAATGATTTTACAATTGCGCCAAATGCGCCACCAATGATGACGCCGACTGCTAAGTCTACTACATTCCCTTTGAATGCAAATTCCTTAAACTCTTTTACAAATCCCATAGTTGTATTTTTTAATAGTTAGTTAATAACAAAAGTAGAGTTTTTTATTGATAACGGTTTATTTATTTCTATTTAATAATCCATTTTATTGATTAATTTTGAGATTAATTTCTTTACCAAATGTTGAAAAATGAAAATATTAACAGCAAACCAAATCAAAAACTGCGATACAGCGACCATCGAAAAAGGTATTAGTTCCATCTCGCTGATGGAAAAAGCGGCCACAAAATGCTGTGATTGGATGATAAATTATTTCAGGAATGCGGATAAATTTTTGATTTTTTGTGGGAATGGCAACAATGGCGGCGACGGTTTTGCTATCGCCAGATTACTTTATGAAAAAGGATTTGATATCGAAGTTTATATCAATAAAGAAAATATGAAATTTTATCGAGAGGCAGAGATTAATTTCAAAAAAATAAAAGCAATAAGCGGAATTGATGTTAAAGATTTTTCTGAGTATTTAAATGTCAATGATGAAAAATCTATTATCGTTGATGCTTTGTTTGGTTATGGACTGAACCGAGAATTGTCTGACGATTTTAAAAATTTAATTGAAAAATTAAATCAGATTCAAGTTCCAAAAATTTCTATTGATATTCCAACAGGACTTTATGCGGATAAAATAATTGAAGAAAATTCTACGGTTTTCAAAGCAGATTTTACTTTGACTTTTCAGTTCTACAAAAGAAGTTTCCTTCATCCCGAAACTGGAAAATTCTGTGGAAAAATTATAGTTTTAAATATTGATTTGGATAAAGATTTTATAAATGAAATTGAAACAGATTATGTTGTAATTGATGAAAAATTAATCAAAGAAATTTATAAACCTCGTGAAGATTTCACCCATAAAGGAACTTTCGGAAAAAGTATTTTAGTGGGCGGAAGTTATGGAAAAATGGGCGCCATTCTGATGTCTTGTTTATCTGCTTTGAAAACCGGAAGTGGTTTGACTTTTACCATTGCGCCAGAATGTGGGAATATCATTTTGCAATCTCAAATTCCGGAGGCGATGTTTATTGGCTCAGGAGAAAATTATATTGATAAAATCGAAATTCAGGAAAAGGCAATTTATGGAATTGGTCCGGGTTTGGGAAAAGAAAAGCAGACCCAAAAGGCATTTTTTGAGTTTCTGGATAGTTATGTTCAAGATGTTGTTTTAGATGCTGATGCGCTCAATATTCTGGCCGAAAATAATAAGTTAAATTTAGTACCTAAAAATGCTGTCATCACACCACATCCTTTGGAATTTGAAAGGTTGTTTGGGAAAACTGCAAACTCTTTTGAAAGAATAGAATTAGCAAAACAAAAAGCGCAAGAATTGCAGATTTTTATCATTCTGAAGGATCATCATACTGCAATAGTTACTCCACAGAAGAAAGTTTATTATAATATCACAGGCAATTCCGGAATGGCAAAAGGTGGAAGCGGAGATGTTCTGACAGGGATTTTAACATCATTAATTTCTCAAAAATATGACATTGAAAAAGCATGTATCTTCGGCGTTTGGCTTCACGGAAAAGCAGGCGACTTTGCGGCAGCAGCATATTCAAAAGAAGCAATGCTTCCCACAGATCTAATTAATAAAATTGGAAGTGTTTACCAATATCTGAATACTTAATTTATTTAAGTTTAGATTTCAGCATATATAAAACACCTACTTCAGTTTCAGACAGATTTTCATTTTTTCTTAGGAGTTTTTTAATTTCTTTCTGGAAATAGTTGATGGTCTGTCCGTTTTTATAATGCTCAAAAATTCTCGGATCTATATAGGAATCTCTAGCCACAGAAGGTGTATTACCGAGTTTTTCCGATACAGCTACAATCGCATTCCGAATCCGTTTTTTCATTTCCTTCTGTTGTTGTTTTTCACAAATACCGAGTTCGTCCAGAATTCCTGCGGCAATCATTGTTCCAGCCCACGTTCTGAAGTCTTTTGCGGAAAATTCTTCGCCCATTATTTCTTTGATATATTGGTTCAAATCTTGGCTTTCAATAGTTATTAATTCACCGTTTTCATCGTAATATTTAAAGAGTCTGTAGCCTGGCAATTCTTCTAGTTCAGAAATAACTTTTGATAATTTGGAATTGATGATATGCTTTTCTTGAAATTTTCCCGATTTTCCTTTGTAAGAAAATACCATTTCATCACCTTCGATGTTAAGGTGTTTTTTGCGGATTGTCGTTAAGCCATAGCTCTGATTTTGTTGCGTATATTTGGGGCTTCCTGGCCTAAAGTAAGCGGAATCTAAAAGTCTGACCATTGCCGCCAGAACTTTTTCACGGGACATTTTTTTCTTTCGGAGATGCTGTCCTGTAACGCGTCGCATATGTTCCAGATTCTCGGCAAAATGTAAAATCCTATCAAACTTGTCCGCATCTTTCTTCGCTCGGAATTTTGGATTGTAGATGTATTGCTTTCTTCCTTTTTGGTCTCTGCCTACAGCTAGAATTTTCGCTCTTTTATTGGTTGTGATTTCCACATCTGTCCAGGCAGGTGGTATGACAAGAGATTTGATATAATCAATTTTATCTTTGTCATTTATTTTTAATTGATCTTTTGTTGTATAGAAAAAATTTTTACCTGAAGATTGTCTCAAAAGTTTCATATAATTAGATTTGGTAAAATTCCCTTAACAATAAAAATGCCGATTTGAAAATTTTTAAATCAGTGTGAAAACACAGTTTATAATTGTTTTTATGATTTTATTAACAGTGAACAATAAGGCTTTTTGAGCGAAAATCTCTATTTTAGCAAAAATTTTTTTTGATGCCAAAGACAGTTGATGACTTTAACAAAAGCAGATTAAGATCAAGTAATATTACCGTAGTTATCAGTATCTCGCTGGTTTTGTTTCTAGTAGGATTATTCGGATTGATACTGATCAATGCTCAGAAATATTCTGATTACATCAAGGAGCAGCTGGTAGTAGAAGCTTACTTTGATGAGTATCTGGATCCACGAGATTCTGCAAAAACATTAAAATTCCAAGAGGAAACTTTTGCAAAAATCAAGCAACAAAATTATGTCAAGCAAGCAGAATACATTTCCAAAGAAAAAGCTTCTGTTCTGGCTAAAAAACAATTGGGAATAGACTCAGATGCATTGTTTGAGGAAGATATTTTCCCTGCATCTGTGGAGGTAACCCTAAAACCGGAGTTCGTAGATCCGCAAAAAATTGACGGTGTTGTAAATCAGCTGAAAGCTATTGATGGTGTAAAAGATGTGGTAAATGATAATAAACTTACCATAGATGTTTACAATAATTTGAACAGAATACTGACTTGGATTTTTGCCTTTTCAGTTTTATTCCTTGTTGTCGCCATTGTCCTTATAAATAATTCGATTAGACTAAAAATATTTTCAAAACGATTCATTATCAAAACTATGCAGCTTGTAGGGGCAAAGAGAAGATTTATTCTTATGCCTTTTATCAAGGAAGCTCTGGTTTTGGGACTGATTGGAGCCTTAATCGCTTTACTAGCGTTAGGCGGAACGTGGTATTATTTCACAAGTCAGATAGGAACACCTTTCGTACAGGATACAAATCAGTATGTTTTACTGGTAATCATAATTCTTTTTGTAGGTATTTTTATTACCATTGCAAGTACTATCTTTGCAACCTGGAGATTCTTACGAAGTAACGTAGATGATCTTTATTACTCATAAAAATGGCAAAAAAAACACACAATAAATATTCGGCTGATGATTTTGGCGCACCGTCCGATAACACAGAAAAAAAGACATTCTATTTTGGAAGTAAAAATTTCAAACTAATGCTTATTGGCCTTGGAATGATTTTATTGGGTTTTGCTTTGATGTTAGGCGGAGATGCCAATACAACTCCCGAAGGAAAATTTGACCCGAATTATTGGAACGAAGGAATTTTTTCTTTCAGAAGAATCAGATTAGCACCGATGTTGGTTATTGCTGGATTTGTGGTTCAGGTTTTTGCAATTCTGAAAAGAAACAAAGATTAAATTTTAATAAAAAATACAATAATAACTTTGTCTTGGTGAAACTGAGGCAAAGTTTTTTTTAATAAAACAAACACACTATGGATTTGATCAAAGCAATTATTATTGCAATCATAGAAGGGCTTACCGAATATTTGCCCATTTCTTCAACTGCTCATATGGGATTTGCAGCAAGCTTGATGGGATTAGAAGAAACTGAATTTCTCAAGATGTTTCAGGTTTCTATTCAGTTCGGGGCAATACTTTCTGTGGTTGTGGCTTATGGTAAAAAATTCTTTGATTTTAGTAATCTGCAGTTCTATTACAAATTGGCTTTTGCTGTTTTGCCAGCTTTGGGAATTGGTTTTTTCTTAGATGATGTTATTGAATCTGTTTTAGGGAATCAAATCGCTATTTCGTCTGTTTTGGTTTTAGGAGGAGTTGTTTTATTGTTTGCAGATAATTGGTTCAAGAATCCAATTGTTCACGATGAGAAAGAAATTACAATCAAAAAAGCAGTAACTATTGGCTTTTGGCAATGTTTGGCAATGATGCCTGGGACGAGTAGAAGTGCTGCTTCTATTATTGGAGGGATGTCTCAAGGATTATCAAGAAAAGCTGCTGCTGAATTTTCATTTTTCTTGGCTGTTCCCACGATGTTAGCCGTAACACTTTATTCTGTTTTTGTAAAAACTTGGGGAAAAGAAACCGGTAATCCACAAAAAGGTTATGAGATGATTTTGGCTTCACAAGATCATATTTTGATATTTGTTATCGGAAATGTAGTTGCGTTTGTCGTTGCTTGGATTGCAATCAAATCTTTCATTGCTTTGTTGAATAAATATGGTTTCCGACCTTGGGGTTGGTATCGTATTTTTGTTGGTATCGCTTTGTTGGTTTATTTTTATTTCTTCAAGTAAATGACGGCAGAAGAATTACAATCCGGACACCTATTTCTATTGGACAAACCTTTGGATTGGACCAGTTTTCAGGCTGTTAATAAATTGAAATACAAACTCAAAAGAGAGTTCAAAGAATTACCAAAGAAATTCAAAATTGGTCACGCCGGAACTTTGGATCCAAGAGCCACTGGACTTTTGATTGTTTGTACAGGAAAATTTACAAAGAAGATTCCAGAGATTCAGGATGCGCCAAAAGAATATTGGACAGAAATCAAAATCGGCGTTCAAACCGAATCTTATGATACGGAGAAACCAGAGATTTTACATCAAGATTATTCTCATATTACAGAAGTGCAGATTCATCAAGCATTAGAGAAATTCCTTGGAGAAATTGATCAAAAACCTCCTGTTTTTTCTGCGCTTAAAATTGATGGGAAACGCGCTTATGATCTTGCAAGAAAAGGAGAGGAAGTGGAAATGAAATCTAGAAAAACGACGATTCATTACATTGATGATATTAAAATTGATTTGCCTTTTGTTTCATTCACTGTGGGATGCTCCAAAGGAACTTATATCAGAAGTTTGGCTCACGACATTGGACAAGAATTAGGAGTTGGAGCTTATCTAACTCAGCTTAGAAGAACAAAAATTGGGGATTATACTGTTACTGAAGCTAGTTCAGATTTTATTAGCGATGATTTTAAAATTTCACAGCAATAATATTTAATGAAAAGAAATTTATTTTTTCTTGTTGTACTGTTTCCCTTTTTAGCTTTTGGACAATCTGAAGATAGCAAAAGTAAAACGATGGGTTTTTACATCAGTCCCAATATTCAAGCTGGTTACAATTTAGGAAACTCAATAAAAGATAGTCAGCACAAAGATGATGCCTATTATCAACAGTATATTTCACCTTATCTGCCTAATGATTTTACTTATGGCGTTGGTGTTGTAGGAGGTTATCAGTTGTTGTCTTTTTTCGCTTTGGGAACAGGAATTAAGTATAATTATATTTCAAATAATTTGCATTTGCTCAATTGGATTGTTCAGCCTAAATTTATCATCAAAGGTGATACGGCAGCAACCACATTCGAGTTCGAATATGGAAAACAGTTCAACCAATCCAATGTTAATGACACGCATTATTTTGGAGGGAAAATTGGCTATCAGGATTTCTTTTCAAAAAGACTGAATCAGGAAATCGGTTTGTTTCTCTACAGATACAATTCTAATGTTTCCAATGCTTGGTTTATTGGACTTTCTGGAAGCATAACAGTTTTCAGTAAAAAGAATTACACAGTTTACGGTAAAGATTAATGGAAAAAATAAGAATCAACAAATATTTGTCAGAAGTAGGTTTTTGCTCCAGAAGAGAAGCAGACAGACTTTTGGAAGAAGGCAGAATTACCATCAATGGTAGAGTTCCGGAATTGGGAACCAAAGTTTCTGACGAAGATGAGATTTTCGTAGATGGGAAAACCATCAAAAAAGTTGAAGAGGAGTTCGTTTATATCGCCTTCAATAAACCGGTTGGAATCGTTTGTACAACTGATACGAAGCGTGAAAAGAATAATATTGTTGATTACATCAACCATCCCAAACGTATTTTCCCAATCGGAAGATTAGATAAACCAAGTGAAGGTTTGATTTTGCTCACATCCGATGGCGATATCGTCAACAAAATTCTAAGAGCCAGAAACAATCACGAGAAAGAATATTATGTAAGAGTTAATAAGCCAATCACCGAAAAGTTTCTTGAGAAAATGAGAAATGGTGTTCCAATTCTTGACACAGTTACTAAGAAATGTGAAGTCGAGAAAATCGACACAATGAATTTCCGAATCGTCCTGACGCAAGGATTGAATCGTCAAATCCGTCGAATGTGCGAATATCTTGGTTATGAAGTGAAAAAGCTAAAAAGAATCAGAATCATGAATATCAAGTTGGATCTTCCCGTAGGAAAATGGCGTGATTTGACTCCCCAGGAAATGAATGAATTGAATGGTTTATTAGAAGACTCCAGCAAAACGTTTGAGTGATTTTTTAATTATAAACCATCAATCATCAACTATCAACCATCAATTATCATTTATCATTAATAATATAAAGTCTCATTTTTTCCTCGTATTCGGGTTTCATTTTCAAATATTTCCAGATTTTTTTATCATCAGGATAAGAGGTTCTATAAAAGATAATTCTGTCTGCGGAATATCGGAAGTAAGGATGTTTTTTTAGCCAATCTTCTGGGGCATTGGCTAAAGAATATTTTGGAACATCTGAATTGTCAAGTTTTGCAACATAGACCAATTTTTCGCCCAAAGCTCTGTCAATTTCGTAAGTTTCCAAAAGTTGCTGTTTGTTTATGAAACCACCAAGTTTCTTTCTGAAAGCCAAAATCCCAGCAGAATCTTTTTCGGTAAATCCAAATTCCTGCAATTGTTTAAAAGTGATTTGATTAAGATTAATTTTTGAAAAATCACTTTTTTCTGCAATAACAGTTTTTTCTTCAGTTTGTTTAGGTTTATCAACAATAGAAAGTCTAATCCAAGGTTTCATTTCTTCAAATTTTTCCGATGAAATCACAAAACATTTTTGAATGTCTTCCAAAGATTTAAAACTTCCTCGCAAGTTTCTTTCGCGATAATTGACGATTACGTTGGCTTGTTTTTCAGAAAATCCCAAAGCTTGCCATTGTCCTTGATTCAAATCGTTTGGATCAAAATAATAGTTGATTTTCACGACTTCTTTTTCCTTCTTTTTCTCAAATTTTTGAGCTAGATTTTCTGGCGTTTTGCTAGGTAAAATCAAATAAGGTGACAGTTGCGAGAACTGTTCATCATTAATCATAAAACATTCTTTCAGCTTTTCTTTGCTGATGAAACTTCCACCCAGATAATTTTTATATTTTAAAATAGCAGCCGATTGTTTCTCAGAAAAACCAAGATTTTCCCAATCTTTTTGAGTGTAAGAATCTGGATTGAATTTCCCTATGATGTTCAGTTTTTTCTTTTCGTAAGGTTTATAAGAAGGTTGACTATTTTTGAAGTCAGAATTAGATTCTGGAAGAAGAATGTATTTCTCTAAAGATTCATATTTTTCAGCAGAAACCGCATAACATTTTTTGAATTGAGCTTTTGATTTGAAATTTCCCCCAACAATATCTTTATATTTCAAAATAGTTTTGACTTGCTTTTCACTGAAACCAAGATTCTTCCATTGACTTTCATCCAAATCATTGGGATTAAATTCAGTCAGAATAATTTCTTCATCTTTCGGTGTAATAAAAGTGATTTGAGGTTTTTCGTAATGCTGATTTTTCTTATAAATCGAAAAAGCAATCTGTGAAAAAATAATGAGAATTCCGAAAATTGCTAGGCTGAAAATTTGCCTTTTCCGGATTTGGAAAGGTAATTTTGGACTCATTTTTTGTATTTTAACCAAAGTTAAATAAAATATGAATCAAAAATCAATTATTAATAAAAAAAATATTACCAGATTTTTTGTGAAAATAGTATAAGCCACATAGGCACATAGAAATATAAAAGTGATAAATTTCAAAAAGACAAAATAGTATTTTTGCCCAACTCCTATTTTATCTTACTTTTCGCATAAATCTATGTGTCTATGTGGTAAAAAAATATTTGGAATAGATTTAAACAAGCTTTAGATTAATCGTTTAAAGAATTTTTAAGCTTCAGAAGTTCAGCTTTTATGAATTCTAATCTATCGATAATAGTAATGGTTTCGGAGATTTTGGTGTTAGTTGTCAATGCAACTCTCGCGCCGTCAAGCGTGTAGCCTTTTTCCTTAACCAAATGATAAATAATTTTCAAATTCTCAATATCAGAAGGTGTAAAATAGCGGTTTCCTTTCTTGTTTTTCTTAGGTTTGATGATAGGAAATTCCTGTTCCCAATAGCGAATCAGGGAAGTATTGACATCAAAAGCTTTTGCAACTTCGCCAATAGAATAATAGAGTTTGTCAGGAAGATTAAGTTTCATTTGTAATCAAAAACTTTTTGAAGATGACAAATATAATATTTATGGATTAATAATCTCAATAAGCGATTTCTATTTTCACTTTTTTGCCTTTCAACTTTTCGTTGGCTAATTGTTTGAGCAATTCGATGGTTTTTTTCCGGTTGACTGCGACGTAAGAAGTGGTGTCTTTTACCTCGATTAAACCAATGTCATCTTTTCCGAGACCACCTTTTTTGATGAGGTAACCAACAATATCAACTTTGTTGACTTTGTCTTTTTTTCCGGCGCTGATGTAGATGGTTTGATTCGGTGTTCTTTCAGGTACTCGGTTGCTTTCCGAAACATTTTCTTCAGGTGTATTGCTTTTGATGAAGGGGAAATTTTCGTCTTCTGTCATAATTAAATACGCAAAACCTTTCGCATTCATTCTTGCACTTCTTCCGTTTCTATGGATGAAAGCATCTTCTTTTGGCGGTAATTGGTAATGCACAATCGATTCAACTTCTGGGATGTCCAAACCTCGTGATGCCAAATCCGTTGTAATCAAAATTCTTGCAGAATCGTTTCTGAATTTCAAAAGTGCTCGTTCTCTTTCGTCCTGTTCCATTCCGCCGTGGAAAGTTTCCCGTTGGATGCCTTTTTCTCTTAATAATTCTGAGATTCTATCCACAGCATCTCGGTGATTACAGAAAATCAACGTTCTTTTGTTTCCGATTTTACAGATGAGTTGGAAAAGTGTATTCAGTTTTTCTTCTGGCGTAGTCATTACCTTTTTTAGCTGAATATTTGGTTTTGCTGCATTTTCTTTTAAGAAATTGACTGTCTTTTCATTGTTGAGTTCTACAAACTTCGGAATGTTGTCCATTACCGTTGCAGAAGTCAAAATACGTTGTGAAAGTCCATTAAGCGAGCCAATGATGTATTCCATATCTTCCTGGAATCCTAATTCTAAAGCTTTATCAAACTCATCCAAAACCAAAGTTTTGATGGTTTCCGGACTGAAATTTTCGTTTTTCAGGTGATAAGCGATTCTTCCCGGTGTTCCGATTAAAACAGCAGGCGCTTCAATCAAGTTATTAATTTCTATCTTTTTATCGTGTCCGCCGTAAGCCACAGAAACTTTGAAATCTGTGCCCATCGATTTGAAAACCTGTTCGATCTGTAAAGCTAATTCTCTTGCCGGAACTAATATCAGAGCTTGAATTCCTTTAACATCTGTTTTTAAATTCCTGAGAACAGGAAACAGAAAAGCTAAAGTTTTACCGGAACCTGTTGGAGACAAAAGAATAATGTCGGTTTCATTTTCGGAAGCGTTGTATATAGATTTCTGCATTTGATTCAGGTCCTGAATCTGCAGTTTTTCGAATATTGGTTGTAATTCCATTTTGCAAAGATAAATTTTTTGAAAATCAATTTTTGGCTATTTTTTCTTTTTATATATTTGATGAAATAATTTTATAATAGAAAATATATAACAGTAAACATATAAAATATTAGCGTTTCGCTTTAAAAATTTCCCGCAATCGAAATACGACCAATTTTTCAAAAAGCACGGGAAGTGAAAGTGGAAACGCCTGCGGTAAAGCGTGGGCGTTCCTTTTTGCTTTGTGCTTTGCCTTTGGTCGGGCTTCGATTGCAAGCAATTGGAATTGTCCACGTGTTTTTTTGGAAATTGAAAAGTGATGCATAAACATCATATTCAATGAAACTATACCAAACCCTCGAATCCCAACTCAAAAAAGAACCCAATTATGTTTCCGATAACGGAGAACTCAAAAAATGGGTGGTTCTCAATAAAGCTCAAAATTTCGATGAAGAATTGATTGGATTGTTATTAGATAATTCCGATTTGAAACAAAAATTTTTCATTGAAATTAAAAGCACTTTAATTTTCAATCAAAATCTTTTCATTCAATTTCTTGAACAGAAAAATTATCTTAACGACAGCTATACCCAATTTAAAAATAAAATCGGTTTGTCAATTGACGGCAAATATCTGAAACAAAGAAATGAAGTGGCGTTGGTTTGGCCATTTAAAGATTGTATTTTGGAAGGCGGACAAAGCCGTGAAGAAGATAAAAGAGAAGAGATTTTCTTTAATGAAACTTTAGCACAAGACGAAATTACAGAATTGCTTGACCCAAAAGTTTTAACCAACGCCAAACTGTTTGATAAAGATGGCGAAAAAGATTTCAGCCAGTTCAAGCGCAACGAAAACGGGACAATTACCGATAATCTGATTATCAAAGGAAACAATCTTCTCGCATTGCATTCTCTAAAGAAAGAATTTGCTGGAAAAGTGAAGCTGATTTATATTGACCCGCCTTATAATACGGGAAATGATGGATTTAAGTATAATGATAATTTTAATCATTCTACTTGGTTGACTTTTATGAGGAATAGACTTCAGGAAGCATTTTCACTTTTAAGCGAGAAAGGAGCAATTTATGTTCATATTGACCATCATCAATTAGGTTATCTTAATATACTCTTAGATGAAGTTTTTGGAAAAAACAATAAAGTTCAAATTATCGCTTTAAAAACAGCTTCTCCAGCAGGGTTTAAAACTGTAAATCCAGGACCAATTGATGTTACTGAATATATTTTATTTTACACTAAAAACAAATCTAAGTTTGAATTTAAAAAAGGTTATGTGCCCGTGAGCTATAATTCTAATTATAACTTGTATTTAGACAGAGATGAGAATGTAAGCAAATGGAAATTTACGCCATTGAAAGAAAAAGTAATTAATGATGCAGGGTTTGCGAACTTAGCTGAAGCTAAGAAAAAATACGGAGATTTATGGAATAGTATTATAAAAGTTATGATTGAGGATTTTGCTTATAAAAATTCATCTAATGTTGTGAGTATTCGTGACCCGCATAAACCAACAGAGAAGTTAAAAGAATTAATGGCAAAATCAAAAAATGAAGAAAGAGTAATTGAATATGAAAGAGAGGATGGAAGTAAAATACACCTTTATAAAGGTGGTGCTTTAGCATTTTATTCCAATAAAATGCAGGAACTTGATGGAAAAATGGAAGTGACTGAACTTTTGACAGATTTTTGGAATCACATTTCTTGGGCTGGTATCGCAAATGAAGGTGGAGTAAAGTTAAAAAATGGTAAAAAGCCAGAAAAACTTATCAAGCAAATAATTGAATTAACCACTAATGAAAATGAAATAGTTTTAGATTATCATTTAGGAAGCGGAACCACTTGTGCTGTCGCGCATAAAATGAATCGCCAGTACATTGGAATCGAACAATTAAATTATGGAGAAAATGATAGTGTTGTTCGATTAAAAAACGTAATTAATAGTGATAAAACTGGCATTTCCAAATCTGTCAATTGGCAAGGTGGCGGTTCTTTCATTTACCTTGAACTCAAAAAATACAACCAAACTTTCATAGAAAAAATTGACGAAGCCAAAAATTCAGAAAGTCTTCTGCTAATCTGGGAAGAGATGAAAGCCAAATCTTTCCTTAATTACAATGTGGATATCCAAAAACAAGAACAACATATCGAAGATTTTAAATTGTTGAGTTTAAATGAGCAGAAACAACATCTTTGCGAGCTGCTCAACAAAAATCAATTGTATGTCAATTTATCTTCTCTCAACGACGAAAATTTTGAGTGTACAGCGGAAGAAAAAAATCTGAACCGTGATTTTTACAAGATTTAAAGATTGTCAAGATTTTTTCAAATGTTTACCTTTAATTAAAACAATAAGATGGATTTGAAATATCTGACGAAAGAACAGCAAGACAAAATCACCCATAGCATTATTGGCTGTGCGATGGAAGTTCATAACATACTTGGAAATGGTTTTCAGGAAGTGGTTTATCAACGGGCTTTATCCATTGAGATGAATTTACGCAATATAGAGTACCAACGTGAATTTGAAATGCCATTGTCTTACAAAGGTTTTGACATCGGTAGCCGAAGAGTTGATTTTTTAGTAATGAAGGAAATATCGATAGAAATTAAAGCAATAATAAATCTTGAAGATGTGCATTTAGCCCAGGCAATGAATTATTTGGAGGCATACAATTTACAAACAGGATTGCTCATCAATTTTGGAGCAAAAAGCCTGCAATTTAAACGATTATTTAATAAATCTTGGAAATCGAAAAATCCCGAAAATCAAGGTTCAGACAATTTATAAACGATGGCATTTCTACACGAAATATTCAACAATCCGTTTGCACGTAAAGCTTTAGCGCAAGTTTCTTTACCCAACGGAATTACAGATAACTTGAAATTTGGCATTCGACCTTATCAGGAAGAGGCTTTCAAACGATATTTATATACTGAGCAAGAAGATTTTGACGAAAAGCCAAACAAACCTCTTCACTTGCTTTACAATATGGCAACAGGAAGCGGAAAAACCTTGGTAATGGCAGGTTTGATGTTGCATTTGTATGAAAAAGGCTACCGCAATTTTCTGTTTTTTGTGAACAGCAACAATATCATCCAAAAAACGAAAGACAATTTCCTCAATCCACAAACTTCTAAATATCTTTTTAATGATAAAGTTGTCATCAACGGAAAAGAAGTTCTACTGAAACAGATTGATAATTTCGACGAAGCCGATTACGAAAATATCAACATCAAATTTACAACCATTCAGCAGTTGCATATTGATTTGAATAATACCAAAGAGAACAGCGTCACGTACGAAGATTTTGTAGATAAAAAATTGGTGTTGATTGCAGATGAAGCGCACCACCTGAACAGCGGAACAAAAAGCGGAAACCTTTTCGGAAGTTGGGAAGAAACGGTTTTGCAAATCCTTCATCAAAATTTTGACAATATTCTTTTGGAATTTACGGCAACTTTGGATTACGAAAGCAGGGAAATCGTAAACAAGTATAAAGACAAAGTGATTTATAAGTACGATCTTTCACAATTTCGAACAGATAAATTTTCCAAAGAAATCAATCTTGTTCGTTCGCTTTATGATGAGAAAGAACGAATTATTCAGGCTTTGATTTTGAATTTGTACCGTCAGGAATTGGCAACGATTAACAATGTTAATTTAAAACCGGTTATACTTTTCAAAGCAAAGAAAACCATCAAAGAATCTGAACAAAACAAAGAAAATTTCCACAAATTGATTGATGAATTTTCTGAAACGATGGTGGAGAAAATCAAAAAAACTTCTACCGTCCCAATTGTTCAGAAGGCTTTTCAGTTTTTTTTAGCCAAAAATATTTCATTTAATGAAATTGCAAAACGTATTCATAATAATTTCCGTGAAGAGAATTGTTTAAGTGCCAACAATGATTCCGAAGCAGAAAAAAATCAGATTTTACTCAACACTTTGGAAGATGAAAACAATCCAATTCGTGCCGTATTTGCCGTTCAAAAATTGAATGAAGGTTGGGATGTTTTGAATTTATTTGATATAGTAAGACTGTACGAAGACCGTGACGGAAAAGACGGAAAACCTGGTAAAACAACACTTTCCGAAGCACAATTGATTGGTCGTGGTGCAAGATATTATCCGTTTGCATTAGAAGAAGGCGAAGATAAATTTGTCCGCAAATATGATGATGACATTGCAAACGATTTGAAAATTCTGGAAGAACTGTATTACCACACCAAAGAAGACAGCCGCTATGTTTCGGAACTTAAAAAAGCGTTGGTAGAAACAGGTATTTATGAAGATGATGAAAATCTTGTTACCAAACAATTGACGTTAAAATTTGATTTTAAAGAATCAAAATTATATAAAAATGGTTATGTGTTTTCCAATAAAAAATTACCTAAAAATTTTAATAATGTTAAATCTTTCACGGATTTAGGAGTTACAAAAACCAATTACCGTCATCAACTTTCTTCAGGAGGAGGAAGAGTTTCCAGTGTATTTTTTGAATTGGAAAGTCCGGTTTCATTTGATGAAGTTATAAAATCGAAAGATGTAAAACTTAATGATATTCAAAAACATATAATTCATTATGCTTTAAGCCAAAATCCTTTTTATTATTTTGACAATCTCTCGCGGTATTTTCCGAACATCAAATCTCTTTCAGATTTTATTGAAGATGAAAATTATTTGGGGAATTTGGAAATAACGTTCCTTGGAAATTATAACCGACTTCAGGAAATTTCGCATTTCGATTATCTTCAGGCGTTGAATGGTTTGCTACAAAACATCGAAGCAGATATTAAAAATAATTCTACGGAATATGAAGGTTCAGATTATTTTGCAGAACCAATCAGTAAGGTTTTCAGAGATAAGGAAATTCGGGTAAACAAATATAGCCCAAGAGCTGACGGGCAAGAGGATTTAGTAAAAGAAGAATCTTGGTTTGCATACAACGCCAACTACGGAACCAGTGAAGAGAAGAAATTTGTAGAATTATTTGCCAGACGCTTTGAAAGTTTCAGTCAAAAATTCGATAATATTCATTTAATTCGGAACGAAAGAGAAATTAAAGTTTTTGATAAATATGGTCGTGCTTTTGAACCAGATTTTTTACTCTTTTGCAGTGAGAAAACTAATCAGCAATTAACTTTTCAGGTTTTCATAGAACCAAAAGGAGCTCATTTAATAGGCTACGACAAATGGAAAGAAGATTTTTTAAAAGAAATAGGAAACGAACAGAAGTCAATTAAAATTCATACAGATACCTATAAAATCACAGCAGTTCCTTTCTATAATTATGGTAATGAAAATGAGTTTAAGAAGGTTTTAGAAAATACATTTGAAAATTAAATTTATATCATCTTTTTTCAAATATTTTGCTTAATTTTGCACCACTTTTGTGAACACACTTTGGGCGAAGTAAAACATTAACAATTAACATCTTCCGTATTTTTCAGGAGTCACAGCAAAGCCAAAGTCTGAATAAATAGGAATACAAATTTTATTAGAAAATGTCAAAAGAGACAAATTCAGCAGAGGTTCTTTTGAACCAAAACGTAGCACCAGAACAATTTGATTGGGATTCTTTCGAATCAGGTCTTAACGCGGAAGACAGAAGCGAGAAGAAAGAATTGGAAGAAATCTATAATGGTTCTTTGAATGACCTTACAGATAACGATGTTATCACTGGTAAAGTTGTTAGACTAACTGACAAAGAAGCTATTGTAGATATCAACTTCAAATCTGAAGGTGTTATTTCTCTTAACGAATTCCGTTACAACCAAGGCCTTAAAGTAGGTGATGAGGTAGAAGTAATGGTGGACAGAAGAGAAGACAAAACAGGTCAGTTACAGTTATCTCACAAAAAAGCTAGAACGCTTAAAGCTTGGGATAAAGTAAATGAACTACACGAAACAGGAGAAATCGTAAACGGTTTTGTGAAATCTAGAACTAAAGGTGGTATGATCGTAGACGTACACGGAATCGAAGCATTCTTACCAGGTTCTCAAATTGACGTTAAGCCAATTAAAGATTACGATCAGTTCGTAGGTAAAACTATGGAGTTCAAAGTTGTGAAAATCAACCCTGAGTTCAAAAACGTAGTTGTATCTCACAAAGCATTGATCGAAGCAGATATCGAAGGTCAGAAAAAAGAAATCATCGCTCAGCTTGAAAAAGGTCAGGTTCTTGAAGGTACTGTTAAGAATATTACTTCTTACGGTGTATTCATCGACCTTGGAGGTGTAGATGGATTAATCCACATCACGGATCTTTCTTGGTCTAGAGTAAACCACCCATCTGAAATCCTAGAAGACGGACAAACTGTAAAAGTGGTTATCCTTGATTTTGATGATGAGAAAACAAGAATCCAATTGGGTATGAAGCAATTAGAAGCTCACCCTTGGGATGCGCTTTCTGCTGACTTGAAAGTTGGTGATAAAGTAAAAGGAAAAGTAGTAGTTCTTGCTGACTATGGTGCATTCGTAGAAATCGCTCCAGGTGTAGAAGGGTTGATCCACGTTTCTGAAATGTCTTGGTCTACTCACTTGAGAAGTGCCGGAGATTTTGTGAAAGTTGGTGATGAAGTAGAAGCAGAAGTATTAACTTTGGATAGAGAAGACAGAAAAATCTCTCTTGGTATCAAGCAATTGAACAAAGATCCTTGGGAAAATATCGAAGCTAAATATCCTGTTGGATCTAAGCACGTTGGAACTGTTAGGAACTTCACTAACTTTGGTGTGTTCGTAGAGTTGGAAGAAGGAATCGACGGTTTGATCTACATCTCTGATCTTTCTTGGACTAAGAAAATCAAACATCCATCAGAATTCTGCAACGTAGGAGATAAACTGGATGTTGTAGTTCTTGAATTGGATACTCAGGCTAGAAGATTATCTCTTGGTCACAAGCAATTGACAGAAAATCCTTGGGATAAATTCGAAACTAAATATGCTGAAGGAACTGTACATACAGGAACTGCGATAGAGGTACACGACAAAGGTGCTTCTGTACAATTTGAAGATGCTGAGGTTGAAGCATTTTGCCCATCAAGATTATTAGAGAAGGAAGACGGATCTAAAATCAAGAAAGGTGAAACTGCTGAGTTCAAAGTAATCGAATTCAACAAAGAATTCAAAAGAGTAGTCGTTTCTCATACAGGTATCTTCAGAGATGAGGAGAAAAAGAATGTAAGAGATAACTCTAACAGGTCAGGAAATGTTTCTTCTTCTTCTTCAAACAACGAAGAAAGATCTACTCTTGGTGATATCGATGCACTAGCAGAACTGAAAAAGAAAATGGAAGGCGGGAAATAATCTCCTATTCCATTCCTTAATCTAAAGCCACCTTTTAAGGTGGCTTTTTCATTTTAATAATTGAAAATTATAATTAATTATTTTTAGTGAATGATATTATTTTATACTAATTATTTATCAATATATAAAATGATATTATTGTTAAGTTGATTGTTTAATATTTATATATTTAGTAAAAACGTTATATATTTAACAAGCAATACTGATTTTTTATATTGATTAAATATTAATAATAGTTAATATTACGTTAATTATAAAATATATTATATAAATTTGAATATTAAATTTTTAAAAATGGATGATATGAACAAAAAATTATTCTTTTCAATTTGCTATCAGGTGTTTTAGGGGCACAAACTTTTAGCAATACAACGCTAAGTGCTATTCCTGATAATAGTACTGTAGGTGTAACTTCTACAATTCCTGTAAATTTGGTAAAAACAATTTCCGATCCTTCTAAAGTTACAATTAAAATGGATCTAACGCACACTTGGTGTGGAGATCTTACCGTCGGTTTAGTGGTTCCTGGAGGAGCAACAAGTGGAGCTATAACTCTTATTAAAAGATTAGGTAGTACAACAACTACTGGAGTAGGATCAAATGTTAATTTCGCCGCAGGAAATATTTTGGCTTTTAACTCGGCGGCAACAGCTTATGTAGTTCCAGGAACAGGGGGAACCAATAGCAGTGTTCCAGCAGGAACATATTTGCCGACGGTAAGCTCTACCTTGGCTCCGACAGACTATACGGTTGCAAATTTGACAACACTATTTACAAATCTTTCTGTTAGTGGAAACTGGTCTCTAAAATTGTTTGATGCTGCTGCTGGTGACACTGGTTCAATCAATAATTGGCAGGTGGTCTTTGACGAAGGAACTTTTTTGGGTTTAAATACTTCTATTGTGAGTACGCCGGCTCTTTCTGTTTTAGGAAATCCATTTAAAGAAACGTTGAACTTAAAGCTTAATACATCTGCAAAAGATGTTAGATTTGAAATTTATTCTATAGAAGGTAAAAAAGTCTATTCTTACCAGCAGTCGGCTTCTAAAAATGCCTCTGGAGATTTGAACATTCCAACAGAAGGTTGGAGCTCGGGAGTCTATATTTTGTCATCTGTTGTAAATGGAGAAAAGATGATGACTATTAAGCTTATCAAAAAATAAAATTTCTGAATTAATTATTACAAAAAAACGTCCCGAAATTTCGAGACGTTTTCTTATTTATTCTGCAACTTGCTGTGCGTCAGTTTTAAGTTCATCAGCTTTATTCTTTAGCTGATCTACAGTCTGATTTGCTTTATCTTTGATATCGTTACCGAATTTTGTAAGATTATTTTTAGCATTATTGATGGTATCTTTTACCTTCTGTTGATCTTCCGGAGAAGATTTTTTGTACTTCCACCAAGCTAAAGCGCCAAGCCCTAATAAAGCTAATAATCCATTTGTCTTATTTCCCATGACGTAAATTTTTTTTAATTAATATTTTATGGTAATTTAAAAGAAAAATTTATGCCATGATTTGATTTTTGAGAAAATTTATTTCGTTCCCTTCACAGACGCTTGCTATCCCGATTCCAAAATTGCTTATCCAGAGGTCGTGTTGTCTACTGTTATTATCTTTTGACCTCAACTTCTCTCCATAGCACGGAAAAAGTTTGCCGTTCCATTGCTCATGCGCGGTTCGTGTAAGTTGTTCTTGGTGATTTACATCTTTTTAATGATTTCGGAAAGTTTTTTAGTCAGTTCCTTTCTGCTGAATTCATTGATATTGGCAGCGTTTATAATCGATTTACCATCTTTCCAGTCCAGAAATAATGTAAAGATATAATCCTTAATTTTATCTGTCTGAGCGTAATCAAAGTGCGCACCTGCATTAGTTTTGTTGAGAATAGTTTCCACATCTGCATCTTTGGGACCAAAAGAGATAATTTTTTTTCCCGTTGCAAGATATTCGAAAAGTTTTCCCGGAATAATTCCTTTTGAGCTTTCATTAGGAAAATTAGTAATTAACAGCAAATCAGATTTTTTCATTTCAGTTACGGAATCTTGATGCGAAAGATAACCTAGATTTTTAATATTGGATTTTAAAATAGAGTTTTCGATTTCGTTCAGGATCTTATCATCCACTCTTCCGACCAATTTTAACTCAAAATTGTCTGCAAAATCAGGATGTTGATTGCATAATTCGATTAGAGCTTTCCAAAGATTTTCAGGATTTCTCAGTTGTTCCAAAACGCCAACATAACTCATCGTGAAAGTATGCTCAGTAATTGGATTATTTTTTTCTGTGGTTTGTAAAACTGAAAATTCTAAAGCTTGCGAATTCTGAAATCCTACAACTTTACTTGGTTCCGAAATGTCAAAACCATTTGTAATACAATATGCATTAGCACCATTTTTCCTGAAATTTTCTGCATCTGTGTAGCTTGTCGCTAAGGTAACGTCTGCTGTTTCGAAAACTGATTTTTCCAGATTTCTGTGTTTTTTATCAGAGAATTTGGTCAGTTTCAGATGTTTGTAATAAGAAATTTCTGTCCAGGGATCGCGAAAATCTGCAATCCATTTGAGCTTTGGTAATTCTTTTTTTAATCCTAAACCTATCAGGTGAAGGCTGTGAGGTGGTCCTGTAGTTACCAGAACATCAATATCATTTTCCTTCAGATATTTTTTAAGAAATGCTATCGATGGTTTAATCCAGAATTTTCGGGCATCGGGAATGAAAAAATTGCCACGGATAAAAATCGAAAGTTTGGATAAAAAGGATTGATTATTTCCGACATCAAATTGACCGCCTTTAAATTTTTTGTTGCTTTTACTGAATTTTTCAGCTAGCTGATAAGGTTCCCAAATATTTGTTCTAATAATTTTTATATTCTTTGGAACATCATTTTGTAATGTATGATCTATCAATGGATAACTAGGGTTTTCTGGCGTGTAAATAATTGGTTCCAGATCAAAATCCGGAAGATATTTTGCAAACTTCAGCCAGCGTTGTACGCCAGGCCCGCCCGCTGGCGGCCAATAATAGGTTACGATTAAAACTTTTTTAGAATTTTCCATGTCAGAATTTCTGCTTCATCAGAACATTTTGTAAATTTATCTGTTTTTTTGAAAGTTTTAACAATAAACTTCTCATAATTTCGCTTACTATGATTATCAGAGAAAGATCCAATTGGTTTTTGATGTTGTTTATCTGGAGAGGTTCTGTTTTACGAAAGATTATTCCGCAACTTTTAATTATCACAGCATTTTCTGTCGTAGTCCTTTATTTCAAAGGCAATGTCTACGAATATAAAGTCCATCTCAACCCGGCTATCTTTACATTACTGGGTCTTTCGTTGGCCATTTTTATGGGATTTTGCAATTCCGCAAGCTATGAAAGGTTTTGGGAAGGAAGAAAGCTTTGGGGGGCATTGCTGATCGAATCAAGGTCATTGACCCGCCAAGTCACGACTTTGATTAATGATGATTCGAAAGATTCTGCATTGAAAAAGCAGCAATTTGTCCGGATGATTGTCGCATTGTGTTGGGCTCTTAATTTTCAGCTAAGGAATAAAGATCCGAAGTATAAATTGAGAAATTTACTATCCGAAGAGCACTTTAAAAGAATTGAAGATAAAAAATTTTTACCGGTAATTCTTCTAAATCTGATGGCGGAGTGGATTAATGAACAAAACAGGAACAAGAAGATGGATACCATAATCCTGTCTTCTATAGATGCACAGCTTAACAGTATATCACAGATTATAGGGGGATGCGAGAGGATTGCAAGTACACCTTTACCTTTTGCATATAGCGTTTTGCTGCACAGGACAGTTTATATGTACTGTTTCTGGCTGCCGTTCGGACTGGTAGATGTGGTGGGCTGGATGATGCCTGTGATTGTACTGTTTGTCAGTTACACATTCATTGCCCTGGATGCAATTATTCAGCAGATTCAGGATCCATTCGGCGAGGAGGAAAATGATCTTGCGCTTAATAATCTATGTGATACCATTCAGTTTTCTATCTATGAGCTGGCTGATATCGCTCAACCTGATTTCAAGACCTCCAACCATTATTTTATTGACTGATGGATTTTTTCTCAGAGCAAAAATTCGCAAAGGCGGATAAGATGTCAAAAGGTGATTACAGCAATTGTGAATTTCTTCAGTGTGATTTTGCAAATACTGATCTTTCTAATTACAGATTTTCCGATTGTGAGTTCAAAGACTGCGATTTCAGCAATGCTAAAATTTCCGATGTCGTGTTTCGGGATGTTATTTTCCAAAATTGTAAAATGATCGGGCTCAATTTTGAAGTGATTAATCAGTTCAATATTTCGTTCCGTTTTGAAAATTGTATACTAAATCATTCTTCCTTTTACGGAACAGATATCAGGAAAACGATATTTAGTAGTTGTAGTCTTATTGAAACCGATTTTACAGAAAGTAATTTGTCTTACTCTGCATTCACAAATTCAAATCTTACTGATGCTGTTTTTGAAAGAACAAATCTGGAATATTCTGACCTTAGATCTGCTATCAATTTTTCCATCGATCCAAATCAAAATCAACTAAGAAAAGCAAGATTTTCAAGAGATAATCTTTCGGGTTTATTATATCAATTAAATATAATTATAGACTAAATTTGCTATAATTATTCCCAATTAATTTTCAATACCAATTAAGCAAGAAATGAAAAAAACATTATATGCAGTTTTGTTGTTATCTGTCACATTATCTGCACAGTATACGGATATTAACATTATCAAAGAAGTCAAAGTAAAAAATAAAGGTGTCGTGGTTTCCGCGCATCCTTTGGCAAGTGAAGCAGGAGCAAAAATATTGAAACAAGGCGGAAACGCTTTTGATGCAGTCATTGCCACACAGCTCGCGCTGGCTGTGGTTTATCCACAAGCTGGAAACATTGGCGGTGGCGGATTTTTGGTAGGTACCACTTCGGATGGAAAAAATATAGCATTAGATTATCGGGAAACTGCACCATCTAAAGCAAGTTTCGATATGTATTGGGACAAAAAAGGCAATGCTAATACAGATCTTTCACAAAATGGTAGATTGGCAGTGGGTGTTCCGGGAAGTGTATCCGGGATGTTTGAAACAACGAAATATGCCAGATTACCATTTTCTACACTCATTGAACCCGCAATAGATCTAGCAGAGAAAGGCTTTGCCATAACAGAACAGGAAGCTGGATTATTAAACGCTCACAAAAATGATTTTCTGAAACATAATAAAAATAAAATCGCTTTTGTGAAGGATAACTTGTGGAAAGCAGGTGACCTTTTACTACAACCAGAATTGGCAGAAACACTTAAGCGAATTCAAAAAGTTGGCGAAAAGGAGTTTTATGAAGGAAAAACAGCAGAATTAATTGTTGAAGAAATGAAACTCGGAAACGGTATTATTCAGCGAAAAGATCTTAAAAATTATAAAACAAAACAACGTAAAGCATTGGTTTTTAATTATAAAGATCATCAGGTAGTGTCTATGCCAATGCCTTCCAGTGGTGGAACTTTGCTTGCCCAAATGCTGAAAATGGTTTCTTACGAAGATCTTTCCAAGTACCAGATGAACTCAGAAGAAGCGGTTCAGATTATGGTTGAGGCGGAACGCAGAGCTTATGCTGACCGAGCGGAATATATGGGTGATCCTGATTTTATAGAGGATAAGACGCAAATGCTGATTTCTGACAATTATCTTAAAAGCCGATGGAAATCTTTTGATAAAAATACTGCAACACCAAGCAAAGATGTAGGTAAAATCATCAACCCAAACCAAAAGGAAAGTACAGAAACAACGCATATTTCTATTCTGGATAAATTTGGTAATGCAGTTTCTGTTACTACCACACTCAACGGACTTTACGGAAGTAAAACCGTGGTTTCTGGTGCTGGATTTTTTCTGAATAATGAAATGGATGACTTTTCAGTAAAACCAGGTGTTCCCAATATGTATGGAGCTGTAGGTGGGGAAGCTAATAAAATACAACCGGGAAAAAGAATGCTTTCTTCTATGACACCAACAGTAGTGCTGAAAGACGGCAAAGTAAAAATGGTAGTAGGAACACCCGGCGGGACTACAATTCCCACCTCGGTATTCCAAGCTGTTGTAGATGTTATTGACTTTAAGCAAAATGCAAATTTCTCTGTTAATGCGCCGAAATTTCATCATCAGTGGCTTCCAGAGGTAGTAAAAGTTGAAAATAAATTTCCGGAAACTACTATTAAAGCTTTAGAAAAGAAAAATTATAAGTTCGAAAAAGTTTCGCAGATTGGAAGGACAGAAGTTATTGTGGTAGACAGCAATCAGAATATCCACGCAGTAGCAGATGGGCGAGGCGATGACTCTGTAGGAGTAGAATAAGAGGGAGTTTGAGTTAATATTGAAAAAAGGCTTCCAATTTTGGAAGCCTTTTTATTATTGAATCTCAATAAGCTTAGGTTCTTGCTTTCTTGCTTTTTCTGTTTTCGGGATGTTGAGTTTCAGTACACCATTTTCATATTTTGCCTGGATCCGTTCCTCATCCACAACATCTTTTGCCAGCTCAAAACTACGCGAAAAAGACTGGTAGCTGAATTCTTTTCTCATATATTGGCCGGTTCTGTCTTCTGTTTCATTTTTTTTGGTAGATGAAATTGTCAGAAGATTACCTTCCAAAGTGATCATGAAATCTTCCTTTTCCAATCCCGGTGCAGCTACTTCCACTTCAAAGCAATCATCAAGTTCTTTGATGTTTACAGATGGAAGTGTCGTTCTTGTTGAAGAAAAATTATTATTGCCCCAGTTAAAAAGTTCGCGGCTGAAAAAGTCATCGAACAATGTTCTCGGACTGGCAGGGAACAAATCGCCAGTGTTTCTTTTTACAATTGACATAACAAACTGATTTTAAAAGGTTAAACAATATTTTTTGTAAACTCAATTTCATAAATTCCAATGGTATGCCAACTGTTTTTATTATGAAATTCTGTCATTTTAGGTGAAAATTTGTCATCCATGAAAAAAGGCTTCCGTATTCGGAAGCCCAATGTTTTTATAATATGAAATTTTGATTATCTGGCAATGTTCACAGCTCTTGTTTCTCGGATTACAGTTACTTTGACCTGACCTGGATAAGTAAGCTCATTCTGTATTTTTTCTGAGATATCATAAGATAGCTGGTAAGCATTTTCGTCATTTACCTTGCCGCTTTCTACCATAACTCTCAGCTCTCTACCAGCCTGGATAGCATAAGCGCTAGACACGCCCTCAAAACTCAAAGCTGCAGCTTCAAGATCTTTCAGTCTCTGGATGTAAGACTCCAAGACTTGTCTTCTTGCGCCTGGTCTAGCTCCAGAAATCGCATCGGCCACCTGTATAATAGGAGATAGGAGAGAAGTCATCTCAATTTCGTCGTGGTGCGCACCAATAGCATTAATCACTTCAGCATTTTCACCAAATTTTTCAGCCCATTGCATCCCAAGAAGTGCGTGTGGCAATTCAGATTCCTGCTCAGGAACTTTACCGATATCGTGTAAAAGACCAGCTCTTTTGGCCAGTTTAACATTCAATCCTAATTCCGCAGCCATAGTTGCTGCGATATTGGCAACTTCTCTAGAGTGCTGTAATAAATTTTGACCGTAAGAGGAACGGAATTTCATTCTACCAACAATCTTAACCAATTCAGGGTGAAGTCCGTGAATTCCAAGGTCAATGATCGTTCTCTTTCCAACTTCGATGATTTCTTCCTCGATTTGTTTTCTGGTTTTATCCACCACTTCTTCGATTCTCGCCGGATGAATTCTGCCATCTGTAACTAATCTGTGAAGTGACAATCTTGCGATCTCTCTTCTTACCGGATCGAAGCAAGACAGTAGAATAGCTTCCGGTGTATCATCTACAATAATCTCTACACCTGTAGCAGCTTCTAAAGCACGGATATTTCTACCTTCACGGCCAATAATTCTACCTTTGATTTCATCAGACTCAATGTTGAAAACAGAAACCGAATTTTCGATGGCCTGTTCTGTCCCGATTCTCTGAATGGTTTGGATGATGATTTTTCTAGCTTCATTTTTTGCATTAAGCTGAGCTTCTTCCATAATGCTTTGAACGTGTGCTTGGGCTTTGGTTTTAGCTTCTGCTCTCAGAGATTCTACCAATTCGCTTTTTGCCTCTTCTGCTGAATAGTTGGAAATTTTTTCCAGCATTTCTACTTTTTGAGCGGTTGCAACATCCAAATCGTGCTGTTTTTTCTGAAGAATGTCTAGTTTTTTGTTATAGTCATTGATTTGCTTTTCAAGATCTTTTTCCAGTTTTCCGGCTTTACTTAGCTCGTCATTAAGTTTGCTCTCTTTGTCTTTGATGCGTTTTTCCGAGTCATGCATTTTCTTTTCTCTGGACTGGATGTCTGCATCATGCTGGGATTTCAGTTCAAGGAATCTTTCTTTGGCTTGTAGCTGTTTTTCTTTTTTTACGGCTTCTGCCTGTACACTAGCTTTTTCTATAATGTTTTCGGCGCTCTTTTTGGCGTCTTCTATCATATATTTTGCCTTAGAATTGATAGAGCTTTTCCCGAAGAAAAGTCCTGCTACGGCTCCTATAAGAAGTGCGACAACACCGATAATAATGGTAATTGTGTCCATAAATTTATATATATTGAGTTTTAATTGTCTCTCTAATTGATGGAAGTCAGACGTCTGAAGTTAGATAATTTTGTAACCACACACGCTCTTTTCCAATTTAATAAACTTCCGTCATCCAACTTTTTACTTATGACGGAACATAAAAAAACCTACAACAGTTCAGTTATAGAGTAAACTCCATAAAAACACGATTTGGACTGATTTTCATTTTCTGTAATCTGCGCAAGGCAGCACGCCATCAAATGAACTTTCGTCCGGTAATTTTTAATTGTTGAGTTTACTTCTTTGTGTTAGAACTATTGTAGGCAACTTGTAGCCAGAATATTAATCCTCCAGCTGTTCCAGGAGCGTATTGATTTTACTCACACGCTCATTTGTATTTTTTATATTTTTCTCGTTATTTAAAGAATATACTTCCGCATTGGTTCCCAGTTTCAAAGCGCACATCGCAAGAGCATCCTGTTTGTCTCTCACATCAAAGCTTGCTTCGAAGTCCTTAATCATTGTTTCTATCTGTTTTCCTACTTTCCGAAGCGTCTCCTCTTCGGCAGCAGGTACGTTCAGCGGATAGTTTCTACCGGCAATATTGATTGTTATTCTTCTGAAATCCATATTTTATAAGCCGTTATTTTGAAGTTCGGAAATACACATATCTATTTCTTTTACTAGTCTGTTGATGTGATTTTTCATCAGACGGTTATGTTCTGCATTTCCGGATATCGCTGAATATAGTTTTAATTCTTTATTTTCTTCTGCCAAATTCTGGTTTCTGCGCCTTTCTTCTGCATATTCTTCTTTCAGCTTTTCTAGTTCATCGGACTGTTCTGCATATTTTTCCGAAAGATTCCTGAACTTCTTATGTAGGTTGAGGATCTTTTTTTCCAATACAGAAAAGTTGTTTTCTAACTCGCTTAGCATCACCAGAATTAAATTCTAACTTTTACAAAAATAGGAAAAATTAATGATGAATTAAAGGCTTATTGTCGTTTTATTAAAAGAGAATGCTTTTTATTTGATTTATAGAGATTTAAAGTTTTTATAATTCTTTATTTTGCTGACAAAGCCTACTAAAATATTACAATAAAGGTATCCGGCGCAGCTGCGTGAGGGCGAAAGGCATTGTTGGAGCTCCTCCGCCAGAGGCGGAGAGCGACTGCCTGCAGACCGACCTTTAGAGAATTGCGCGCTCGCAACGCGAGCGCGCAATTCTCTAAAGGTCACGCCATAAAAAAAAAACTTGGAAAGCCTTTTTATATTGATTTTATTCGAATTTCAGTACCAGCATAAATGCCCGGCTTTGCATGCTGGAAATGGCTGGTGTCCAATAAGGTGGTGTGCTGGATTTGTCCTGAACCAACTCGTTATTGGTGAAAAAAGTTCCGCGGACTGCTGGTGTCAGTTTGAATCTGCTGAAGTAAAACTGTATCCCGATTTCTGCAGACCAGCCGAAGTTATGAGTAGTTGTTCGGAACGTATTGACACTGTTGTCGCCTTCGGAACGTTCGTTGGATTGCAGATTCATCAGGTAGTTGATTCCTGCAGCAGCGTATGGACGGGAATTGTACCAGCGGTCTCCGTGTATCTCCAGCAAAATAGGTACATCAACATAAGTTGATTTTACGGTTCTTTTTATATCTACATCGGTTGGTATAATTGGAGGCACAACTGATCCATCAGGCAATGGATAGCCTGAACGGTACATTTCGTTAACTTTATCAAAAGTATTGAATGTGAGTTCTCTTTGTACGAAATGCAAGCCCGGCTCAATTCTCAGATCAAGAAATTCATTAAGCCGCATTTTACCGATAAGTCCTGCGCCAAAGCTGTAAGTAGGCTTGGATTCAACAAGGTTTTTATTACCATCTGTTCCATATGTACGATCCAGAACCATTTTATAATCGAAATTGTTGGCAGCAAGATAGAATCCTGCTGTAAATTTTATAAAATCAACAGCTTCCATATTTTCCGGTCTGTCTTTGGTTCGGAAAAGGTTATTGAACGTTTGTGCCTGGAGATTACTCCCAAAAGTAAGGCTTAGTAATAAAATCTTGATCAATCGCTTCTTCATCCTATTTTGTAGCTTTATAAATGGTGGCTATTCCTAAACTTAATTTTGTGTATTCTACCTTTCTGAATCCTGTATTCAGAAGTATTGATTTCATTTTTTCTCCGTAAGGAAAGGCATTAACGGAATCCGGAAGATAGGTATAAGCTCTGTTGTCTTTAGAAACCAAACGACCGATTGCCGGCAATATATTTTTAAAGTAAAACATATAGAACGGCGCCAAAAATCCTTCGACTTTGGAGAATTCTAAAATATAAATACTCTTATTTTCCTTCACAACTCTTCTAAGTTCCGATAGACCTTTTTCCAGATTTTCGAAGTTCCTCACTCCAAATGCAACGGTTACACCATCAAATTTATTGTCTTCAAACGGAAGTTGTTCTGCATCGCCTTTCTGCATCGTAATCTTACCGTCAAGATTTTGCTTCTTGATTTTTTCGATTCCCACATTCAGCATTTGTTGAGAAAGATCAAGTCCAACAACATCTGAGTTGGTCCCTTTCTGAACTGCTAATGCTAAATCTCCTGTTCCAGTCGCTACATCCAAAACTAATTGTGGTTGGTCTTTTTTTAGCATATCTACCAACTTGTTTCTCCATAGCACATCAATTTTCATCGATAAAACGTGATTCAAAAGGTCATATTTTGGCGCAATGTTGTCAAACATATCTTCGACTTGACTTTTCTTGCTGTTTTCGGAGTTATATGGTGTTACGTTGTTGTGTTCCATTTTTTTATAAGTGATAATTTATAAATGATAAATGATAGCTTAATTTCAAAATCACTTAAAATTTGTAATAGTTGTTGTAATAATTGATAAAATCCTGCTTTCTGAAAATCTTTGATCTGCTTTCAATTTTTGCGACGTTTTTGATAACACGATCATAATCTTCGTCCAAATTATAATAAAAGTCTTCAGAATATAGCTTGTTTATTTTCTTAACATCGCCAAGATAAAGCTTCTTGTCAATCTCCAATCCTGGTTTTGTAGCCATCAAAGAATCTTTGTTCAAACCGTAACCATAGTATTGATTGTTGATGTAATAATCTTTGTGTGTAATATTCAGAAGGCCTCTAACTTTGTTCACTGTAAAGGCAGAATCGTAAAGCATTTGTTTGTTTTGATCAAAAACCTGAATCTTGTTTTTTCCTTTATTAAGGTCAACTTTCAGATATTGTCCCGCAGATAAAACCTTTTCTTCGCCGTTATTGACTTTGAAATAATAAGTTTCCGGCGTAGGATTGTCCACTAAGTAATAATTCGGTTTTGCCAAAAACAAAAAGTAGATCGCAAAGGCAAATCCCATTGCCAACAAAGAAAAAATCAAACCTTTTGTAGATGCGCTCAGATTTTTCATAGAGTGATTAAAGATGCGAATTTACGGATTTTTTCTTAGCTGTAATTCTGATATTAGTCAAGACTTTCGTTAACGAAAAATAAAACTTCTGTATCTCTTAGTTTTTCTTTTTTTTGAGGATTGAAATTGAATTCTGGCGCTTTGGTTCCGTTGTCTAAATTCAGATTTGGATTTTTGAAAATCAATGTTTCATCCCATATATTTTGATTGATGAATTCCTGCAAAGTAAATCTTCCACCTTCTATAATCACGGACTGAATATGTAATTCATACAATTTTTCTAAAATCTTATTAATAGAGTTTTCTCTTCTTATTTTAACAAATTTCAGATTTTTATCTTCCAGGTTTTTAACCGAATTAAAAATAATTGTTTCTGCCTCATCATTATAAATATTAGAATTTTCAGAAACTTCGAGATTGAAATCAATCAAAATTCTAATAGGATTTCGACCTTCAACATCTCTTACCGTCAAACTTGGATTGTCGTGAAGTGCGGTGTTTTTTCCAACAAGAATCGCATGTTCCTCACTTCGCATCTGGTGAACAAACTGTTTTGACAGAGCATTGCTGATTTGGTACGGCTGAAAATCCTTATCCATAAAACCGTCCACAGATTCTGCCCATTTCAGAATAATGAAAGGTCTTTTTCTCTCGTGATAAGTGAAAAATCTTTTGTTGAGCTGTCTGCATTCATCTTCAAGGACACCTGAAACAGCCTCAATTCCTGCATCGGTAATGATTTTTTTTCCTTTTCCATTCACTTTGTCGTGGCTGTCCATAGCGCCAATCACCACTTTTTTGAATCCTAGCTCTTTGATCTTCATTGCACAAGGTGGCGTTTTTCCAAAGTGAGCACAAGGTTCCAGCGAAACATAGATTGTAGATTCTGGAATCAGATGTATGTCTTCCTCTTTTATAGAATTAATCGCATTGATTTCTGCGTGTGGTTCGCCAGCTTTTTTGTGAAAACCTTCGCCAATTATTCTGTCGTCATAAACGATCACAGAACCAACCAAAGGATTTGGATAGGTTTTTCCCAATGCTTTTTCTGCTAATTCTATACACCTGCGGATGTAAATTTCATCGTTCATTCTTGCTAAATCATTTTTTTTTCGGGTCTACAGCAGTCGGTTTGTATGTTACAGGCGGAACAGCTGTTGTAATCACGGCTTCCATTAGTTTGCTTCTCTCTTTTGAAAGTGATCTGGAAGCGTATTTTAGATCGCCGGCAAGACGTTTTGAATAAGAAAATATGAGAAAAGATTTTTTGCCGTTTGCGTCAAAGCTTTTAAATCTGTCAATGTTATATTCGGCGTAAGATTCACCTTCTTTTGGACTTACAGTGATTAGATAATCTACAATCATTTCTTTACCGTCCGGACTTTCCGTAACGCCCACAAAAGCATATTTGTCCTGATTTTTTTCTTTTAGCTTTTCGACGTAATCTACTTTTTGTTTTGCGGCCATTTCCATGTCAATCTCTTTGTCGAAATACGAGATATTGATGAGTTCTTTATAATTTTTGAAATCATCATCTCTCAGGATATATTGCTGTTGCGCCCAAGTTGCAGAATTCTGTTTACTCCAAGCCAGGAAATATTCACTTTCATTGAACTTTAGTGGTCCGGGAATATTTAATCTGTCTATTATTTCAACCGGTGCAGAAACAGAAACCTCGTCGTTTTTAGTTTCCTGAGAATGAAAACTCGATGACAATGCGAAAATGCAAAAAGCAGAAAGTAAAATTTTATTTTTCATAACTTTTGATTTGGAATTTAAGTTCTCGTTGATTTGGTTAATTTTTGAGGGTGATTTTTGCGGAAATCTACTTGATCTCTGTAAGAACATTTTAAAAATTATTTCAATTCAGTCGGAATCACGCAAACAGGAATCGGATTCATCTTGTGTTGAGTTGCCTTGTTGAATTTCAGGTAGATTTCCATCACTTCTTTTTGTCTTCCTTCGAAGTCTGCTTCAGTTTTTCCAGCAAGTTGTTGCTCCATTGCCCATTCCAATTCGGGGTAAGTAGCGCCAATTTGATCTTCGTCTGTCCTGTCAACTTCCCAAAGTCCGTCCGTTGGTTTTGCTTGTTGAATGCTTTCAAGAATACCTAATTCTTTTGCAATCTCATAAACCTGGGTTTTATAAAGATCTGCAATAGGAGAGATGTCAACACCGCCGTCGCCATATTTTGTAAAGAATCCAACGCCGAAATCTTCAACCTTATTTCCGGTTCCCGTTACCAAAAGTCCGTTGATTTGACCATAATAGTATAGTGTAACCATTCTCAATCTTGATCTTGTGTTAGCTTCAGCAAGATTTTTATTTGGAGAATCGTCTTTGTAACCGTCAGTTGTTTTTTCAAAAGATTCAAATGTTGGTGTCAAATCAACTCGGAAGCCTTCAACATTAGAGAAATTTGATTTTAAAAATTCGATGTGATCTTGGGCTCGGTCAACTTGGTCGGCTTTTTGACGGATTGGCATTTCCAAAACCAAAGTTTGCAATCCTGTTTTCGCTGCCAAAGTTGAAACCACTGCGGAATCTATTCCTCCGGAAACACCTACTACAAAACCTTTTGAATTCGCTTTGGTTGCATAATCTTTTAACCAGTTGACAATATGATCTATTACTTTTTGTGTCTGCATAATATTTTGTTAAAATTCTTGATTCAAGATTTAAAGCGTTATTTTTGCTATTCGAAAATCTTAATGTAAAAATAATGAAGTTTTTCCGATATATCACGATTTCTGCAGTTTTAGTTTTTGGATTAAGTTCTTGCAAAAAAGAAAATGAAAACCAATGGAATGTTGAAATCAAAAATCCTGTTAAAAAAGTAGAGGTCACAGATTTGTCTGGTGAATTTTATAATTCTTCGGTAAGTTTGGAAGATTTCAAAGCGAAATATCCTTGGTTTCAGGGTTCTGTTCCAGATGCAGATTACGACAACAGAAGAAAAGATACAATGGAAGTTCGTGTTTATAAAGAAGCGATTTCTAAGATTGATAAAACAAAATTGAATAAAGATTTAGTTGATCTTTTCTCACATATCAAAAATTACTTTCCGAATTTTGTTCCGCCTCATATTTATCTTTATTCATCGGTTGTTGATCCTCAAAATGTTACAGATCCGATTTTTCTGAGAGAAGATCAGAATATGCTTTTTGTTGATGTTACAGGTTTTATGGGAGATGGTAATAAAAATTACAAAGGTCTGGATTTATATTTTCAAAAATCGATGAATCCTGATAATTTGGTTCCGAAAATCTCTGCTTTTTTTGCGGCAAGATTGGTTCCTGCTCAGATGGAACAACAAAAGTTTTTGGATCAGATGGTTTATCAAGGAAAAATTCAGATTCTTCAAGACGCATTTTTACCAAATGTTCCGGATTACTTGAAAATCAATTATACCAAAGAACAATACGATTGGGCGGTAGCGAACGAAGCCAATATCTGGAACTATTTTGTTGAAAATGATTTGCTCTTCAGTGCAGATCCAAATCTTTCCGAAAGATTCATCACGCCTGGACCTTTCTCAAAATTCTATACAGAAGTGGATAGAGAAAGCTCGCCACAAATAGCCATTTGGACAGGTTGGCAGATTTGCAAACATTATTTGAAAGCTCATCCGGAAGAAAAATTACCGGTGTTTTTAAAGAAAAATGCAACGGAGATTTTCAATGCTTCAGATTATAGACCCAAGTAGAGTTTTGAGAGTTTTTTAAATAATTTAATTTTTTGCTGAGCGGAGCGCCTTCGCGAATCTTAAAAATTTTTTCAATTAGGAAAAAAAAACTTTGCGGACTTTGCGTTTAAAATTAGAATAAATATCACTTAATATATTAAGAATAAAATCAATGAAAAAGACAAAAATCGTTATAGATTTAGAATTGGACGATAATCACGTTCCGGAGAAAATGTTTTGGAAAGCCGAAGACGGCGGAATCAAGAGACAGGAAACCAAAGCTGCGATGATTTCCGTTTGGGACAGCAAAGCAATGGAAGCTCTTAGAATCGACCTTTGGACAAAAGATATGCCTGTTGACGAGATGAAAAGATTCTTTCATCAGATCCTGGTTTCAATCGGTCACACTTATGAAAGAGCAACCAGCGAAGAAGATGTAGCACAATGGATTGCAGAAATGGCTGAGGAATTTGCTGTGAAGTCTGCGATAAAAATGTAATAATTGCTGGATGTTGGAAGTCTGAAGCTGGAAGTTTTTTCATCCATCTTCCAACATCCATCTTCTAACCTAAAAATATAAAATATGAAATTCAATACAAAAGTGATACACGGTGGACAACACCACGAACCAGCAACTGGAGCGGTAAACGTTCCTGTATTTTTAACATCCACATTTGCTCAAAAAAGCCCGGGACAATTACTTTCCGGTTACGAATATTCCAGAGGAGCAAATCCTACGAGACAAGCTTTGGAAGATTCTTTGGCAAGCATAGAAAACGGAGCTAGAGGTTTAGCTTTCGGTTCCGGTTTGGCAGCGATTGATTGTGTTTTGAAATTGCTAAGTCCCGGCGACGAAGTGATTGCTGTAGACGACCTTTACGGTGGATCTTACAGAATGTTCACCAGATTATTCGAGAAATATCAGCTGAAATTTACATTCATCGGTTTTGATAATGTTGAAGAATTAGAAAATGTTATCACTGATAAAACCAAATTAATTTGGCTAGAAACGCCTACCAATCCGTTGATGAAATTGGTGGATATCAAAATGGTTGCTGATACTGTAAAAGGTAAAGATATTTTGGTCGCAGTTGATAACACATTTGCGACACCTTATATTCAAAAACCTTTGGATTTAGGTGCTGATATTGTGATGCATTCTGCAACTAAATATTTAGGCGGACATTCTGATGTGATTGCCGGCGCTTTGATTGCAAAAGATGCTGAATTAGGAGAGAAATTACATTTCATTCAGTTTGCAAGCGGTGGTATTTTAGGTCCTCACGATTCTTATTTGGTGTTGAGAGGAATCAAAACATTGGCACTTAGAATGCAAAGACATTCTGACAACGGTTTCGAAATCGCTAAATTTCTTGAAAATCATTCTTTGGTAGAAAAGATTTATTATCCAGGATTGTCGTCTCATCCGCAATATGATTTGGCAACAAGACAAATGACGGAATTTGGAGGAATGGTTTCTTTCACGTTCAAGTCTGGGAAGAAAGAAGATGCGATTAAATTCTTAGAAAATATCAAAGTTTTCACTTTGGCAGAATCTTTGGGTGGAGTAGAATCGTTGGCCAATCTTCCTGCGATGATGACGCACGCATCGATTCCAGAAGATAAAAGAGCAGTTTTGGGAATCACAGACGATTTGGTTAGACTGAGTGTCGGAATCGAAGATGCAGAAGATTTGATTGCCGATTTGGAACAAGCTTTCAATGCAATTGATAATTAACAATTAATAATTAAAAAATATGACTTTTCGTGATGCAACTTTAGATGACCTTCCTAAGATTGTGGAAATTTACAATTCTACGGTTGCATCTCGATTGGTCACCGCTGATTTGGAACCTGTTTCTGTCGAGAGTAAACTCGTGTGGTTTCATCATCATAACCCCGAATTTCGTCCGCTTTGGATGATTTTGGATTCGGAGAAAAATACCGTTGGCTGGGTAAGTTTTCAGGATTTCTATGGAAGACCTGCTTATCAGAAAACAGCTGAAATCAGTCTTTATATTGATGAAAAATATCGAGGAAAAGGTTTGGGCAGATTGATTCTGGAATATGCCATCGAAAAATCTCACGCCCTTGGAATCGAAAATCTTCTCGCTTTCATCTTCGCTCATAATCTTCCAAGTTTGTCTTTGTTTGAAAAATTCGGATTTGAACTGTGGGCCAATCTCAAAAATATTGCCGAATTGGATGGCGAAAAACGAAGCCTGATTATCCTCGGAAAAAATATTAAAGAATAAATTGATAGGATGGAACATTGGACGTCTTATTTGTATTGGAGCATTTCGGTTTTGGCGATTTTATCGGTTCTGATGCCTGCGATTAAAAATACATATTGGACTTTTAGGATTTTTGATTATCCGCGTTTTCAGAAATTTATCATTCTTCTAATTCTTATTGTCGCTTGGTTTTTCACTTATGAAAATCCGAATATTTACGAATATCTGATTCTGATTCTGGAAGCAATCTGTGCCATCTATCTTCTCTACATTATTATTCCATATACCAATTTTGGGAAAACAATGATTGACCAGATAAAGCCGAATGCTAGTGAAAAAGTTCTTGATATTTTGGTTTGTAATGTTTATCAGCATAACCGGAATTATCAGAAATTAATTGATTTGGTTAAGAAAGAGAATCCCTCTGTTTTGTTCTTTTTGGAAACCGATAAAAAATGGCAAAATGCATTGAAATTGGTTACTGATGATTACAAATATAAAATCGAAGTTCCTTTGGATAACACTTATGGACTTCTGTTTTACAGTCATTTTCCAGTCAAAAATTATGAAATCAATTATTTGGTTGATAATGATATTCCTTCGATTGTTGCGGATTTGGAATATAACAACCAGATTGTGAGTTTGTTTGGTATTCATCCTACGCCACCGGTTCCTCAGGAAAATCCCGCAAGCACCGAACGCGATGCCGAGATTCTTCTGGTGGGCGAAAAGGCAGAGGAATTTGGAAAACCAGCCATTGTTTTTGGTGACCTGAATGATGTCGCCTGGTCCAGAACGACCAAGCTGTTTCTAAAATCCAGCGGAATGCTAGATCCACGACGTGGACGAGGAATGTACAATACGTTTCACGCCAAATATTGGTTTCTGCGCTGGCCGCTTGACCATTTTTTCGTGAGTCCGCATTTCCGGTTGGTCGATATGAAAGTGATGAAATCTGTTGATTCTGACCATTTTCCGATTTGGATTTCTTTGGTTGTAAGAAACGAGGACAAAGAAGACCAATTCAACATTTCACAAGAAGAAAAAGAAGAAGTGGTTGAAAAAATAGAAGAAGGTATCGAAAAAGGTGATGCCAATTAAAATTCTTAATTTAGTTCTTTAAATCCAAAATTTATGAAAAAGCTAATTTTTGCTTTCGCAGTTTTCTTTTGTATTCAATTTTCATTGGCTCAGAAATCTGACGTTAATCCGATTTATATTGTTGATAACGTGATTGTTTCTAATGTGTTGCTTCACAGCTTCAATCCAGAAGAAATTCAAAGTGTTCAAGTTTACAAATCGCCGTCTTCGCAAATCGAACAATATGATGACCTCGTGAAAAATGGTTTGATTAATATTGTAATGAAAAAGCCTCAAACTATCGAAAAAGTAACCATTGCTGAAGCTAAAACAAAATTGAATCTCACTCAAGAATCAAGATTTTTTCTAAATGATATCGAAGTTCACAACCAATCGATTCTAATTGCAGAAGACCTTCTGAAAAAAGCCAGAATTCTACAGCCTGACAAGAAATTCAATAATTATAAAGTTCCTGCAATCAGCATAGAAACCAATTAAATTTTTATAAAAAAGCTTCGAGAGCCTCATCCTGACAATTATTATAATTAAAGTTTTAGTATTAGAATTGTCATCCTGAGCGGAGTCGAAGGATTTTCTATTGATGAATAAATCTACTTTTGTGGTTCAAAAATTCTTTAATTTCGCAGAATGAAAATAGCATTCTTAGGACCCGAAGCCTCTTTTACACAGTTAACTGCAAAGCAATTATTCCCAAACGAAGAATTGATTCCGAAAGCTAATATTTTAGATTGCTTTTTGGCAGTTCAGAATAATGAGGTTGATAAAGCAGTTGTTCCGTTGGAAAACTCGATAGAAGGAACGGTTTCTATGACTTTGGATTATCTTTATCAAACGCCGGAAATCAGAGTTGAAGCGGAAGCCGTAATGCCAATTGCACATCATCTGATGATCCATCCAAGTCAAGAAAATGATACTGCAATCGAGAAAATCTATTCTCATCCTCAGGCTCTTGCGCAAAGTTTTCATTTTTTAAATCAGAATTATCCCGAAGTTACAAAACAAGATTTTACTTCTACAGCTGCGGCTGCAAAACGGGTTTCTGAAAATCCTGATAGAAAAATTGCAGCTGTTGCCAACAAATTTGCTGCGGAATTATACGGTCTGAAAATCATAAATGACAACATTCACGATGTTGAAGAAAATCATACGAGATTCATTGTGATCTCCAAAAGTGATGAAAGTTTTGACAGCGATCTGAACAGTTCTGGAAAGAAAACCGGACTTTTGATTACACTTCCACAAGATCACGCCGGAGGACTTCATCAGGTTTTATCGGTTTTTGCGTGGCGCAATATGAACCTTAGCAAAATCGAATCCCGAACTTTGAAAACCAAACTCGGTAACTATTTCTTTTTTGTAACTGTTGTCGGAGATTGGAACAATGTTCTTTATATCAATTCGATTGATGAATTGAAAGCGATTGGCGCTGATGTTAAGTTTTTGGGGAATTATAAGGAGTTCTTGTTGGAATCTTAATCTTTTATTCTTGATTTTAAATCCATATTGGCACCAATAATTCTTGTGATTTCTATTTCATTTATGTCTAAAATTCGGTAAAAGATAATATGTGGTAATGTACTGAAAAATAGTTGGTGGATTTTAGAAAATTAATGTTTAGATTCCGCCTGTTAATCCGAAGAGGAAAAAGGCAATGGTGGAGACCAACCTTTCAGCAATAGGATTAAATATGTCGATTGGCAAGAAATCCAAAAATGTCAGAAGCAATTTCGCTATAGTTTTTACCAATATTCGGGTTTTCTGAAAGCATTTGACAGAAGCTAATTAGTTCCTAGTAATAGTTATCCGCTTGCTTTTCTGACCAAGATTGATAAGTATATTCATAAATATTTGAAAGGTCTTCTACAGCTTTGTTTGTGAAGAAATATTTAGCCATTTTTCATTTTGGCTTTTAGTGATGCAAGATGACCTTGTGGTTCAAAATCTTTTGCAATCCCACTTTTGATTCCTTCTTGTACAGCGGTTTTAAGGAATTGTAATTTGTTTTCCTCTTCTTCCAAAAGTCTCAATCCAGCACGAATCACTTCGCTAGCGTTCTTGAATCTCCCTTGTGAAATTTTGTCATCCACAAAATCTTCAAAATGATTTCCTAAGGAAACAGATGTATTTCGCCCCATATTAATTTTTTTATTGTAAATCAAAGTTACCAAATTTTGGTAATTATTTAAATCTTATTTTTTTAATCTTCATCCGGAGTGTCGTCAAGATTAACAATTTTCTTATTTATAAAAAAATAAACTGGCAATCCAATCAAAATCAATCCCAATCCTGGCCACGTATATTGCGGTTTATAAATAAATAACAGAATACAAAATCCGGTTCCAATCAAAAGATAGAGAATAGGCGTAAAAGGATAAAGAAAAGTTTTGTAACCTCTTTCCAGTCCAGGTTTTTTGATTCTCAGATAGATGACACCAAAAACGGTAATCATATAAAACAAAACAATCACAAACGAAATCATATCCAGCAAATCGCCATATTGTCCGCTCAGACAAAGCAAACTTGCCCAAATCCCCTGCATCCAAAGTGATTTTGCAGGTACGCCGTTTTTATTATTTTCAACGGCTGATTTTAGAAATAATCCGTCTTTCGCCATTGTCTGAAAAACTCTTGCGCCGGCGAGAACAATTCCGTTCACACAACCGAAAGTCGAAATCATCACAAGAACTGCAATGATAATGGTTCCTGCATTTCCAAACATTTTTTCGGCAGCAGCAACAGCAACTCTGTCATTCGCAGCAAAAGCGATAGAATCTCTATCGAGTGCGTTGAGGTAAACGAAATTCACGAGAAGATAAAGAATCATCACAGCCGAAGTTCCTAAAATCATTGCCTTTACAACGTTTTTCTTTGGATTTTCGATTTCTCCGGAGATAAAAGTCACATTTTCCCAAGCTACAGAACTGAATACAGAACCTACCATTGCGGCAGCGATCCCGCCAACAAGAGTAGCACCAGAAATGCTTTTCCATTCGGTTTGTTTCAGATTTTGAAACGCGTCCCAGCCGAAACTCATATTAGAACTCCAATTGGATTGAGAAATCAAAACAAAACCTAGAACAATCAAACCGAGAAGTGCGATGATTTTGGATGAAGTAAAAACATTTTGCAAAATCTTACCAAACTGAACGCCTTTCGTATTCACAAAAGTCAGAAACAGAATCACAAAAATCGCCAGAATCTGAGTCCACGTGATTTTAAATTCGCCACTTTGAAAAATCGGAGCAGCATCATTCAAACTTGGAACAAGATAAGCTGTAAATTTTCCAAACGCGACAGCAACCGCGGCAATCGTTCCCGTTTGAATCACAGTAAACATTCCCCAACCGTACAGAAATCCCATTGGTTTCCCGAAAATCTCTGTGATGTAAGTGTATTGTCCGCCTGCTTTTGGAAACATCGCCGAGAGTTCACCATAACTAATTGCTGCTGCAACCGTCATTACTGCTGTAATCAACCAAACTACAATCATCCAGTAACCAGAACCTAGATTTCGCATAATGTCTGCGCTTACGATAAAAATTCCGCTTCCTATCATAGATCCCATTACGATCATCACCGCATCCCAAAGTTTGAGTTTTTTCTCCATAGTTTTTATTATTAACCAAATATATAAAAAGATGTGATAAGTTTTTTAGGTGATTTTTTTGTGTTTAAAGGTCTAATCAGCTGAAAAATTTTAGGTTGATAAGTGATTGTGGTAAAACTAAAATGATATTTTTCTCAAAAGTATTCTTTAAAATTAAGATTTTATTAAACTTTAGCTAATGATTTGCAGTGGCGCATATAAAAGTGTAATTTTGCCAACTTAATTTTGAACCTTATGGAATTAGAATACAAAGAACATCTGAGCCCAATGCTGAAAGGCGATGTCAAGAATTATTTGATTGATATCGATGGAACGATTACAGACGATGTTCCTAACGAAGAACCAGAAAGAATGGTTACTTGCGAGCCTTTTCCGGATGCTTTGGCAACTATTAATAAATGGTATGACGAGGGTCATCAGATTTGTTTCTTCACTTCCAGAACAGAAGATTTGAGAGAAATCACAGAAACTTGGCTGAACAAACACGGTTTTAAATACCACAGCGTTCTGCTTGGGAAACCAAGAGGCGGAAACTATCACTGGATAGATAATCACCTTGTACGCGCAACAAGATACAAAGGAAAATTCACGGATTTGGTTGAAAAACAAGTAACCATAGAGGTTTTCCGTGACTAAAAATATTCTAAATCAAAAATTCCCGAGCCTCCAACTTTCGGGAATTTTTGATTGGATGACAAAACTCCTAGCCCCGATTGACTCTATTATTTTATTAAATTAAGGAATCGTCGAAACTACGTTTTGTAGTGGAAATCCTTTTGCTTTTTTTTCACATATGAAAAAGCAAAAGATTGCAACGGAAAGCGGGATTAAGCTCTTAAACCAATTAATTATTGAACAGATTCTGTTCTTCAAAAAACATACAATTTATAATGAAAGTACTTGCTAATGACGGATTGACGCAATCTGGAATAGATGCGCTAAAAGACAATGGATTTGAGGTAATCACGGACAAAGTGGCTCAGGAAAATCTAATCACTTATATCAACGAAAATCAAGTTAAAGTTCTGCTTGTAAGAAGTGCTACGAAAGTGACGAAGGAAATGGTGGATAACTGCCCAAGTCTGGAAATCATCGGTAGAGGTGGAGTTGGAATGGACAACATCGAGGTTGCTTATGCTAGAGAGAAAGGAAAACACGTAATCAATACACCTGCAGCGTCTTCGGAATCTGTTGCAGAATTGGTGTTTGCACATCTTTTCTCAGGAAGCAGATTTCTGCAGGATTCTAACAGACAAATGCCTGTAAAAGGAAATACTGAGTTTGCAAAATTGAAGAAAAAATACGAAGCTGGAATTGAATTGAGAGGAAAAACTATCGGAATTGTTGGAATCGGAAGAATCGGACAAGAGGTTGCTAGAATCGCGCTTGGATTGGGAATGAAAGTGATTGCTTCCGATACAAGAATCGGGAAAGCAAGTGTACGTGTAGATTTCTACAATCAGCAATATATTAACGTAGAGATAGAAACTGAGCCGTTGGAACAATTGATTCAGCATTCGGATTTTATCACGCTTCACGTTCCTGCTCAGGATGGTCCTATCATTGGAAAATCAGAATTAGAGAAAATGAAAACTGGCGCAGCGATCGTAAATTGTGCTAGAGGTGGCGTAATAGATGAAGAAGCTTTGATAGAAGCTTTGGATTCTGGGAAATTGGCGTTTGCAGGTCTTGATGTTTTCGAGAATGAACCAACGCCTTCTGAAAAAATCCTGACGCATCCAAAAATCTCTTTGACGCCTCACACCGGTGCAGCTACAGAAGAAGCTCAGGACAGAATCGGAACTGAGTTGGCGAATCAGATTGCCAGTATCCTTTTGGTTAAATAATTTAACTTAAACATCAAAATAATGCTCGTTTTTTAACGGGCATTTTTTATTTTCCCCATTCAGATTAAAATTTTACTTTTGTTGAGGTTTTTATGGCAGCTTAATCCGCCTTCCACTCCCGCTTTTTTCTTTTTTAGCAAAAAAAGAAAAAGAGCTCCGTTCAAGTCGGGCTGCGACATTTGACCTTCGAATCAACATTCTCTTATGAAAAGAAAAGTCTTACTTATTTACACCGGCGGAACCATCGGGATGGAAAAAGATTATGAAACAGGAAGTCTTGTTCCATTTGATTTTTCCACTATTTTCAAGAGAATCCCAGAAATGAATCTTTTGGAATGCGAGGTTTCTGTTCATCCTTTTGAAAAACCGGTCGATTCTTCTGATATGGGACCCAATGAATGGCGAATGATAGCAGAATGGATTTATAAAAATTATGATGCTTTTGACGGATTCTTAATTCTTCACGGAACAGATACGATGTCCTACACGGCTTCTGCACTTAGTTTTATGCTGAAGAATCTGGGTAAACCAGTGATTTTGACAGGTTCTCAATTACCCATTGGAGATTTGCGAACCGATGCCAAGGAAAATCTTTTGACGAGCTTATATTACGCCAGTCTTTATGAAAATGATGAAGCCGTCATCAAAGAAGTCGCTGTTTATTTTGAATATAAACTTCTTCGTGGAAATAGAAGCCTGAAATATTCTGCTGAGTTTTTCGATGCTTATCAAAGTCCTAATTATCCCATTCTTGGGCAATCCGGAGTTCATCTTAATATTGAAAAAGATTTGCTTTGGAAACCTAAAGGCAAATTTGAACTAGATATTTATCTCAATGAAAAAGTGATTTTTTACAGGATTTTTCCAGGAATGAACTTTGAATCTCTATTGGAATTCAAAACTCCAGAAGCGATTGTTTTGCAGGTTTTCGGTTCGGGAACGATTTTTAATAATGAAAAAACGCAGAATGTCCTTCAGGAATTGAGAATTCGTGGAATAGAAATAGTTGTGATAAGTCAGTGTGTGTCAGGCGGAATTAGTTTTGGGAAATATAGCAATAGTAATATTTTCACAACTATCGGTGCCATCAGCGGAAAAGATATGACAGCGGAAGCTGCGATTACCAAAGTAATGCATATTCTCAACAATCCTAAATATGATAAGTCATTCTCCGAATTATTCAGTGAAAATATTTCGGGAGAAGTGACAGAAGATTTTTAAAAATCCTTGGAGGAATAAGATATTTCATTATATTTGCAACCTCAATTAGAGAGGTGTCCGAGTGGTTGAAGGAGCTACCCTGGAAAGGTAGTATACGGGTAACTGTATCGAGGGTTCGAATCCCTTCCTCTCTGCGAATGCAGAAAGCAAATTGCATCAAAAGTCTTTAAATCTTAGTGTTTAAAGGCTTTTTTGTATTTACAGCATACTAGAAAACAGCGAAATTGTGTAGATACTATGAGGGCATTTAGGTGATTTAAATTTAACCAAAAAAGAGATGGCTTTGATTGGTCAAAAATCCGAACACTCTCGGAGACAAAGTTAGATTTTTTTTCATTAAAGCCAGAACGAGGTATCAACAGAGTCATTTGTTTTTTGGAAAACCACAGTCTCAGCTTATCGGAAATGGAAGTGGTCGACATCAAAAAAGTGGTCGACGTTTGGCAGCAACAATATGAGGAATTGGGTTCTGAAGAGTACATCAACCACGTTCAGATATTTGAAAACAAAGGACGTGTGATGGGTTGCCGCAATGCGCATCCGCACGGACAAATATGGGCACAATCCTCCGTTCCTTCTATTTGTTTGAAAACTCAGGAAAACCTGAAAAAATATTTTAACAAAAACGGAACTACTCTGTTGCGCGATTATTTGACAACAGAATTGAAATCTAGCGAAAGAATCATTTTGGAAAACGAAGATTTTGTAGCATTGGTGCCGTTTTGGGTTGTTTGGCCTTATGAAACAATCATTATAAGCAAAAGAGTGATGGAAAATATATTGCAGTTCTCAAATAGCGAAAAATTATCTTTAGCATCGATAATAAAGGATTTGACAACGATGTATGACAATCTTTTTGAGATTTCATTTCCTTATTCAGCAGGGATTCATCAATCGCCCACGGACGGAAAATCACATCCCGAATGGCATTTTCATATGCATTTTTATCCACTTTTATTAAGGAATGCGGAAGTTAAAAAATTTATGGTAGGATACGAAATGCTTGCTGAAGCGCAACGCGACATCACCCCGGAGCAAAGTGCTGAAATATTGAAAAATATCTCCACTGTTCATTATAAGATAGGAAAATAAAAATTTTAGCCTCATTATAAAAAATAGATTGGTATTATTGCTTGAAATTAATTTTATGAAAGATATAAAACTGATCGTTACCGATATGGATGGCACTTTCCTCAATTCAAAACACGAGGTTGGTAAGGACTTTCCCGGTATCTATCAGGAACTTAAGAAAAGAAATATTCTTTTTGTTCCTGCGAGTGGCAGACAAATGCCGGGAATTACCCATTATTTCAAAGATATAGAAGAAGATATGGGTTTTATTGCAGAAAATGGTGGCTATGTGGTTTATAAAAACAACGAGCTTTTTGTAGACAAAATGGATTATGTACTTGTGAAGGAGATTATCATCGCGGTACGGAATATTCCTGGTGCTAGAGCCGTTCTTTCTGCCCGCAAAAAAGCTTATTTTGAAAGCAATGATAACGATTTTAAAAATTATTTAACCAAATATTATACAGAAAATCAAAAAGTAGATGATCTGACCGAGGAAATAGATGACAATGCTTTCAAAATTGCCGTTTATCATCCGGACAGTTCTGAAGCTCATCTCTATCCTTTTCTAAAAAAATTTGAAGAGGCCAATCTGGAGGTCGTTATATCTGGAAAATACTGGCTGGATATTATGAACAAAGGTATTAACAAAGGCAATGCTGTGGAAAAATTACAAAATGCTCTTGGGATTTCGCAAGACGAGACCATGGTTTTTGGGGATTATATGAATGATATCAAAATGTTGGAAAATTCGAGATATTCATACGCCATGAAGAATGCACATCCCTTGGTAAAGAAAATCGCTTGTTTTGAAGCAGATTCCAATGATGAATTCGGAGTTTTAAAGACTATTAGAAAATTTCTAGATCTAACTTCGTAAGCCTTTTTTCCTAATATTTCATGACTCCACCCGCTCACTAAAGCAATAGATGCTCAGAATTATTTTGCCGAGTGTATTCTTAGCAGCCTCAGATGCGAGTTTAAAAAAAAATCTTTTGCAGGTTAGCATTTAATAGGTGATCTATAAATACAAATCCTCTGCGTATGCAGAGGTTTTTTTGTATTTTATTGATAACGTTGGTGTTCTTTTGGTTTGGAAAACTTTTCTATAATTGGTTTGAATAGGGCTCTATATTTCTCGATATCAAAAAGCTGAGAGTCTGTCAGAGCTTTATAAGTCAGCCAGATACTGAAGGGAAATAAAGCAATATTGGGAATCCAGGTTGCCAGATAAGGATTCATTGCGCCTTTCCAGGCTAGGTTTTCCATAGAAAGATTCAGCACATAGAAAATAATGAAAATAATAATGGCAATAATGACAGGCAGTCCCATTCCTCCTTTTCTGATAATAGATCCCAAGCTGGCACCAATGAGGAAAAATATAATGCAAGTAAAAGAATAAGAAATAATTCTCTGCTGATAAATTACAATTTTATTATGCTGTTTTATAGTATCTCTGATGCCGGTTTCATTTGAATTTACACTTGATTTTAAGGCTTCTATTTTATTATAAGCACCCCAAAGGACTTCTAGTTTTTTATCTTTTTTCAGCGTATCGATTTTGTAAGGCTGAGTGATCTTATCCTTAGTTTTGGTTTTATCAATATATTCTACGTAATTATTGGTCTGTGAGATAACGGGAGTTGCAATGGAGTTAAGCGTAGCGAAATTACCTTTTCTGTTTTTTTCCAATGTTTCCTGAACTTCGCCGTAAGTCTGAAAACGGTAATCATCAGTAATTTTTTCTTTTTCTATAGCATTGTTTATAAGTTCGCTGATGTCAAAATGGTTTACAAGACTGTCAAATTTTACAGACTGATTCGGCTGTTTCAGTCTTTCATTATAATTCTTGTTGGAAATATCATCAGTAAAAACATAGCCGTTGTAAAGAATTAGTTTTAGATAATTGCGGTCTACAGCTGGTGCAAACTTACCGCTTTTGGCTATGATGGTTTGCTGATCATCATAGGAACTTGCATTTTTATGAAGGAAAACACCTTCCAGTTTTTCGCCTTTCTCGCCGTATATTTTATCAAATTTCACCGAGTATCCTGATATTTGGTCTATAAAAAACCCTGGCGTAAAATTGATCGCCGGTTTAGATGAGATGATATTGAACATCATATTTTTGGCCTTCCGCTGGAAATCTGGGATCACATTATTGGAAAAAAGAAAGAGAATCCCTGCTAGAAATGAAACTGTAATAAAGAGTGGCATCATCACCCGCACAAGTGAGATTCCCGCAGCCTTCATTGCAGCCAGTTCATAGCGCTCGCCAAAATCTCCGAAAGTCATAATCGAAGAAAGCAAGATCGTAAGTGGCAAAACCATACTCACGACACTGATTCCCAGATAAAAAAGAAACTTGGATATTTCCCAATAGGTTAGGCCTTTTCCCGTCAGTTGCGACATCTGCGTCCAGATAATGTTTACAATAAAAATGAAAAACAATACACTGAATATGAACAGAAATGGCCCGAAAAAAGTCTTGATAATATATTGATCTAATTTTTTCAAATCCGAATTTTAGACCTCAAAAATAATGCAAAAAAAGCAATACTGAAATCGATAACTAAATTTTGGCAAATTTTTATGTATAATTATTTGGGCAGCTATTTGATTACATCGAAAGCTATTTAATATTTATTTTTTATGGCAGCTTTTCCGTCTTCCACTCCCGCTTTTTTCTTTTTTCTCTGAAAAAAGAAAAAGAGCTCCGTTCAAGCCGGGCTGCGCGCAATTCAATGAAAAAACCGCATTGATTAATTGCGGTTTTTAGTCTAATGACAATATAAGTAAATTCCTTAATCGTCTATTATCTCAAAGTCTTGTTAAAAAATATAATCTGTACTCAGGAAATTAGAATCGTGGTCTCTTACAATCGTGTTCAAGAGTTCTTTGTTGGAATCAGTTACTTTTGCAGCAACCAAAGATCGGATTGAGAAAGATCTCAATGCATCGAAAACAGACAAAGTTCCTTCTGCGCTATCTTTTCTTCCTGTGAAAGGGAAAACGTCTGGTCCACGTTGCGCCTGGCAATTGATGTTCACACGACTTACCAAATTCACAAAAGGATCAATCAATTTAGAAACTTCCAAAGCATCTTCACTGAAAATACTGACTTGCATCCCGTGGTTTGCGTTCACTTGATAATCGATAGGTTCTTCTATCGTTTCAAATGGTACAACTGGAATCACTGGACCAAACTGCTCTTCGTGATACAATTTCATTTGGTCATTTACAGGATAAACCACAGCTGGAAAAACAAAAGAAGCTTCATTATAACCGCCATTTTCATTTAATACTTTTGCGCCTTTTGAGACCGCATCAGCGATACATTCTTCCAAATAAGGCGGTTTGTTTACTTCTGGGAGTGGTGTGATTTTGACATCTTTTTCCCAAGGCAATCCACCTTTCAAAGCAGAAACGGCATCTGTCAATTTCTTTGTAAATTCCTCAGCAACATCTTTCTGAACGAAGATTAGTTTCAATGCTGTACAACGTTGCCCATTGAAAGATAACGATCCTAAAATAATTTCACTAACAGCAATATCCAAGTTGGCATTTTTAGTGACGATGGCTGCATTTTTAGCATCAAGACTTAGGATTGCTCTCAGTCTGTTCACTTTTGGGTGAAGTTTTTTCAAACCATTGGCTACCTTACTAGAACCGATGAAAGCCAGAACATTCACTTTTCCACTTTCCATAATTGGGGTGATAATCTCTGAACCTTTTCCATACAAAGTGTTAACCGTTCCTTTTGGAAATGCTTCTTGGAAGGCTTTTAATAGAGGATAATGAGCGAGAACGCCGTGTTTTGGTAGTTTGAACAAAATCGTATTTCCCATTATCAAAGCTGGAATCAGCGTTGTGAAAATCTCATTCAATGGATAGTTAAAAGGTCCCATACTCAAGACAACTCCAAGTGGCGCTCTTCGGATTTGAGCAATAGTTCCTTCTGCTTGCTGAAATCTTGATGATTCTCTGTCCAAATCTTTCAAAGCATCGATGGTTTGGTTGATGTAATCTACGGTTCTGTCAAATTCTTTGGTAGAATCGGGGAGGGTTTTGCCAATTTCCCACATCAATAGTTTGATGACCAGATCACGTTCTTTGATCATCAAACCAACAAACTTCTGCATACATTGGATTCTGCCTTCTACAGACATCGTTGGCCATACGCCAAGTCCGTTGTCATAGGCTTTTACACAAGCATCTAAAACATCCAACGCTTCTTGTGGTCCGATATTCGGGATGCTACCCAGAAGTTTTCTCTCCAATCCGTTTTCTGTTGGGATGCAAACTGGCGAATAGATTTCAGTAACATCTCCATTCCATTGAACCAATTCTCCATTGAGAAGATATTCTCTTTGATGGATGACGGGAACTTTATATTCTTCCGGGATTTCGCTTTCTGATTTGAATAAATTGTTGAAATTACTTTGTCCTGAACTCATAGTTTTTTGTTTAGTGTGAAATTACATTCGATTTCTCGAAGTATAAATTTAGAGTTTAAAATTGGTTTAGAAATAGCCGAATTATTAATTTATTGTATTCGAAAATAAAAAACTCAACTTTAAAGCTGAGTTGTTAATTAATTCAAATTTTATTAATCTGTTGCTTTGATTGCCCATAATAATAACAAAGGCTGCATAAAAAGTCTGGCGAATCTCTTATTATCGGTATTGAGTCCAAAGCTGTCTTTTCTGTTTTTGTACTGGGCAATATTCCCGGGAAAAACGGCAGTGAATAATCCGGCGGCTACCCTTCCTACAAGGGATTCGTATTTCTTGGGCGCAGCAATGATGGCTGTTCCCATTGCTATTTCTACAATTCCGGAATAGACTACTGTGTCATCCTTTTCCAAAGGCACCCATTCCGGAACCTGAGCCTGGAATTCTTTTCTGGCAAAGGTCAAGTGTCCGATTCCTGCTGAAATCAGCATTGCGCCTAATCCGTATTTTGCGATGGTTTTGATTGTAGTTGCTTCCATAATGAATGATTTTTATGAAAGAGGTTCAAGAATGATTCCAAAACTTGTAAAAATTGAATTCCAAAAGTCAGAAAAGTTTATGAATTGTTCTACTAGAATGTTGTATTCAGTAGTCCATATCCCTTTGAAGGGCAATCGGTGTACACTTTACGTGTGCAAAACCTGGATTTGTTGGTATTGGATTTTGGAATTTTGATGGAGCTATTTCTTCTTTTTTATGGTTTACGAAAGCTTTAACTATAAGTGATTGCGGTTTTGTAGATTTGAGAATGTAAATTATTAATTAAACCTGCCTAACGTAGGTTTTTTAATTACAATCAATCTGTAAATCTACTTCTTCAAAATAACATCATAACTCTTTATTCGATAGCTGGAATCAGCCTCTTTGCCTTTTGATAAAGAAGATGTCATCCTGAAAAGCGCTAAAACCAACTTGCTTTTTTACAAATGAAAATACCGCGGATCGGGATATTGGAACTCAAAATCCAATTCCTGAATCAGTTTTGCGGGCGAGATGGTTCTGCCTTTTGTGGTTCGTTCGCCAGAGTAGGAGAGTCCTTTCTGGGCATTGATGACTTCTTCTTTGCTGGGATGGATGGGCGCTACGATGTTGTAAACCTTGGATCGGGATTGTTGCGCCAATATTTTTTCGATGGCGGTACAGATATCGGCGTAATGGATGTGGTTCACCAACTGAGCGAGATTGGAGATGTTGTAGTTCTTGAGCAGTCTTTGGTCGCCCATAAGACCTGCTAATCTCAGGATATTGGTTTGGGGAAATTGTTCCAGGATGAAGCTTTCGCTTTCTACTTCCTCCGCCGGTTTGTCGGCCTCGGTGTAGTCTTGTTCGGTCTCGGGATAGACGCCTGTGGAACTGAGGAGGAAGAGCTGCCCTTTGTAATCTCCTAAAAACTTCAGAAGATTTTGCTGCCTTTCCTTCATGGAAACCTGCATTCCTCTGATCCCGGAAAACGGAATGGTAACAATAACAGCATCAAGTTCAGATGCAACTTCCCATTCCTTCATTTCAGGATTGATCTCATCTGGAAAACTCGCCAAAGTAGTACGAAATCCTTTAGACTCTAAGTCTTCTATTTTTGATTCTGTGGTTGTGGTTGCGAAGATTTCATATCGGTCGGACAGTCTTTCTGCGATGCGGCTTCCGAGCCAGCCGAAACCGATGATTCCTAGGTTTTGCATTTTAGCTTTTTAATGATTTTTCGTTACCGTTTGGATCTTGGAAGTTTTGGAGGATTTTGACGATTTTTAAAGTGTTGTTTTCTATGATATAGATAAGTGTATTGTGCTTCGTGATTAAAATTTTGTGATAAATTGTATCCTCGTATTTTTGAAAAACTACTTTTCCATCACAAATAATTTCTAGAATTTCATCCAATTTTGTCAGAAAGTCGTCCAGAATTTTATCACTCCAATGTTCAAGAAGATATTCTTCTATATTTCTTAAATCGGAGAGTGATTCGTCAGAGAATTTTATTTTAATTTCTGTATTTTTCTAAACGTAGTCTGCTAGCTTCCATCACTTCTTTGTAGTCGTGAGTTCGTCCGTTTTTAAAGTCTTCTTCTGAACGTTTCAAAGATTCTAAGATTTCTTCTTTGGTTTCATTTCGCCAAGTTCTTGGTTCTACGTATTCGGCAATAATCAGAAGTTCCTGTGGTGTGAATCTTTTCTCCTTCAATTTCTTAAAGAATGTCGGTTTCTTAATTCCCGATTTTTCTATGATAAAGGATAATTTGACTGGAGAGTTTTTTAGAATCTGATCAATGTTATTTTGAATTTCGATGAATTTTTGGATTTCTGCAATCATAATTTTGTGGTTTTTGGTATCATTAATTGATACAAATATAATGTTGATTATCTTGTATTAATTAAAAAAAATAAATTAAAATAGAAAACTATTGCATACGTCCTTTTTTTTTTTTTTCTTTGAATAGTAAGAAGTATAAGCAGAGTAAGAAAAAAGAGCTTATAATTCAAAAAATTATGTTTAATTAAAAAAAATACTAAAATGAAGAAAATTTTTTTTCTGCTTGCTGTTAGTTCAGTGAGCTTGTTGAGTGCTAAAAATGATTTGAAAAATTTTGATAATTCGATAGCTATCGGCGAAATATCTGAAAGCAAAAAAACGTCGACCCAATCAGATTTGTTAAAAAATGAATCAATCAATTCTACGGCATTCCAATTATATGGATTCCCTGTTACATTCTCTTGTGGTGTTTCTTATAATTACGAATTTCCTGCGGGAACAACTGTTTTACAAATGGCTATGGTTGTAGCATATCATGATTATATTTGGTGTCCTTTTTAAAAATTAATTTTCATGCTATTCCCATAATTATGTGGGAATAGTTTTTTTAATGATGAATAAGATATTTAACATACTTATATTTTTTAGTTCTTTTATTTTTGCGCAAGAAATTTCAGATAACTCTAGTTATCGACTTACATACGTGCTGGATTATAAAAGTGATTCTACAAATTCTAGTTATATCCAACAAGAGGTTTTTTACCTGTACGTAACAAATACGGATTCGAAGTTTATTTCAAAAAATAAAATCATTAAGGATTCCATTATGACTGATATTGCTAATGGGGGTAATCCTCTCGGTTTTTTTGGGCTTAAAAATAGACCAAAATCTAAAAATGAATATATTGTTTATAATATAAAATCTCAAAAATTGTTTATAGAAACTATTGGGACTAATAATTTTGGCTATACAATCTTAGACAATCCTAAATGGTTGATGACTGGCAAACAGCAGAATTTAGAAAAATTTAGAGCCGATGAAGCGAAAACACAAAATTACTTGGGAAGAAACTGGACAGCACTTTTTGATTCCTCTCATTCTTTAAATGTAGGTCCTTATAAATTCAATAATTTGCCAGGACTTATAGTGAAGGTTTATGATGATAAAAAAGATTATGTGTTTACTTTGCAAGAGGTAAAAAAAATAGACAAAACTCCAATTATTATTGTTGAAAAATATAAATTACTGAAGGATCGAGAACAACTGATACAAATTAAAAATAACGCTCTTGATAATCCGTTTGCTGAGGCTATTTCTGGAGGAATTAAAATTAATGTGGATCCAAAAGTGATGAAAGAAGCAATTGATAGAAATAAAAAATTGAATAGTAATCCTTTAGAATTAAAGTAGTTCTGTTGTTATATTATTTTTTGAAGAAAAAATAATTATTTCAAATTTGGTTAATTGTGCAACCATTTTTGTATGGGCATACAGATGAAAATATATAAAAAAAACCTGCCTCAAAGCAGGTTTTCCTATATCTAAAAAGTTTTAAAACAAACTCTCATCCACAAAATTCGGCAAGGTCACCTTCAGATTCGGTTCTGCTTCCATCGCTCTTTTGATGGCGAAAACAGCACCTTCATTTCTTGCCCAGCTTCGGCGGGAAATTCCATTGTTGACGTCCCAGAAGAGCATAGATTTTAATCTTCTGTCGGCATCATCGCTTCCATCGAGCAACATCCCGAAACCACCGTTGATTACTTCGCCCCAGCCAACGCCGCCACCGTTGTGAATAGAAACCCAAGTTGCACCACGGAAACTGTCGCCAATTACATTCTGAATCGCCATATCTGCCGTGAATCTCGAGCCGTCATAAATATTGGACGTCTCTCTGTACGGCGAATCCGTCCCCGAAACATCGTGATGGTCTCTTCCCAAAACCACCGCCCCGATTTCTCCGTTGGCAATGGCTTTGTTGAAGGCTTCTGCGATTTTCATTCTTCCTTCCGCATCGGCATATAGAATTCTCGCCTGTGAACCTACAACCAGTTTATTTTCCTGAGCGCCTTTGATCCACTGGATGTTGTCTTTCATCTGTTGTTGGATTTCTTCGGGAGAATTTTTAATCATTTCCTCTAAAACCTGGCAGGCAATTTCGTCTGTTTTCTGTAAATCTTCCGGTTTTCCGCTGGTACAAACCCAACGGAACGGCCCAAAACCGTAATCGAAACACATTGGTCCCATAATATCCTGAACATAACTCGGATAGGCGAAGGTTTCGCCACCCAATTTTGAGCGATTCGCTGGACAGAAATTTCCGTTTTCATCTTTAAAAACATCAGCTCCGGCTCTGGAAGCTTCCAGTAAAAAAGCATTTCCGTAATCGAAGAAATAGGTTCCTTTTGCTGTATGTTTGTTGATAGCAGAAGCGTGTCTTCTCAAGGTTTCCTGAACTTTTTCTTTGAATAGTTCAGGGTTTTCAGCCATCATTATATTGGATTCCTCAAAGGTTTGTTCAACCGGATAATAACCGCCTGCCCAAGGATTGTGAAGCGAAGTCTGGTCTGAACCGATGTCAATTCTTAAATTTTCTGCATCAAATTTTTCCCAAACTTCAACAATGTTTCCAAGATAAGCCAGAGAAACCGTTTCCTGATTTTCCTGTGCATTTCTTACTCTGGAAACCAAGTCATCCAGATTTTCGTATATTTCGTTCACCCATTTCTGGTCGTGACGGATTTTAGTAATCTTTGGATTCACTTCTGCAATCACCGTAACACAACCTGCAATATTTCCTGCTTTTGGCTGAGCTCCGGACATCCCGCCCAAACCAGAAGTCACAAACAATCCGCCTTTTGGCTCTTTATTTATTTTTCTGAAAGCATTCAAAACGGTAATTGTTGTTCCGTGAACAATTCCCTGCGGACCAATGTACATATAAGATCCTGCCGTCATTTGTCCGTACTGCGTCACACCCAAAGCATTGAATTTTTCCCAATCATCCGGTTTAGAATAATTTGGAATCATCATTCCGTTGGTCACAACCACTCTCGGTGCATCTTTGTGCGAAGGAAATAATCCCATCGGATGACCGGAATACATCGTTAATGTTTGTTCGTCAGTCATTTCAGACAGATATTTCATTGTCAAAAGATACTGCGCCCAGTTCGAGAAAACTGCACCATTTCCACCATAAGTAATCAATTCGTGAGGGTGTTGTGCAACTGCATAATCCAGATTGTTCTGAATCATCAGCATAATCGCTTTTGCCTGCTCAGATTTGCCGGGATATTCTGCAATGTCTCTCGCTTTCATCTCATAATCCGGACGGAAACGGTACATATAAATTCTGCCATATTTCTCTAGTTCTTCCTTGAATTCCGGCAATAATTCTGCGTGGAATTTGGGTTCGAAATAACGTAAGGCGTTTTTCAGAGCAAGTTTTTTCTCTTCATCCGTTAAGATTTCTTTACGTTTCGGAGCGTGATTGATGGTTGGGTCGTATGGTTTCGGCTGAGGTAATTCTGCGGGAATGCCTTGTTGTATTTGTTCTTGGAAAGTCATTATTTAGTTAATGGTTGTTTATTGATAGATGTAGGATCTTTTATGGTTTTAAAGATATTCAAAATGAAAAACATCCGCAAAACGTTTATGGTAATTTGTTAAAACCTATATTTGCATCCGTAAAAAGGGTAAATCGTGTGTAATTCACGAGCTGCCGCGCAACCGTAATCTGTGTTTACAGAAAGTCGGATCCCCGAATTCTTTTGCGATTTGAAGTAGAATTCTTTTCAGTTTTCTATTCATTTCAATGTTTAATATTAATTCTAAAAAAGAAATGAATTACGAAATCCAGATCCAGGAATCTGAAACCCATGTTTTCAAAGTTGTTTTTCCCAACACAACCAATCATCACAACACAATGTTTGGTGGAAAAGTAATGGAAATGATGGATGAAGTGGCTTTTATGACTGCTACTCGATTTGCCAGAAAATCATTTGTAACCGTAAGCTGTGACAGAATCGATTTCAAGAAACCTATTCCTGCAGATACTTTGGTGGAACTGATTGGAAGAGTAAAATACGTCGGGAAAACCAGCTTGAAGGTGGGTGTAGAAATTTTCGTGGAAGAGATGTACGATAATACCCGCGAGAAAGCTGTGTCGGGCGATTTTACGCTTGTTGCGATAGACAAGAACAAGAGACCGTTGAAAATATTTCCATAAAAAAAGAGACTGTAGATACACAGTCTCTTTTATTTAATCATTATATGACATAATCACTATTCAATTATTAATTTTTCTGCATCGGATTTTCCATTGTCAGAAATTATAACCAGATAAGTTCCTTTTATCAATCCTTTAGTGGAGATAGAGTCTGAGCTGTTTTTCTTTCTTTCAAAAGATTTTACCAGTTTACCATTCATGTCAAGTATTTCTACTTTGATAGTTGCGTTTCCAACTGTTGGAGCAGCTTTTATAAAGAATTCTTCTTTTGCAGGGTTTGGATAGATGCCGAAATTTTTATTTCTGGCAATATCCTCGGTAGCAAGTACACAAGCAGGTGGAACCGTAAAATCTTCTACCTGATCTGTTATGCTAGTACTGGTTCCTGCAGATGCATTAACTCCCAAACCTCTTCTTGCGAAAACATTCCAGATTAAACAATTATCTGCACCGCCTGCCAACTGATCTGCCTGTAGAATGGCATCTCTTCCGGATACAAAATTAGGGTTACAAGGCTGAAGTTTTAAACCGTCCATCACGAGTTGAAGGGCTTTTGCACTACCAGAATTTGGATCAGCTGTGATATCATAGTTATAACCATACTTTTCCGCCATTTTCCAATGTAAATCCCATAACATCGTTGCCCAAATCTGACCTACAGCATGAGCCTGGCCTTGTGTAGTATTAGTATTTGCATAAGTAAAAGGATTTGCTGTCATATCTGTCGTGTAACGATAGCTTCTGATTCCTAGGGCTGTAGTAGGCGAGTTGGTTGAATAAGTTCCAATACCCCTTCCAGTTGTGGATATGTATCCAGGTGTATTTGTAAGCATTAGCGCAAAAAAATCTGACCAGCCTTCTCCCATTTGCTCTAGATTTGTGAGACAGCTGTATCCTTGTCCAGTTAATCTGTTAGAAACGCCATGTCCGTACTCATGGATCACAACGCCATTATCAAAACTTGAATTTTTGTATCCAACAGCAAGGTCTTTAAGATTCACATTGACAGTTTTTCCAGCATTAAGCTCGGAGGTAATAAAATCACCTTCATCTTTTGGAATCATAATAGTTGGTATGCTTACATTGGTAACGTTTGCAACAGAAATATCAGATACAGAATTAGAAGTAGTTCTGTGTACAATCATCCCTATGGCACCAGCATCCTGAACATTTTTTGCTTTTATATTATAAGCACAACTGGCGGTATTAACCATAGCTATTTTTCCGGTAAGACTTTCGGCGGTTAGAGCTGTACAAGCATTGGTAACAGATGGTATGGCCACATTTGCCGTTACACCCGTTTCCATCAGTTGCTTTCCGAAGTTTGCAGCTCCGCTATTCACTGCAGGTCTTGTAGCTAAGACAGGATCGGTATAAAATAATCTTTGCTTCAATGGCACACTATAATTCCAAAGATACATCTGCATTCTTGGCGCTTGTGTGGTATATGAGCCATTTGTATTTTGGATTTCGTATCCTGACGCAAAATTTGCATTGTTGTAACCACTACCATCAAAAGCTTCTGCTCTTACAGCATCATTACCACCTCCGCCTTTTCCAAAATTATTTGATTGGAAGTTTCTTGAAGTCTATGTAAATCAAAATTTATACATAATATCGTGAATCATATTATTGGCATAAAATAAATTGGTGACAGCAGATGCTCTATTGTCATAGGCGCTTAATGAAGTTGACTCAGCAAATGGAAAATCAAATGTGAGATTTCCGGACGTTGTGCTGGATGGAGTAAATCCAACTGTGTTGGAAGCGTTATTATCTACATAAGCGAGGACATTATTACCATATGTGTTTGTGTAATTAGTTGTTCCGTTAGAATGCCAGCCTTCTGGTGAGGCCGTGAGATCCCAAGGGTTGCTTACGATTGCTCTTGATCCAAAAGTCGGAGCTTATATTGGGAACGGAAAAACGTTATAAGAGGCATTGGTTACAGCTTTTGAAAAGTTTTTATTCTTGAGATTGTTGTTAAAATGAGTCAGAAGATGACTAGAATTCTCAGATGGATCACCAGTAAAATGATTATCTTCAAAAGAACACTCATTAATCATGTTGTTGTTCTCAAGAATTTCACCAGTTGTCAAGCTAACAAGGGTAGAGTAGAATTTATTTTCTTTAGTTTGATTGATGAAAAATAACTGAGCGGGAATTAGTGCGTTGTCTTTCTCATAAAAAAATCTGATACTTGCCACTTTATTATCAGGAAGGTTGATCATATCACCACTCTTCTCATCCAGTAACTCAAAACCACTTGTATTAATATCAAGATGTCTCAGAGCTGTGTATAGCGCTTCTGACTTGTCAATCTTATCACGAACGATATTATTTGGATTAACCCGTATGAAATTATTGTTAAAAGAGATTACGTTTCCGCCCCTTATAACAGCTTTTGCAAGAGACTTATATATTGGCGTGTTATTATAATATTGTTGAACATTTACAATTTCAGACTGAAGACTGTTTGATTTATCCTCATTTTGTATTTTAAATTCTACATTTGAGTTAGCACGGAAAGTAACATCATTTTTGATGAAATTTCTAATGATCTTGTCATTGGTAGATTGTGCATTTAGGTTTGCAAAAAGAAACAATACACCGATTCCAACAGATCTAGTTAGTTGATTTATTATCATATTTAAAATTTATTATATTATAGTTAAATACAGTATTAGCAAAACTATTCAAAAAAATCTTATTTTATGAATAAAATACAAATAAAGTTGTATTATTTGAATATTTGTTAAATAATCAATGATATTGTTGATTATTTTCAAATTAGAAAAGTTTGTTGCCAAGATATACTTTATTAGGCTCTTCCATATATGTTGCAATATTTTCTCTAAAATAAATCATATGTTCCGATGCTTGATGGGATTGAAGATTTTCATTAGTTTCCCATTGTTCGTGGATAAAAAATACACCCTTGTTTCTTACGTCTTCAAACAAATCGTATTGTATGCATCCATTTTCTTTACGGGTTTCGATAACTAGTTTTTTTAATAATTCTATTGCATCCATCATATAATTTTCTTTGATGTGGATGATTGCGCTTAGGTAAACCGCCATAATATTGTGATGTTTTTTAATAGTCAAATTTATAAAATTCAAGTGTTTAAATTTTTAAAAATTTCAATTATACAATTAATAAAAAAAAGTGTACTTTTGGAAAAATTCAAAAAAGCAAAAAATGGCAGAATACAAACTATTGCTCCCAAGTATGGGCGAGGGCGTTATGGAAGCAACTATTATTAGTTGGCTGTTTAATGAAGGCGATTTTATAAAAGAAGATGACTCTGTGGTAGAAATAGCAACAGATAAAGTAGATTCTGATGTTCCGACACCCGTTTCTGGTAAAATTGTTAAAATCCTTAAGCAGAAAGACGAAGTTGCTAAAATTGGTGAAGCCATTGCTATTTTGGAAACAGAAGGCGGTTCGCAGGAATCTCAAGAACCTGAAACAAAGTCTTATGAGGAAGTTAAAGACCAAATTGTTCAGCCTGAGCCAGAAGTTGTAAGTGCTTTGGAGCAACCATTGAGCAACTATTCCGATAACTCATTCAGTAATCAAAACTCAGATATATATCTTTCGCCTTTAGTCAAGTCTATTGTTCAGGAAGAAAAGATTTCTGACTCTGAACTTAGAACCATAAAAGGAAGCGGATTGGAAGGCAGAATTACAAAAGAAGATATTCTAAATTTTGTGAAAAACAGAGCTTCTAAGTCGGAGAGTTCTAGTGTTAAAGAAATAGAGAGTCCTGTAAAGCAAGAAACTCAAACTCAAAAACCCTCAAATCCTCAAACCCTCCAACTCAACGATGGCGACGAAATTATCCAAATGGACAGAGTTCGAAAAATCATTGCAGATGCGATGGTAAACAGCAAACATACTTCGCCACACGTAACTTCGTTTATAGAAACAGATGTTACAAACGTTGTGACTTGGAGAAATGCCAACAAAAATTCTTACCAAAAAAGAGATGGCGAGAAACTGACGTTTATGCCGATTTTCATCAGAGCGGTTGTAAAAGCGATTCAGGATTTCCCAATGATTAATGTTTCTGTAGATGGCGACAAAATCATCAAAAAGAAAAATATCAATATCGGAATGGCTACGGCTCTTCCAGACGGAAATCTGATAGTTCCTGTTATTAAAAACGCAGACCAATTGAGTTTGTCTGGTTTGGCAAAAGCAATCAACGATTTGGCTTACAGAGCAAGAAATAAAAAACTGACGCCGGCAGATACGCAAGGTGCAACCTACACGATTTCCAATGTAGGAACTTTCGGAAACCTGATGGGAACGCCGATTATTCCTCAACCTCAGGTTGCGATTTTAGCAGTTGGTGCGATTGTGAAAAAACCTGCAGTTATCGAGACAGAATTTGGAGATGTGATTGCGATTCGTCAAAAGATGTTTATGTCACATTCTTATGACCATAGAGTAGTGGACGGAAGTCTTGGCGGAATGTTCCTGAAGCACGTCAACGATTATCTCGAAAATTGGGATCTCCATACAGAAATATAATATCAAAGCCTCAGAATTTTCTGAGGCTTTTTGTTTTGTTTTAATATTATAATTTCTTTTTTTCTGGAGATTGTCTGTTTGAAAAAAATGATACAATTTCAATTTTATCATTCATAATTCTGTAGTATAAAGTGTTAAATTTTAAAATTACGGCTTTTCTAGTTTGTAATCTATCAGAATGAGGAAAAATATTTGGATTTTGAGATATGATTGAGGTAATCCTTTCAATTTCATCTCCCAAAATGTCAATTTCCTTTTGAGAAAATTCTCTTTCAAGATATCCAACGGTTTCAGAAAGTTATGGATCAATCTCAAACCTTG
>NZ_RJTU01000091.1 GCF_003730015.1 Epilithonimonas hominis | reverse complement strand
TTGGGGAGAAAAATAAAAAAGGATAAATTTGAACTATGTTAAATGATAGCGAACTCCTCAAATTATTACTTCCGGAATATTTAATCGAATATTTCGATATTATAAAATTTGAAGAAAAAGATAAAGTGCTTCACCTTTATTTTGAAGAGAAAGATACAATCCCCAAAGAATTTTCATCTTTACAGCTTCAATCCAAAGGTTTTCACGACGAAATAACTGTAGATGACTTTCCGCTTCGTGGTAAATCCGTAAAGCTTCATATCAAACGCAGAAGATGGACGGACACAAAATCAGGCAAAATCTTGCAAAGAGATTGGAATCTTATCGCTAAAGGAACCCGAATGACGCAGGATTTTGCCGAGTTCTTAAAAAAAATCAGCCGATACTAAAGCACTTCCTTTAGAAACGATTGGAGAAATGTATGGGGTTAACGGGAAAAAATTCCGAAGACATTACAGAAAGTCCCTCAGCGAATTTAAAAATTGGAAGCAAAAACAACACGCCGAAGATTATATTCTCTATCCCGAAAACTGCTCTCCACAACTCTCTTTAGATGAATTAGCCTTATCGCAAGGTGAACTTTACACCGTATTGACATCCAAGCAAGCCAAAGGTAGAAAAGGGAGTATTGTTGCCATTATCAAAGGAACCAAAAGCGACGAAACTATCAATAAACTACTTAAAATCGATCGAAAATTAAGACTGAAAGTAAAAGAGATTACCTTGGATATGGCAGGTTCTATGAAACTCGTTGCTAAAAGATGCTTTCCCAATGCGATGCAGGTTATCGACCGATTCCACGTACAAAAACTCGCCACAGAAGCCGTTCAGGAGATTAGAATAAAACACCGTTGGGAAGCTATTGATTCAGAAAATGAAATCCTGAAACAAGCTAAAGAAAAGAAAGTAAAACCAAAAATCCAAGTTTTTAGCAATGGCGATACCCGAAAACAACTCTTGGCAAGAAGCCGCTATTTTCTTTACAAAAGCAGAGAAAAATGGACGGAAAGTCAAAATATCAGAGCTGGGATTGTCTTCCAAGAATACCCTGATTTGGAAGCAGCCTACAACTTATCGGATAAGCTAAGGAAAATTTATAATCAAAATATCGCAAAATCCGTTGCAATGCTCAAACTTGCCCATTGGTTTAAAGATGTGGAAGAATCAGGTTTTAAATCCTTTTCAATACTTAAAAATACCATCACGAATCATTTTAATGACATTCTTAACTATTTTGAAGAAAGGAGTACAAATGCGTCCGCAGAAAGCTTCAATGCTAAAATAAAGAACTTCAGAATGCAGCTTCGAGGCGTGAGAGACAAAGCATTTTTCCTTTTCAGATTATCCACACTTTTTGCCTAGTCCCCAACTTTTGATCTTGATCC
>NZ_RJTU01000028.1 GCF_003730015.1 Epilithonimonas hominis | reverse complement strand
TTTTGTTAAGGAACGACTAAATAGTGTTGAATACTTCAAATTATAAAAAAGCGTATAGTGAGAATAATTAAAGTTTTTATATGAAACACCTTTTAACAATATTATTTTGCTTTTTTCTAAGTTCAAATTTACTTGCCCAAACAGTTTATAAAACACCATCCGGTAATAAATATCACTTGGCTTCTTGCAGAATGGTTAAAAATGTATCACAAAAACTAAATGTAACAAGTGCTGTTAATCAAGGACTGCAACCTTGCAAAATTTGCAAACCGACAATGGGAACTCCCCAAAGTTTAATCAGTAAACGAACACAAGGACAATCCAAGACTCAACAATGCATAGGATACACTAAAAAAGGGACACGATGCCGACATATGACAAGTATTGGTAACGGTTATTGTTTTCAACATCAACCTTAAATTATGGAACGATTAATAAAAATAACATTGGCAATCCTTATCTTCCTCTGCCTTGCAAAAATGCCTTACGGATATTATCAACTGGTGCGGTTTTTAGCGTTGATAGGATTTGGAACATTAGCGTACCAAGCCAATCACCAAGGCAAACATACGGAAATGATTATCTATGGAGCATTGGCATTACTCTTTCAACCGTTTTTCAAAATTGCATTAGGCAGAGAACTGTGGAATATTGTGGATGCAATCGTAGGAATCGGACTTTTGTTTTCAGTACTTTTAAAACCAAAAAATTAAAATTAAAATTACAAAAGTTTTAAATTAATGAACAAGATGATCTATGGATTATTCTTCGGAGACAGCATTACTTACGGAGAATATGATGGCGTTTTTGGCGGCTGGGTTGATATCCTGAAACGATATGCTTTGCAAAAATATAATGAAGGGAGTAACGAATTAATTCTTTTCAATCTCGGAATTGGTGGCGAAACAACGGAAGGTTTGCTCAATAGAATGTCTCACGAAATGAAAGCCAGAAATTCCGCTGATGGAAACATCATTTTCATCGGTTACGGAGCTAATGATTTGGCAAAAAAAGATGAAAATCAATTGGTAAATCCGGAACAATTCAAAACTAATATTGAAATTGCTGTTCAAAACGCTAAACAATATTCCAAAGACATCTATCTGGTAAGCATTCTTCCTCTTTCAGAAAACATCGATTCGAAAGTTTCTCCAACAGGAAAAGTGAGAACCAATGAAGATGTTTTAATTTATAATCAAATCCTTAAAACTATTGCAACTGAAAATTCATTAAATTATATTGATTTTCATTCAGCTTTTTTACACGATAAAGAAATTCTGCTTTCCAAGGATGGTGTTCATCCCAACGAAAAAGGTTACGGAATAATGGCTGAAATTGCAATTCCAATTATTGAGAAATATCTTTAAAATTTATTTTTTAACGCAAAGGCACAAATTATTTACTAAAAGAAATTATGTTTTCAAGGCACAAAGTTTTTAACTTCGTTAAAAATGAAAATCTCCATTTTTTTTGCGACTTAACACATTTTTAATAGGATTAACTTTTGCGACTTTGCGATAAAAACAATTCTGTAAAAACAAGTTTAAATATTTTAAAAGCATATAATCCTCTTTGAAATTTCAGAGAGGATTTTTTTGTGAATTACTTTTAGCACAATCTTTGAATTATTCCGAAAAATTAAAGTTTATGAGTGCGGTTAATGTAAAAACGATATTGCTGAAAATATTAAAATGGCTGGGAATCACCATCGCTTCTATCCTATTTTTAATGTTCATTATCCCGATTTTGTTTCCGGGAACCATTTCTCAGCAGGTTAAGTTTTTTGCGAATAAACACCTTGCCGGAGAATTGGATTATAAGAAAACGCATCTTACTTTTTTCCGTCACTTCCCTTCCCTCACGGTTTCCGTAGACGATTTTTTGTTGAAAGGTTCAAAACCTTTTGAACAAGATACATTACTTGCAGCAAAAGAAGTAGCAGTTGGAATCAATCTGAAAAATCTGATTTTCAATAGAGAAGTTAAAATCGATGAAATCTATGTGAACGACGCAACTGCCAATGTTTTTGTTAATTCCAAAGGCGAAGCCAATTATAATGTTTACGTTTCAAAACCGTCCGAAAAACCAAAAGATACAACAGGAACCGGAGCATCCATTAAATTGGATTTAATTAAACTGAAAAACTGGAATATCAAATACAATGACCACGCGGCCAATGTTTTGGTTCAGGCAAAAAATCTGAATTATACTGGTAAAGGTGGACTGAGCGAAGATATTTTTGATTTAAAAACCGACCTCGAAATTGAAAAAATAGATTTTGCACTCAATCGAATTTGGTACGCACAAAAGAAATATCTGAAAGCCGATTTGATTACGAGAATCAACACCAATGCATTGACTTTTGTCTTGAGAAAAAATGAACTAAGAATCAATGAACTTCCTTTGAAATTCACAGGATTTGTGAGTATTCTGAAAGATGGATATAACCTTAATATCAATGCGGCTTCGGAGAAAACGACGATTAAAGATATGTTGTCCGTTTTGCCTCCACAATATCTTAGCTGGGTTAAGGATACAAAAATCGAGGGAAACAGCGATTTGTTTTTTAGTTTAAAAGGAAGATTCAGTGAGCCGAAAAATCAAAAACCAGATTTGAAAGCAAGTCTTAAAGTCGATAATGGTTTTGTTTCCAACAGCAATGCACCTGTGCCGATGAACAATCTTAATCTGGATATGAATGTCGAGTTGCCTGCGCTAGACACAGACAAACTCCTACTCGATTTGCGAAATCTAAGTTTTGATTTAGGCAAGAATAATCAATTCCGTGCAAAAGTCAGAACACAAGGTTTAAATGAAATGAATATCAATGCTAATATCAAAGGCGGAATCGATTTGGCAACTTTAGATGCAGCTTTAGGATTGAAAGATATTGAACTAAAGGGGCTTATGAATACTGATATTCAGTCAAATGGAATCTTTAATTTTGACAAAAAATTATTCCCGAAAACGAAAGGTTATTTCAATCTAAAAAATGGCTGGCTGAAAACAAAATATTATCCAAATCCAATTCAGAATATCAACATTTTAGCGAATATTCATAATACCGACGGAACATTTAAAAGTCTGGGTGTAAAACTCGACCCTTTCAAATTTGATTTTGAAGGCAATCCTGTTTTTGTGAATGCAGATTTGCAGGATTTTGAGGATTTATTGTACAAAGTCAGAGCAAAAGGTGTTTTGAATGTTGGCAGAATCTACAAAGTTTTCAAAAAAGAAGGTTTGGATATCAGCGGTTTGATTATGGCGGATTTATCTTTGAATGGTCGTCAAAGTTATGCGACAACCGGACAATACAGCAAACTTGATAACAGAGGGAATTTAATTCTGAAAAATATTAAAGCTACCACCGAATATCTTCCGAAATCATTCTATATCAAAGAAGGTAATTTCGAGTTTGAGAATGAGAAAATGTGGTTTAGAAAATTCTTTGCAACTTATGGAAAATCCGATTTTGCTTTGAATGGTTATCTTCTCAATACCATCAATTACTTCATCGAAAGAAAAGGAACGCTTCACGGCAAATTCCATCTCAAATCCAATTATATTTTGATTGATGAATTTATGGCGCTGAAAGAAGGCGACAACAAAGACAAATCGCTTTCTGTAGAGTATGCGAAAGAAGAACATCCGAAAAGCAGTGGTGTTGTCATTGTTCCAAAAAATCTGGATGTTTCATTGGAAGCTAATGCGAAAAAAGTAGAATTCAAAGGACTTGGACTGAATAATCTTTTGGGATTAGCTTCCGTAAGCAAAGGCGAAGTTTATCTGAAAAATACAAGTTTTGACATCATAGGAAGTAGAATGAAAATCGATGCAAGATATCAGGACGAATCACCAATCACAGCTAATTATGACGTAGCATTGAATGTTGCAGACTTCGATGTTCAAAGGGCTTACAAAGAAATTGATATGGTGCGTGAAATGGCGACTGCCGCGAAAGACGTGAAAGGGATTGTCTCTTTGGATTACAAACTGAAAGGCGATTTTGACAGCAATATGAAACCGATTTTCCCGTCATTAGAAGGTGGCGGAAATGTGAACCTTAAAGATGTGGAAGTCAAAAACCTAAAAATGCTTTCCGCAGTTGGCGATAATATTGGAGCGAATGCCTTTGATAATCCGGATATGAAAGGTGTGGATATCAAAACGAGCATCAATAATAATTTGATTCACGTAGAGCCGTTTACTTTTAAAGTTTCTGTTCTGAGACCGACGATTAGTGGAACGACAAGTTTCAATGGTTTGCTGGATTTCCGAGTGAGAGTTGGATTACCACCCGCCGGATGGATTGGATTCCCAATTGTAGTCACAGGAACGCACGAGAAACCGAAAATCAAAATCTTCAGCAAGACCGGACAAGGTATTATAGAAGCTTTGTATAATACAAAATCCAACAAAGTTATCCGAGAAGAAAAACGCGCCGAGAAAAAATCCCGAGCACAACAACGAAAGGAAAAACGTGCTCAGGAAAAGAAAGCTGAGAATGCCGAAAAGCAGATTGATAAAGATTTGAAGAAGAAGTAAAAGGAAAGCTCCAATTGGTTTGGAGTTTTTTTCAAGCTTGAAAATTTTATATATTTTTCTTGGAAATCTGAAAAATTTTAGATTAAATTTGTAACCAATGTCCAACCTTGTACAATTTGGTTATGAGCGAATATTTAACTATTTCAGAAACAGCAAAATTACTTAATAAAAGCACAAAAACTCTTCGTCGTTGGGATGAAGAAGGAAAGCTTTCAGCAGTACGAGAACCTATGAGCAATTATAGAGTTTATCGCAAAGATGATGTGCAAGCATTGTTTTCAGAATTTATACAAGATGAAATAATAGAAACTGTTTCAAATTTTGCTGAACCACTTAACGAGTATAAAGTTTTAGAGCTTTTCGCAGGTGCAGGTGGCTTAGCCGTTGGAATGGAAAAAGCAGGTCTAAAATGTGTTGCATTGAATGAAATAGATAAACACGCTTGTGAAACTTTGAGAACAAATCGCCCGAATTGGAATGTCTATGAAGGCGATATAAAGAACTTTAGCTTTTTCAGCTACCATAATCAAGTTGATGTTGTAACAGGCGGGTTTCCTTGCCAGGCATTTAGTTATGCAGGTAAAAGACTAGGCTTCGAAGATGCTAGAGGAACTTTGTTCTATGAATTTGCTCGTGTAGTAAAAGAAGTAAATCCTCCAATTTGTATTGGTGAGAATGTAAAAGGTCTTTTAAGTCACGATAATGGGAAAACTCTGCAAGGAATGATTTCCATATTAGACGAAATTGGTTATAATGTGGTTCCAGTTGAAGTTTTGAAAGCTATTAATTACAAAGTTCCACAAAAAAGAGAGCGCTTAATTTTAGTTGGTATTCGAAAAGATATTGATGTAAAATATGAATATCCAAAACCTTACAAGAAAATCTACAACCTAAAAGATGCTTTGAAAAAAGGCGATTTATTTGACACTAATGTTCCAAAGTCTGATGGAGTAAAATATCCTGAAAGTAAAAAAAATGTTTTGGATTTAGTTCCGCCAAAAGGATATTGGAGAGATTTGCCTTTAGATATTCAAAAGGAGTTTATGGGAGCTAGTTTTTATCTAGGAGGAGGAAAAACAGGGATGGCACGACGAATCGGTTGGGACGAACCTTGTTTGACATTAACTTGCAGTCCAGCGCAGAAGCAAACAGAACGTTGTCATCCAGATGAAACTCGTCCCTTTACAGTCCGCGAATATGCAAGAATACAAACTTTTCCAGATGATTGGCATTTTGCGGGACCAATGTCTCAACAATACAAACAAATAGGAAATGCCGTACCTGTTAATTTAGGTAGAGAAATTGGCTATTCAATCATCAAGTTTTTGAATGATTATTATAAAACAAGATAGGAATCAATACTTATTTTAATCAAAATATTTTGCTTGAATTTCTATCGCTAGATTTGAAATAGTTTGTTCTACAATGTGACTTCCATCTACTTCTAACGCGACATCACCAATAGCATCAATCAAATCAAGATAAAAATCTTCTTTTCCAGTTAATCTATACCAAAATTCTTTTCCTATAATTACTGGATAAGATTGCGATATTTTTTTATAATGTGAACTCAATTCAGCTTCTTCTCCATAAATCACACCTACAATCATATCATTAATTCCAATATTAAGATTGTTGGTTCTCGCTAAATTTCTCACACCATTGAAGTGATTAATTACCGTAGTAACATCATCGTGATTGATTGTATTAGGACCAGCTTTTAGTTGACAATATTTTCTTCGACCATCAATTCCGTCAATAAATTCAATATCAATTCCAGATGTTGTAGAGCCTAATCCTTGGAATAGTTGACCAATCAATTTTTGGACTTTCATACCAAAGGAAGTATTTATAGAAGAACCAAGAATTCTTGGTAAGACTAATGCTTTTGCAATACTTTCGGCGTTATCATTTCCAGTAAGAAAATTTGCAAGATATTTAAACATGAAAGGGTTTACATTATATTCAGATAATTTACTCGCACGTTAACAAGCACCTTCAATATGACTAATTACAATTTCACTTCTAAAAAAGTCTTTTGCATTGTTTAAAATCTCAATCCTTTGTTCTTCTGTCATTTTACTAAAATTGTTTTTCAAATATATCAATTTAATGTGGAATGTAGTTCTTTATTAGAATAAGTGAATCCAACAACCGTAGAAAGTAAATTAATTGTTAACAAAACTTTTTGGTAATTCAGGAAAAGCTTTATTTTTAGGCAAAACAAAAATAATGTCATATTACCCGTTATCAAGCATACCAGATTATTACTCCATAGACGCTCTTTTGACCGAAGAACACAAGCTTATCCGCGATTCTGTAAGGAATTGGGTGGAGGGTTTTGTAATGCCGAAGATAGATGAAGCAGCGCAAAATCATACGGATATCCCAGGATTGATGAAAGAATTGGGAAATATCGGTGCGCTTGGCCCATACATTCCTGAAGAATATGGCGGTCCGGGACTTGACCAAATCTCTTATGGATTGATAATGCAGGAATTGGAAAGAGGAGATTCGGCAGTGCGTTCTGCGGCTTCTGTACAGTCTTCTTTGGTAATGTTTCCTATTTTCGAGTATGGTTCTGAGGAACAGAAAAGAAAATACCTTCCGAAGCTGGCTTCTGGTGATATGATTGGATGTTTTGGTTTGACAGAGCCTAACCACGGGTCTGATCCTTCTTCTATGGAATCCAAATTCACAGACCAAGGAGACCATTATCTTTTGAATGGTACCAAGATGTGGATTACCAATGCTCCAGTTGCAGACATCGCTGTAGTTTGGGCAAAAGGTGAAGACGGAAAAGTAAGAGGAATGATTCTGGAACGCGGAACGGAAGGTTTCACCACACCAACTACGCATAACAAATGGAGTCTTAGAGCATCGAAAACCGGAGAATTGGTTTTCAATAATGTGAAAGTTCCGAAAGAAAATCTACTTCCTAATGTTGAAGGATTGAAAGGTCCGTTATCTTGTCTTAACTCAGCGAGATATGGAATTTCTTGGGGTGTGATTGGAGCAGCGATGGATTGTTATTGTACGGCTGTTCAATATACCAAAGAGAGAAAACAATTCGGGAAACCGATTGCCTCTTTCCAGCTCCAGCAGAAGAAACTGGCAGAATTCTTAACAGAAATCACCAAAGCGCAATTGCTTTGCCTGCAATTGGGAAATCTGAAAAATGCACATAAGGCTTCGCCTGCACAAATCTCTATGGCAAAAAGAAACAATGTGAAAATGGCAATCGATATTGCAAGAGAATCCAGACAAATGCTTGGCGGAATGGGTATAATGGGAGAATTCCCGATGATGCGCCACGCTGCCAACCTGGAATCTGTGATCACTTACGAAGGGACTCACGACATTCATCTCTTGATTACAGGAATGGATATTACGGGAATCAATGCTTTTGGGTAATAAATTTTTTTCAAATAGTCTTTAAAAACAATTTGATTTATTCATTACATATAATTTTTACAATTATTTTTCTATAATATTTCCAACTTCAGAAAAGTTTTTTTTAATTTTGAAAAAAAACAAATGATGAAAAAAACTTTATTACTTGCTGTCTTTATGAGCTTATCGGGAAGCGCTCAGATTTCTTATTCATCTACAGATTATGCGGATATAGGAACTTCCATAAACCTAACCACCTCCCAAGGTATCGCGGCTTTTAATTTTACTCAGGCAGGAACTGATATCACATGGGATTATTCCGGCATCCAGGGTACCGGAACCGACACTTCCGAATTCGTAAACCCAACTTCTCAAAGTAACTACAGAACGATCTGGTGCCTGTATCATTCTTATTACCTCAATTGCAACAACCAGTTTAATAATGCTTTCAATCTTGCAGCACCATTGCCGGACGATTATTCTTTCGGAGGCTACAGTATCTCGGATGCCTATGTTTTTTATAAAAAAAGCACTTCGCGACTGCTGGCAAAAATGTATGCCGCACAAGTGAATCTCAACGGGACAAATGCGCCGCTAATCGTAGAATATACGCAGCCTGATGTCCTGTATCAATTCCCAATCATATATGGAGATTCTTACACCAATCCCAACAGCATCAGTATGAATTTTACAAACCTGGGTTACAATTTGCAGGTAGCTTCCACAGGAACACGTCAGAATACGGTAGAAGGCTGGGGAAAACTGATGATTCCTAATAAAACATTTACCAGTGTCCTGAAACTTAAGTCTGTATCCGATCACGACATTACCGTGACATATGAAGGAAATTCCACCACGCAAAATGTGAGAGAAGTTTCTTATCAGTGGTTTTCCAAAGACAGCAAAATCCCCGTCCTAAGTGTTACGGGAACCGAGACCAACGGCATCTTTGTTCCTGCTAATGCCAAATATCTTTATTTTCCGAATCTAAGTGTTTCCGAAACAGAAAAAAACCGGCTCATTATCTATCCGAATCCTGTAAAAAATACAATACAAACTAATATTACAGAAAAGGAAATTCTGTCGATCGGTGTTTACAATACGGAAGGCAGATTGGTTAGCAATTCTTTTGATGTAAGTTATCTTACGAAAGGGAATTATATATTGAAAATCACTACAAAAAATAAAAATTTCATAGGTAAGTTCATTAAAAAGTAATCTTCCGGATCACCTTTTCTCTTTCCTCAAACGGAACTTCCGGATTCAAAATTTCCGCAATCAGATTTCTGATGGAATCCTCTACTTCATTATCCTCAATATCAATGAAATTCAGTTTTTGTGGACCATTATTGACTTCGGCAAAAGACCAGATTGCAGTTTCTATATTTTCCGGATTGATATTCAAAACGTTTTTGATACAATATTTATAAATCGAAAGCTGTAACGCTTGTTTGTATTCATCATTAAAAAATAATTCAGGAAGTTTCTCTTCCTTATTTTTCCCAAGATTAACCGTTAATTTTTTAGGTTTTGCCGTTTTATAATCGATGACTCTTGTGATTCCGTCGAGTCTGTCGATTCTATCAATAAAACCATAAAAACTGATTTTATCGTTTTGATTTTCATCAAGGAAAAAATCACAATTGATTTCTTTTTCCAAATCCAAAATCTCCAAAGCAGAACCATTTTTGACTAACTCCAAATCATACTCCACAATATTACGAACGACCCTTTTGGCGATTTCTTTATGGATGTAATTCATTCCGCGTTCATAGAATTCCTGCTGATGTTTCAATTTTTCAATTGCAAAATCAATTGCTGAATCTGTTTGTTGAAGTAAACCTTCTAAATCATTAACCGATAATATTTTACCTTTAATCGGTTCGTGTAAATATTGCAATGCATAATGAACCAAATTTCCATAATTTCTTTGCGAAAGTTCTTCTTCAATTTCGTTGGTTTCTCTGGTTTTGAGAAGATTATTAAGATAAAAATCAATCGGATTATAAAGATAGGTCACAAGATGGGAAGGCGAAACTCGCTTCTTCCATTCGTTCAAAAGTCGTATTACTTCTTCATTTTTATCAATTTTCATCAATTCCTGAGCAATTGGCTCTGAGGAATTTTCGATAATAACGTGTTCAATCTTGTGCGGACTTTCCATTTCCAATTGGGTGATGAAACGGCTTTTTTCGCCTGTATTTACGCCCGAACTCAACGCATTGTAAAGCAAATGAACATTTTCCGAATTCTGGATCAATCGGTAAAAGTGATAAGCATAAATACTGTCATTTTCCAAGAAAGTATTCAAGCCGAAATTCTTGCGAACATCAAATGGAATGTAAGTATTTTGAGTGTTTCCTAAAGGTAATTTCCCTTCGTTAACGGAAAGGAGAATCACATTTTTAAAGTTCAAAAGACGTGTTTCCAAAAGTCCCATAATCTGGAATCCAGCCAGTGGTTCTCCCACAAAATCAATACTTTCTGAATTGACCAATTGATTAATGAGAACTTCGAGAGTTTCTACTTTAACATCAACGTGGTAAGGTAATAATTGATTTTTGATGATTTTGAAAACATTCTCAAACAACGCAATATTCTCATACTGAATGTCATCCAGTTCTTTGAATTTAAGCTCGTAACAAAATTTAATTAATAAATCTAAAAATTGTTGGGAGTTTTCTGGCTTCTGTAAAAGCTGGAAATAACTCAAATTTCCGAGTAATTCTTGTAGAAAAGTTTTGGAAATATAAACAATGTTTCTTTCCTCTATTGTTGCGACAAAATCCCTGATGACTTCAGAATCTTTTTCGTCATTTGGTAATTCTTCTAGGATTGGCAAAACATCGGCGTAATAATAGCTTGATGATTTTTTCTCCTGTTGTTTGTGAAGATAAAACAGTTTTTTAATCGCATTACTGAACGAGAGATTCTTTAACGGAAATCCCATTGTGATGTTTACGCTTTCTACAACATTTAAACTGTCTAAAACCGCAGGCAAAAGATTCTCATCCAACAGAACCAAAGCTGTTTCCGAGAATTCTTTTTTCGGAATTTTTTTTAAAATTTCAGGAAGGAATTTCGCTTGAACAATATTTCCCGAAACTTCATAGGTTTTAATATTTTTTGGTTGATTAAATTGATTTTCAATCCATTTAAAATCTCTGCTGTCATTAAACTCTTTCCATTTCAAGGTTTCTCGCAGGAATTTTCCGGATTCTTGTCTTTCGTCGTCAATATAATATTGGTCGGCTTGGAAATAAGTTTCCGCTTTATTCCATTGCAAAAGTTGTCTTGCCAATTGTTCTTCTACTCTAGACAACGCATTGAAACCACAAAATACAAATTGACGATTGGTTTGCTTAGCAAAGTTTTCAATCTTGGAAAATCCTTCCTGATATAACATTCCGGAAGTGGCGAGATTTTCTTTTTGAAGTTCTGATTTCAGAAGTGGTAGAAACTCGTTCATTTTTCGCCAGAAATTGAGGTTTCGTTTTCTTGGGTTGTCATCGTCGCCGAGGTTTTCGCCCCAATTTTTAATCCGTTCCTCGTCCAACATCCAAAGCAAAATTTTCTGGTCGTCATCGGAAAACTTCATCATATCGTCCCAATCTTTCTGCAAGGTCGGAAACCATTTCAAGAAACCAGAAAAATCTTCAGAAGAATCAATCTTATTGTAAATACGGAAAGAAAAGAGCCAAAGCGCAATTCCTTTGATTTCTACATTTTCTGAAAGTTCTGCGATGAGTTCGTCTATTGTGACGAAATTCGGTAAAAGTCCTTCGTAATGTTTTTCCTTCAGGATTCTTTTGATGAAAACCATTGGTCTTTTTCCGGGAAGAACAATATCCAGCTCGGAAATGTCCTGATGATTTTCTAATAACTCTGTAATAATCTTCTGAAGAAACTGCATTTTTTATAATTGATAATTGATTAATTATAATTGATAAAGCTAATTGGTGATAGACTGAAAATGCTCATACTATCTTATAAAAAAGCCTTTAAAAACTTAAAGGCTCAATTTAATTATTTTTTGATTCATTTAAACGTAAAGTCCGCAAATATTTTTTGAAAATATTGAAAACATTTTTAAGCTCGCAAAGACGCTTCGCTTATCAAACAATGACAAAAGTTGTGGTTAATTTCTTTTTGATTTTAAAACTTTATTTGGATGACAAAATCCCTAGCCCCGATTGACTCTTACTTTTATATTTCTATGTGCATCGTCTAAACTTCGTTTTGCAACGGCATCCTTTTTTGCTATTGCGATGGCTAAATGTTCAACAGATTGCTTCACTTCGTTCGCAATGACAAAAAAAATATAGTGGAAAGCGGGATTAAGCTCCTCAAATTATTCTACAACCACTTTTTTCTCAAGAAAAGTATTGGTTCCAGCGGTGTCTTTTCCTGTCCAGAATTTGAAAGTATAAGTTCCTATTTTTATGGGTTTGAAGTTAATTCTGCTACCATCAACATAAGTTCCGTCGCCACAAACGTCATTGGTTTTGTAAGCAAAATTGGCGATTGTGCGGACCGAATCGTTGGTGTAATTATAATCGTAACTGTAAATACCTTCACAAGTTTTTTTGAACGTAGAATAGGCTAAAATCTCCTGCGTGACACCCAGAGACATTGTATCCATCGGGATTTTCACGCTGTCTATTTTGGTTGCAAAAACTTCTTCAATCTGGCTGTAATCATCATTGTCCTTGCACGAAACGGCAAATGCTAAAAACACCGCTAAAACTGATAAAATAAATACTTTCTTCATAATCATTTCTAATTTAGTTATTGAAGTTACCTTTTGAAAGGTAAACTACTTTTTTGGTATCGAAAAATTCGCCTTCGAAATAATTTTTCAAACTGAAAATTTCTGCTTTCAATCCTGCTAATTCTTCGGCTAATTCTCCGCCTTTTAGATAAAGAACGCCGTTATGCTTTGGATTGAATTGGTCTTTTTCAAATTTTCCTCTCAGCCAAGTTAGGAAAACCGGCATCTGCGTTACGGCTCTGCTGACCACAAAATGGAATTTTTCCTTTAACTGCTCTGCCCTCATATGATGAGCAGTCACATTTTTCAGTCCGAGACTTTCGGCAACACCTTTTACCACTGTGATTTTTTTTCCGATGCTGTCCACCAAAGTGAATTGTACATTAGGGAATAAAATTGCTAAAGGAATTCCAGGAAAACCGCCTCCGGTTCCGATATCCAAAACTTTGGTATTATCTGCAAACGCCATCACTTTTGCGATTCCTAAAGAGTGAAGAATATGTTTCTCATAAAGACTGTCTGTGTCTTTTCTGGAAATCACGTTGATTTTCTCATTCCAATCTTTGTACAGCACTTCTAGTTCTGCAAATTGTTTTTTTTGTTCGCTGGTAATATTTGGGAAATATTGTAAAATTAATTCTAAAGACATAAGGCGAAATTATGAAAAGATTTGTTAATATCTATAAAAAAATACCGTTGGGAATTTGACAATGTTGTTTTAAAATGAGCCTTAGAAAACAAAAACATGTACTCTTTGTTTTACCTTGAGCATGTTTTGATAATTTTAAACTTTTATTAAAATAAAATCAAACAGTAAAATAACTATTCTCAATTAGGGAACATTCTATATTTTTGTTAAGTATTGATTTAGAACGAATAAGAAATTGAATTACTAAAATATAGACTTTTCAAACTCCATTTTCTGAGATAAAAAATTATATTTGTTTATTTATAAGTAATTAATATAATTCTTTTGATAATGAGTAAGATTTCTGACAGATTAAACAGGCTGAGCTATTCTCAGACTTTTGTAATGAGTAATAAGGCGCGCGAGATGAAAGCCGCAGGAATAGATGTTATTAGTTTAACTTTGGGAGAACCAGACTTCGATGTTCCGCAAAAAATTAAACAAGCAGCCTTTGATGCTATTAATGAAAACTACAGCCACTACTCGCCTGTACCAGGATTTTTAGAACTCAGACAAGCTATTTCTGCAAAACTGAAAAGAGATAATAATCTAGATTATAAACCCACTCAAATTTGTGTTTCAAATGGCGCAAAACAATCCATCATCAATGTTCTGTCGGCAATTGTGAATGACGGAGATGAAGTGATTCTTCCTGCTCCATATTGGGTGAGTTATGACGAAATGGTAAAATTGGTTGGTGGAACATCGGTTTTCATTGAAACTTCTATTGAAACAGAGTTCAAAATTACTGCTGAACAATTAGAAAAAGCTATCACGCCAAAAACCAAAGCCTTACTTTATAGTTCGCCTTGTAATCCTTCTGGAAGTTTCTATACAAGAGAAGAATTGGAAGCTATCGCCAATGTTGTGGCCAAATATCCGCATGTAACAATCATTTCTGACGAAATTTATGAGTTCATCAATTATGAAGGAGAGCACGTTTCTATAGCAAGTTTCCCTCAAGTTTATGAGCAAACAGCAGTGATAAACGGAATGAGTAAAGCGTTTGCAATGACGGGTTGGAGAATCGGATATTCTGCTTGTCCAGAATGGCTTGCAAGTGCTTGTGACAAAGTTCAGGGACAAATGACCAGTGGCGCAAATACAGTTGCTCAAAGAGCTTCTATCACTGCTTTACAAATGGATCCGTCTGAGTTGCAGTATATGATTTCAGAATTCCATAAAAGACGTGATTTGGTTTTTGATTTGATGAAAGACATCAAAGGTTTCAAATGCAATCTTCCGAAAAGTGCGTTCTACTTCTTCCCAGACATTTCTTATTTCATCGGAAAGAATCTTAATGGAACAGAAATTAAAGATTCAGATGATTTTGCCATGTTCTTACTGGAGAATGCACACGTTGGTTGTGTAGGCGGTGTAAGTTTTGGAAGTCCAGAATGTATTCGTTTTTCTTATGCAGCTTCTGAAGCAGAACTGAGAGAAGCCATGAGACGAATTAAAGATTGTCTTGATCAGTTTTAATAATTAAATCCGCTTTATTAAAGCGGATTTTTTTATGAGTTTCATCATTTTTTTTCTAATGTTTTTTGCCGAAATTTGGTATAAATTCAAGTCGAGACATATCTTTCACTTCGATAGATTTTATAAATTACATTTTGTTTTCCAATTCATAAAATCTGTTTAATTTTGTCACAGAAAATTTAAATAAACAATTTAAACTTAAATATTATGTCATTAGTAGGTAAATTATTTCCAAATGTAGCAATTGATGCAATGAGTGAAATGGGTGATGATCTTAAAATCAACATCTTCGAAGAAGCGGTTAATAATCAGCAAAAAGTACTTTTATTCTGGTATCCGAAAGATTTCACTTTCGTTTGTCCAACAGAACTACACTCGTTTCAAGAGGCTTTGCCAGAGTTCCAAAAAAGAAATACAATCGTAATCGGAGCTTCTTGCGACACGAACGAAGTTCATTTCGCTTGGCTAAACACCCCAAAAGATAATGGCGGAATAGAAGGTGTAACATATCCAATTCTAGCAGACACACACAGACAATTAGCAAATATTCTTGGAATTGTAGATCAGGATTTGGAATATGATGAAGAAGGAAACGAGGTATTTACAGGATCTAACGTAACTTACAGAGCGACTTACCTTATCGATGAAACGGGGAGAATTTTCCACGAGTCTGTGAATGATATGCCGCTGGGAAGAAACGTGAAAGAATATCTGAGACTTGTTGACGCATATGCACACGTTCAGAAGCATGGTGAAGTTTGTCCTGCTAACTGGGAAGAAGGTAAAGACGCAATGAACGCCGACAGAAAAGGTGTTGCTGAGTACCTAAGCAAAAACTAAATCGATTTGATAATGAGATAATATGATGATTTGTTTTTATCAACTCATTAACAAATCATCATATTTTCAAGTTAATAATTATCACATTTAAAAAATCACAAAAATGTATATAGAACTTACAGGAGACACATTACAGCAAATCATTCAGGAGAATGACAAAGTAATGGTTCAATATGGAGCAACTTGGTGTGGAAACTGCAGAATTATGAAGCCAAAGTTCAAAAAATTAGCTGCAGAAAATGAAGATATCCCTTTTTATTATGTGGATGCAGAAAAATTTCCGGAAAGCAGAAAATTGGCAACGGTAGATAATCTACCAACTTTTGCAGCATTTGAAGGGGGAAGTTTGAAAAATCAGGTTCAAACCAATCAGGCTGAAAGCCTTAACAATCTTTTCAGCGAATTAAAAGGTTAAAAATTAAGAAATTTCTTAATCTCTAAATGTTATAATTTCTAAATTTATTAAAATGAAATTACCAATCATAAGACAATTTTACCAGAATCAAACGCCGGAAAAACTAGAAGCTACGCTAGAAGTTTTAGAAAGTTTTTGCGAGTTCCGTAATGTTTCTGAGGAAGATATGAATGTTGCTGGTGAGTTGATAACCAATATCTGCGGTGCTTTAGAAGTTCACGCTAATGTAAAAAACGGAATGAGTGAAAAAGACGCACTTAATTCTTTTGCCCAGAAAGTAATGGGCTCCATCGACAAATAAAAGATAAATTTTATATAATAAAATGGCTTTAGAAATTCTAAAGCCTTTCTAATTCTTAAGAATCATCAGACTCCGTTTATGCTTTTGGAAGCCATAATGTTCATAAAGCTTTTTTGCTTTCTCATTATGGTTTTCTATTTCCAGAAGTACAACAGGAAACTTTTTTTCAGCTGAATAGTCTTTTACGAATTCCAGAGACTTTTTCCCGAGAGATTTTCCCTGATATTCTGGTTTAATGTACAATTCATCTAAAAACAAAATCTCGCCTCCAAACTCGAAACTGAAATATTTTGTAAGAATAATATATCCTGCAATCTGCTCCTCAGAGATGATTTTGAAACATTCGCCATATTTGTCATTTTCAATAAATATTTCAAAATTTTTTGTAACCAGATTCTCGTTGAAGGGGTAATGATCTATGGCATAAAAATCCTTCATCATTTTACATAATACAGGTATATCGGTAATTTCGGCCCTTAAAATTTCTTGATTCATTTTTTCTTTTTATTTTCTCGCCATAGCCAAGGTGCAATGGCATTCTGATCTTGCCAAAGTCCTACCCTATTTTTTCTTGCCAGATTTTCCAATTGAGCATACTCAGCGTTGTTGGAATATTTTTTATAATGCCATGCCATTCCTAGCCGAAGCATTTCTTTATTTACGTTTTTATTTTTATCAGTAATGATCACAGCGATCAAACGCTTGTAACGATCATATTTTTCGGATTGGACAGTCACAATTTTCCCGAAACAAAGATCTGACAATGCCTTCTTTGAGTTATTCCCAAAAGGTTGAGTTCCTCTTTTTTCCGGAGCGTCAATATGAGCTAATCTTATTTTTATAGGCTTGTATCTAAATAGGACTTCCATCGTGTCGCCATCAGAAATGCCAATCACTTTTGCAGAAAAAGTTTGGTTCCTCAAATTGGCATCCACATCCTGACTAAAATAATACACACTGCTGAAAAGCAATAAAAGGAAATATTTCAAAATCTTAAATTTCAAATTTTTTCTTGGCCAGTTCTTTTCTCACCCGGCTCAGACTTTCTGCCGTAATTCCCAAGTAAGATGCTACCATCCATTGTGGTGCTCTGAGCATCAGGTCCGGATATTTCTTTATAAAATCCAGATAGCGTTCTTCTGCCGTTGTACTGATTAAAGCATTCACTCTGTTTTGTAGGTTTTTGATGTGATTGAACATCAGCCTTTGATTTTTTTCTGCTACATCGGGATAGATTTTAGATAAGTTTTCAAAAAAACCTTCTCTTGTTACCACAATGATGCTATCCTCAATAGCTTCTATGTAAAACCTGGATTTTTCATTCAGTAGTTGGCTAGTGGTATCAGAGATAATCCAGTTTTCCGGAGCAAATTGTATCACATGTTCCTTTCCAGCTTTATCAATAGAATACATTCGCAAAAGTCCTTTTTCTACGAAAAATGTGCAGTCAGAGACCTCGCCTTCTCTCAGAATAACTTCATTCTTTTTAGCGTGCTTTATTTCATAAAATGAAGAGCACATTTCCAAGCTTTCTATTGGCACACCTAGTATTCTGGAAAGATGATTCCGAAAGTTATTATATTCCATTTGCAATTTTTGTTAAGTTTAGGAGGTGTATTATATTTTATCCAGATCAATATTTTGATGAGAAGCATTGTAAATCGCTTTTCCGTTTTCTAAAACAATAAGCTGCGGGCTTTGATGTACAACGTCAAAGCGTGATTCTATTTCATTCGAAATAGATCTGTACGCCAAAAGATCAAGAAAATAATAACCAAAATTTTTATCCGACTCCTGCATTTGCTTTTCGAAGGAACGAAGTACGGTTTTGCTGATAAAGCATTTCGTAGAGTGTTTGAAAATCAGAACTTTTTGCTGAGAAGATTTTTCTAATGCTGCATCCAGATCTTTTTGTGATTCTATTTTCTTCCACAGCGATGTACTGTGATCCTGATCTTCTTTTTTTCCGAATATTTGATCTAAAAATCCCATAAAAAACATTTAGGTAAATTTAGGATTTTCCTTTGGTAAAATAAAATTTTTTAATCAGTGTCCATGAAAAAGATGCCCGCCTAAAGCTAGCGCAATACCACAGATAACCAGGACAATTTTTTGCCAGTCCATCTTATGATTTTTGTTGCTCTCAAAAATAATGACGGACGAAATATGAAGGAAAATTCCGCCCACTACTGCCAAGAAATAAACTTTCAGATTTTCGTCAAAGTATTTTCCTAAAATTATTCCTAAAGGTGAAGCCAAGGCAAATACCAAAACAATGAACCAGAATTTGGTTGTAAAATTTTTGCTGTGTGCCAAGAAACTTCCCAAAACAAAAGAAATCGGAATGTTATGAAATAAAATACCCAGAAGATAAGGCGACAACGTTTCTTTCTCGTGGGACAAAGGAATTCCTTCTATAAAAGCGTGGACAAAAAGTCCAATAATCAAAGCAACTGGAATGATAGAATGCTCATCCGAATGATGATGAAGATGTCCGTGTTCAAAGCCTTTGGTCAAACTTTCCAATAACATCTGAATTAGAACTCCAAGAATCACGAAAATCCCAATATTATGGTCTTCGGAATGATAAACTTCTGGAAAAACTTCATTCAAGCAAATCGTTATCAGGAAACCTGCGCTTAAAATGAGAAGATTTTTGGCGAACTGTTGTTTGCTTCCGAAATATTTTCCGAGAAAAACGCCAATCAGAACACTTAAAATTAATAGAATAATTATCATAATTTAGATGGAAATTGGAAGTGGGATGCTGGAAGTCTTCACGCTTCCATCTTCCGACTTCTGACATTTAAACAAGTTAATACATCTCTGAGAACTCTTTTCAACAAATTCGTTCAATTGATAATCGCCCCAACGCTGGATTAATTCAAAACCAAAGTCTTCTGCAAATTTCAGAATTTTCTCTGGAGAAGTCAGTTTTACACGTTCGAAAAAATGAAACTTTTTGCCTTGGTCTTCAAAATCTATTTCTTTGATAATAAAATCATTCTCAATATGTTTTTGAATATTAAAGGTAATATTTTCTCTTTCGATGGAACTGTTTGGAACGATGCCATTTTTCACATAATCAGAATTCAGAAAATCCAAAACGAAATAACCTTCATCCTTCAATACATCGGAAACAGACTGGAAAACACTTCTATCCTCTTCCTCCGTTTCAAAATATCCAAAACTCGTAAACAGATTGAAAACCGCATCTACATGCTCACTTTCTATTTTATTTCGCATATCGTGAACTTGAAACTTCAAAGTTTCTGTCTCAAACTGTTTATCAAAACGGATACTTTGCTCAGATAAATCCAACCCTAAAACATTATAACCTAATTTGTTAAGGTAAACCGAATGTCTGCCTTTTCCACAAGCTAAATCAATTATTTTTGAATTTTTCTCAAGATTCACGTAATCAGTTAAAAGATTCAGAAAATCTTCTGCTTCTTGGTAATCGTGATTTTTGTAAAGAATATGATAATATGGTGTATCAAACCATTCTTCGAACCATTGCATCCTGCAAAAATAGTGATTTTTGGTGGACAGTGGATAGTTGTTTGTTGATGGTTTTTATAAGTTATAATAATTTCTATCAACTATAAACCAACAACCATCAACTAAAATCCATATTTTTGCGCTATGAATACAGATAATCTGCAAATACAAATCAAAACTTTCTTTGGTCTAGAACAGGTTTTGGCTGAAGAAGTTAAGAAATTAGGAGGTAAAAAAGTGGAAGTTAAAAACCGCGCCGTAACTTGTGAAGGCGACCTTGGTTTTCTTTACAAACTCAATTATTCTTGCAGAACCGCTCTTAAGATTTTGGTTCCTATAATGGAGTTCAAAGCTTTTAACGAGACCAAATATTACGATAAATTATACAAGTTTGAATGGGACCAATTTTTGGAGCCGAATCAAACTTTTGCGATAGATGCGACTGTGAACTCTGAGAGATTCAGTCACTCGCAGTTTATGACTTTGAAAATGAAAGACGCCATTGTTGATTATTTCCAGGAAAAACATAAGGTAAGACTGAACATTAGTAAAGACAATCCGGATATCAAATTCCATCTTCATATTGACAGAGAATTGGTTTCGATTTCTCTTGACAGTTCTGGAGACCCACTTTTCAAACGTGGTTACAGAAAGGAACAAACGGTTGCGCCAATTAATGAAGTTTTGGCTAGCGGAATGTTGCAACTTGCTGGTTGGGACGGAAAAGGTAATTTCCTAGACCCAATGTGTGGTTCCGGAACGTTATTGATAGAAGCGGCGATGATTGCAATGGATTTGCCAGCACAGACTTTCAGAAGGAATTTTGCTTTTCAGAATTGGAAAAACTATGATTCTGAATTATTCAAAACCATAAAAGAAGTACGACTGAACCGTGTGAAGGAATTCACCGGAAAGATCGTTGGTTACGATATTGATTATAGCGCCTTGGATGCAGCAAGAGCGAATATTGAATCAGCAGAAATGGAAGATATCATCGAAGTAAGAAAACAAAATTTCTTTGATTCAGAAAAAGATATGTTCCCTTTATTAATAGTGTTCAATCCGCCTTATGATGAGAGAATTTCTATCAATGATGATGATTTCTACAAGAAAATCGGAGATACTTTCAAACAAAATTATCCAAATACTTTGGCTTGGTTGATTTCTGCAGACTTGGACGCTCCGAAGAAAATTGGATTGAGACCTTCAAGAAAAATCAAGCTTTTCAATGGGAAATTGGAGACGAGATTTTTGCAGTATGAAATGTATGACGGGACAAAGAAACTTCATAAAATTAAAGAATGATCGGTAATCTCATCGAATTAATTTTTGAATTTTTCAATCTTTTTTCAAATGGAAATGGAAAAAAGAAAAATGATAAAGAAGCGAAACAACATTTCAAAAATTTGAAATAAATATTAAATTATAAAATTGAATCCAACAATCTCCATCATCATCGCTATCTTCAATAGAAAAGACGAATTATTCGAGCTTCTGAATTCTCTTTCTCATCAGACAGATAAAAACTTCGAAGTCATCATTGTAGATGATGGTTCCAAAATAGCACTTCTCCCAACGGTTGAATTATTTCAAGAACAATTGGATATTCAGTTTTTTAGGAAAGAGAATTCCGGGCCTGGACTGAGTAGAAATTATGGTGCAAAAAGAGCGAAAAATGAATGGTTGATTTTTGTAGATTCTGACGTGATTGTAGAAACAGATTACATTGAAAATATCAAGAAAAACATTATTGAGAATCCTTGTGATGCGTTTGGAGGTGCAGACAAAGCGCACAGAGGTTTCAATCTGATGCAGAAAGCCATTTCTTATTCTATGACTTCAGTTTTCACAACTGGCGGAATCCGCGGAAACAAAAAAGCCGTGACGAAATTTCAGCCAAGAAGTTTCAATATGGGCGTGAATAAGGAAAAATTTTTGAGCATTGGTGGGTTTTCTGAAATGAGAATTGGCGAAGACCCAGATTTATCAATGACGTTTTGGGAAAATGGCTACACCACTTTATTCTACGATAATATTGGCGTTTATCACAAACGTCGAACTGACTTTGGCAAATTCTCAAAACAAGTGTATCAATTCGGTTGTGCAAGACCAATCCTTAATCAAAGACATCCAAAATATGTGAAACCTACGTTTTGGTTTCCGAGCCTTTTTCTGTTGGGTTATCTGGTTGGAGTTATTCATTATTTCGTTTGGGAAAATGGGTTGATTCTTGCTTTGTATGGACTTTATACATTTCTAGTTTTCTTGCACGCTTTGATTGTTACAAAAAATATCAGCATTGCCGGAATGGCGATAATTTCTACTTACATCCAAATGTTTTCATACGGTTACGGTTTTCTTAAATCTTGGTTTATGCTCAATATTCTGAAACAAACTCCGCAAGAAGCATTTCCAAAACATTTTCACTGATTTCTTTAACATTTACTTATTATTAATAAACATTTGCTTGGAATATTTTTTGTAAATTTTGATGTTGTAAAATTCATAATACTATGTCAAAAAATATTGCCGAACAATTTGTAGAGATTCTTGTAAAAGCAGGGATTAAACGTATATATGCTGTCACTGGAGACAGCCTTAATTTTTTAAATGATGCTATAAAACGTGAAGGTTCTATCCAATGGATCCACGTAAGACATGAGGAAGTCGGTGCTTTTGCGGCGGCTGCCGAAGCTGAGCTAGATGGTTTGGCGGTCTGCGCAGGAAGTTCTGGTCCAGGACACGTTCATCTGATTAATGGTTTGTACGAAGCTAATAGAGGAAATGTTCCAGTTCTTGCCATAGCATCAACTTGCGAGAGTTCTGAGTTTGGTACATCTTATTTTCAGGAAACTAATACCATCAAATTGTTTGATGACTGCTCTGTTTACAATCAGGTAGCCAATACACCAGAACAAGCTCCAAGAATGTTACAAGCTGCTTTTCAACACGCCATATCACAAAAAGGCATTTCGGTTTTAGGTGTTCCGGGTGATCTTTTTGAGGCTAAATGTGAAAAAAACATTAGTTCTGATCTCGTATTCAAGACAAATCCTAGAATCATTCCTTCAGAAGAAGAAATAAACTGGATCGCAAATCAGCTTAATTCAGGAAAAAAAGTAGCAATCTATTGTGGAATAGGAGCTTCCGAAGCTCACACAGAAGTTGTTGCTTTAGCAGAAAAACTGAAAGCACCAATAGGATATTTTTTCCGTGGAAAAATGGGTATTCAATATAATAATTCTTATGAGGTTGGAATGACTGGACTTTTGGGTTTACCTTCCGCCTTCAAAGCGATGCACGAAGCTGATATTGTTTTACTTTTAGGTACCGATTTTCCTTATGTAAAATTTATGCCTACTGATAAAGTAATTATTCAAATAGATGATAAGCCAGAGCGTTTAGGAAGACGAGCCCAATTGACAAGAGGATTTGCTGGAAAAATAAAGGATTCTTTAATTAATCTTCTACTTTTAATTAAAATCAATGATAATCAAGATTTTCTTGACAAGCAACTAGACTTCTATCAAAAAGTAAAAAAAAATCTTAGATCTTATGTTGAGGATAAAGGCAAAGAAAACCATATCTCACCCGAATTCGTAGCGGAAACAATCAATCAAAAGGCTAATAAAGATACCATTTTCACAGTCGATACAGGAATGTGCTGTGTCTGGGGTGCTAGATATCTAGAAGCTACTAGAGAGAGAAAACTCTTAGGATCTTTCAATCACGGCACTATGGCCAATGCAATGCCAATGGCTATTGGTGCTCAGCTGTCCCATCCGGATAAGCAGGTGATTGCACTTTGTGGTGATGGCGGACTTTCTATGTTGTTGGGAGATATCGCGACCATCAAACAATATAATCTTCCCATCAAGATTATTGTATTGAACAACAGATCTTTGGGAATGGTAAAATTAGAAATGGAAGTTAACGGTATTCCTGATAACGAAACTGATGTGGTTAATCCAGATTTTGGGTTATTGGCTCAAGCTTTCGGCATCAATGGCATCAATGTTACAGATCCGGAAAAAGTAGAAACATCAATTCAAGATGCATTAGCAATTGATGGTCCAGTTTTGGTCAATATTTTTACCGATCCAAATGCTCTGGCAATGCCACCAAAAGTTGGCTGGGAACAGATGAAAGGTATGGGCGTTGCGATGACAAAAATGATGCTGGATGGTAACTTCAAAGAAGTTGCGGATACTATCACAAGCAATTATAAGCATATCAAAGAAGTTTTATAATCTCACAAATCCCAATTTGATATTGGGATTTTTTTATTTTAATTAAATTGTAATAATCAAAAAAAGCTTCACACAATGTGAAGCTTTTAGAAAATAATATATAACCTTAGTTTAGAGAAACTATTTCAAAGTAATCAGTCTGTTAAACACAGCGCCGTCTTTTGTTACGCTGATAACATAGGCAGCAGAATTATTGGCATTGAAATCAAATTTAAGATTGATCTCACCATTTTTTGTATTAACAGTTTGGTTGTAATATTCATTGTTAGCTAAATCTGAAATGGAAACATTGACGCCGTTTTCAACATTGTTCATATATAGTTTTACTATGTTGTTTTCAATCGTATATTCAGGTTTATTTAATGCCAGTACAGGGGTTTTTTCTGCTTTCACATTTCCATCTTTATCAATGGTCACTCTATATTTTTCTATTTTGAATTCCGATTCAGCTACCAGAAAATATTCGCCTGTGGAAAGGGTAGAAAGATCATAGGTTTTCTCAACAATAGCTCTGTTGCCAAGATTTTCTGAGTAGATTTCATCTTTTCTATCGTTATAAAAATAAAGAGAGACATTCTCCGCATTCACAACCTCAAACTTTAAAACTTTGGAACTGACGTCCACTAACGATATTGAAAAGACTCTATCTTTTGCTGAGATGTTAATTGTGAAAAATAATGCACCCACAATTAGACTTAACTTTAATATATTTTTCATAATAATTGATTTACTTGATTAATGATGAAGCAAATCTATAGAGGATTAAACTCTTATAATACCATTCAATTTTCAGAAGTATATACTATTTTAACATTAACTAAATATTAATTTAGTATTTAAGACAATATAAAACATATATTTATATTATCTTATCTTTGTGCAATGAAACATTATAATCCAGTTTTAGAATCTGTTAGTCCTGATGTGGGAAGCAGTTTTACATGTCTCAAATATCATCGTGATGAAAATATAAAGTCCAATTTCTGGCATTATCATCCGGAAATTGAGCTTATATTTGTTCACAAAGGTTCTGGTAAAAGACAAATAGGCAGTAATATTTCTTATTTTACTGATGGCGATCTGATTCTTATCGGAAGTAATCTTCCGCATTGTGGAATGACGAATGAGAACACAAAAAATGAATATGAAGTGGTGATTCAGTTTTCAAAAGAATTTCTCGGTCAGGATTTTTGGAAGGCTGTAGAAATGAACAGGATTTCTGCATTGTTGAAAAAAGCAAAAAGTGGAATTGTTTTCGGGGAAGATTTTAAAAAAGCTTTGAAACCCAAAATTGATGCATTGACGGAATCACATTCTCTGATCAAATTGCTTCTTCTGATTGAAGTTCTGGATCAGATGTCACTAACCCAAGATTATAAAATCCTAAATGCTTCAAAATACTATTTGCAAACGCAAAAAGAAGATAATGACCGCATCAATGTGATTTTCAATTATGTGAAAGACCATTTTAAGGAGCAAATCACTTTGGAAACCGTTGCCGAATTATCCAATATGACAGTTCCTTCTTTTTGCCGATATTTTAAGAAAATTACAAACAAAACGTTCACTCAATTTGTGAATGAATATCGAATCACGCATTCTCTAAAACTACTGGCAGAACAACCAATGAGTATTACCGAGGTTTGTTTTGACAGCGGATTTAATAATTTCAGTTACTTCAACAAAACTTTTAAAGAACATACGCAGAAAAGTCCGTCTCAGTATCGGAAGGAGTTTAGTAATATTTTGGCTTGACAGATTAAGAAATCACATCAAAGTATTTTCGCATTTCTTCAATTGTCCCCAAACTAATCCGCGTCCACTTCCCTTTTTCTTCATACGTTTTTCCGCCGAGAATTTTAGCTTCTTTCAACTTTTTGAAGTAATCGCTTTTGTAATTTTCCAATGAGAAATAAACAAAATTAGCAGAAGATGGAATGGTTTTAATTCCCCGTTTATTAAATTCTGAAATCGTAAAATCTTTCACTTTTTGATTGTTATCCAAAACTTTAGAAATAAACTCTTTATCATCCATTCCCGCAATTGCACCAGCCATTGTTACAACACTTATTTCTGCACCACTCCAGCTTTGTAGTTTCTTCAATTCAACAATTAATTTTGGGTTTCCGATAGCGTAACCTAATCTTGCACCTGCAAATCCATAAAGTTTGGAAAATGTTCTCGTGACAATCAGGTTTTTATAGACATCAACCAAATCGCTGAGAGATTTCTGAGTCGTAAATTCGATGTAAGCTTCATCAACCAAAACGATAATGTTGTCTGGAATTGATTTGATAAAATTCTCAATTTCCAGTCTTGAAAGCAAATCTCCTGTTGGATTATTCGGGTTGCAAATGTAGATGAGCTTCGTGTCTTTTTGGATAGAATTTTTCATCTTTTCCAAATCGATTTTCTTTTTATCGTTCAGCTCAATCACCGATTTTGACATTCCAAGAAACTCAGCGATAGGTGCGAATATCGTGAATGATGGGTCTGGAATAATGATGTGACCTTTGTCCAGAGACACATATTTGGTAATCAATTCCAAAAGAAAAGACGAACCCGCAGAAACCAAAATATTCTCTTTTTTGACATTATTATTTCCAGCAATTTTCTCACACAAAACATCAGCCAATTTGAAATCATACCTAGAGGATAGACTCAGACTTTTCTGCATTGCTTCCAAAGCTTTGGGCGAAGTTCCAAACGGATTTTCGTTAAAGCAAAGCCGAATTGTTTCGTTGCTGTTTTTTAATTCATTGAAATTCGGAGTTTCGTTTGCCAAAAATTCTAATGGCGAAAGTGTCAAAGCTGCACTTCCCAAAAAAGCGGTTTTCAGCCAATCTCTTCTGTTGATATTCATGCCGGAAAATAATTTCTCCGAATTTAAACATTTTAAAATATTATAAAACAATATTGAACGTTTAATTTAATTCACGACAACAGCTTTATAATCATTCAGTTTTCCTAATCTATTCAGAGATCTTATTACGAATGTTGATAATTTTTTTCCATTAGATTCTGAAGGAACCTTTTTGGACAACAGCTCTGGAGCAAGAATTTCTGTCTGCCAAGTATTGCCATATTTCAGATATAGCACGTACGATAATGCTTCAGATTGTTTATTCCAATTCAGTAAGAAGTGACCTTGCTGTTGTGTCCACGTCACATCCAACTCCGGCAGATTTTTTGAAGACAGCCATTTGGTTTCAGGAATCAGGGCTTTATCTTTATACACGTTTAGCTTCAGTTCATCCTGCATTGCTTTACTTTTAGTGATTCCCGCTATGCTCCAATGCACTTGGCCTGTATTATTTTTTACAATTTGTCTTGTAACATCTATTTCTCTTGCAATTTCTGAAACAGGATTCGAAGATTTTATAGCAACAGTATTAAGACCTGGCCAAAGATGGCGACCTTTTATATTTTCATCGTTCCACCATTGCAACAAGAGTGGAAAGCTTTGACCTGCTGAGTCAATCGGCCAATAAAGTTGTGGCGTAAAATAATCGATCCAGCCTTGGTTCAGCCAAAGTTTGGCATCAGCATACAATTCATCGTACTGAGAAGACCCTTTGATTCCAGAAGGAAAACCGGGTTTCCAAATTCCAAACGGACTGATTCCAAATTTTACATCATTTTTTTGAATTTTGATTTCGTCATAGATTCGCTTCACGAATTTGTTGACATTTGCTCTTCTCCAATCTGCTCTGGAAAGTGTTCCGCCAGAGTTTTGGTAAGCTGACCAAGTTTTGTAATCCGGAAAATCTTTTCCTCCGTTATATTCGGCGTAAGGATAAAAATAATCATCGAGGTGAATTCCATCCACATCGTATCTTGAGATGATGTCTTTTATCACTTTTGAAGCCTGCTCTTGCGTTCTGTCATCAGCCGGATCAAACCAATACATTCCGTTTTTCAGTCTCACCACATTTTCTGGTGATTTTCTAACCATAGATTCTGATGAAATGGTACCTCCATTGGAATGATGCGCACGGAACGGATTGAGCCAAGCATGGAATTCTAAACCTCGTTTATGACATTCTTCAATCCAAAACTCCAAAGGATCATATTCTGGATAAGGTGCAACACCAATTTGTCCAGTTAAAAAATAAGACCAAGGTTCGTGAGGGCTTTTATACAACGCATCAGCCGAAGGACGAACTTGTAGAATAACCGCATTGAAATTCAAACTTACCAATAAATCCAAAAGCTGAACAGCTTCCTGCTTTTGTTGATCTGCGGAAAGATTGTTTCGGGAAGGCCAATTGATATTCGCCACTGAGGCAATCCAAACTGCACGGAACTCTCTTTTGATTTCAGGTAAATCAATGTTATCCAATTTGACAACTGGTTTTGGCGGAAGTTTAACTTCTGTCTTTACAACAGGTTTTTTAACATCTGATTTGGAAGTTGATTTTTTAGTTTTTGTTGCACAAGAAACCACAAAAACTGCCAGCAATAATATTTGGAAAAATGATAATCTGAAACGCATAGTTTGCAAAACTAAACGATAAAATTAGAATAACAAAAAAAGCATCCACTAATGGATGCTTTTGACATAATATTTGGGAAAAATTAAGCTTTCGCTTGTCTTTCCAATCTTTTTCTATCTTCTTCAGAAAGGATTTTCTTTCTCATACGGATGAAGTTAGGTGTTACCTCTATTGCTTCATCAGCTTGGATGTATTCCATACATTCTTCCAGAGAGAACAAGATTTTTGGTGCAACACCAGTATCTTTATCTTTTCCGGCTGCACGCATATTGTTCAACTGTTTAGCTTCTACAATATTTACAACCAAATCTCCTGGCTTATTTTGCTCACCGATAATCATACCTGTGTAGATTTCCTCACCTGGATCAACGAAGAACTTACCTCTATCTTGAAGTTTATTGATAGAATATTCTGTAGCTGGACCAGTTCCTTTACTTACTAATACACCATTGTTTCTTCCAGGAATTGCACCTTTGAAAGGCTTATATTCTGTGAAACGGTGTGCCATAATAGCTTCACCAGCAGTAGCTGTCAACATTTGAGAACGTAATCCGATTAGACCTCTGGAAGGAATCTCAAATTCCATGTGCTGCATTTCACCTTTAGTTTCCATAATGTGAAGGTCACCTTTTCTCTGAGTTGCCAAATCGATAACTCTAGATGCAAATTCTTCTGGAACATCAACAACCAAAGACTCATAAGGCTCTAATTTTTGACCATTTTCGTCTTCTCTCAAGATAACTTGTGGCTGACCAATTGTCATTTCGTAACCTTCTCTTCTCATCGTTTCAATCAAAACGGATAAGTGAAGAATACCTCTACCAAAAACTAGGAAAGTGTTCGCATCGTCAGTTTGTTGAACTCTTAATGCCAAGTTTTTCTCTAATTCCTTAGTTAATCTTTCTTTAAGGTGGTTTGAAGTAACATATTTACCATCTTTACCAAAGAAAGGTGAATTGTTGATAGAAAACGTCATATTCAACGTTGGCTCATCAATCGCAGTTCTTTCCAATGGCTCAGGATTTTCTAAATCAACAAAAGAATCTCCAATCTGGAACGCATCGAAACCTACAACAGCACAGATATCTCCAGCTTGTACTTCAGTTACTTTTTTCTTTCCAAGACCTTCGAAAACGTAAAGTTCTTTTACTTTTCCTTTCACAATTTTTCCGTCTGCCTGAGCAAGACCAATCCATTGAGATTCTTTAACCTCACCTCTCGTAACTTTACCGATTGCAATTCTTCCTAAGAACGAAGAGAAATCTAATGAAGTAATCTGCATTTGCAAGTTACCTTCAGTTACTTTTGGTTCTGGAACGTATTGTAAAATCCCGTCTAATAATGGGAAAATATTATCAGTTTCTTCTAATGAAGTGTTGAACCAACCTTGCTTAGATGAACCATAGAAAGTTGGAAAATCCAACTGCTCTTCAGTAGCATCCAAGTTGAAGAACAAATCGAAAACTTGGTCGTGAACTTCGTCTGGACGACAGTTTGGTTTGTCAACTTTGTTAATTACAACCAAAGGTCTAAGACCAAGTTCCAAAGCTTTTTGAAGTACGAATCTTGTTTGTGGCATTGGTCCTTCGAACGCATCTACCAATAAGATTACGCCATCAGCCATTTTCAAAACTCTTTCTACTTCACCACCAAAATCGGCGTGACCAGGTGTATCGATGACGTTGATTTTTGTGTCTTTGTAATTTACTGAGATGTTTTTTGAAAGAATCGTAATTCCTCTTTCTCTTTCCAGATCGTTGTTATCCATAATCAACTCACCACTCTCCTGATTCTCTCTGAAGATGTTTGTTGCGTGAATAATCTTATCAACCAACGTCGTTTTTCCGTGGTCAACGTGTGCGATAATCGCTATATTTCTAATGTTTTGCATATCCATTTTTTACGCGTGCAAATGTAGTGAATTTTTATGTGAAGATGAACGTAGATTCAATTATTTTTAAAAATATGGCTAAATAATTAACATCTAATTAAAGCTTTGTTAATCAATAAATTAAATTAATGGCTTCTCAGGATTTCTTTTCCATTAATCGATTGCGTGAAAACCAGGTAATGATTTCCGCCGTCATTCAGTTTATATTTTTTCTTGATTTCTTCTGGTTTTAAAGGATAATTTTTAGAAACTAAATTATACTTCTCTCCTTTTTTCAAATCTTTTGCCTCGATTTTTTCTATTTCTAAAACTCTGCCAGGGAAATTTTCAATTTTGTTTTCTGAAGTATAAAAATGAGTATTTGGATGAAGTTTTTTCAATCCGAATTTTTCTGAAATGATGTTAAATGCACCTGCTTTCAATATCGAATTGTTTGGAATATAAAGGAATTTCAAACTTTCTGAGAATTCTGACTTTGCTGATTTTTCATCATTGAAATTGAATAAAAACTCAGGTTCATTAGATTCAAGATTTACACATTTAATAGTTGTTGGTTGTTGGTTGCCGGTTGATAGATTATTTTCAATAATTAAAACTAATTCTTTGACTTCATTTCTAACTGCAATAATTTGAATTTCACTAATATTTTTTAATTCTGAAATCAAATATGAAATATCAATCAACGGCGACAATTTCACAATAATTTTATCCGAAATTGAATGCAATTTATCTTCTATTTCTAATAGATTTGGAGAAAGGTCTTCAAGCAGGAACTTCTTTTTGTTTTGCTGGTCTCTTCTTGCTGGGTCAAGATAAACGATATCGAAACCTTTTCCATTATCAGTCTGAGATTCTCGGAGACTTTCTAAGAATTGTTCAAGATTTTCATTAATGAAATTCGCTTTTCTATCTAAGGTTTTCCAGTTATTTTCGACGATTGAAATCAATTCTGGATTTTGTTCTATTAAAGTAACTTCATCAAAATTTTTGGATAAAAAATAAGCATCAATCCCGAATCCGCAAGTTAAATCGAGGAAAGATTTTCCTGTAAGATTTTGAGCTTTATATTCTGCGGTTGATTGGGATGAAGCTTGTTCCAGATTGAGATTTGGAGGAAAAATAATTCCTTCTTTTGTGAGGAATGGAAACTTCTTTTCGGCTGTTTTTCTGCCTTTGATTTGTTGTACGATTTCTTGCATCGAAACATCAGGGAATGGCGATTTTTTCAATAATAATTTAGTTACATCAGAATTGAGATTTTGATTGATATAGTTTTGAATATCAGAAGAAATTAATTTTGAAAAATCCATACGATTACTAAAAATTTAATTAAGAGCTTGTTTAAAAATTAATTAAAACCACATAGTCGCATAGAAAACCTCAAGATTAAGTGCAAAAAGAAAAAAAAGAAGTATAATATTTACTTTTTTTTTCTCTTATTTTTACAAAAACTATGTGTCTATGTGGTTATAAAATCATTTCTGATACAAACTTAAACAAGCTCTAAGATAAAATTTAGTTTCTTAATTTTAAATAAAAGAAGGTAAGCTATTTTAGTCTAAAAGAATTTAAGAAATCAAAAAATTGATTTTATTAAGGTTATTAAACAAAATCTTAACTGTTTAAATCTGTTTTGAAAACCACAAAAGTCACAAAAGTTTTAAATTTCCTTAAGTTTATCAAATGTTTAAATAAGGATAATGACCTTAACTATTTTGCTCTTTATAAGATTTTTTTATAATTTTTTTTTTTTTTTGACTTTTGTGGTTTAATGTTTAATAATCCTTTAAACTGATTTCATATTATCGCCGTCTCTGGAATTCAGTCTTCGGAAAACTAAGCCTGACAGAATTGTTAGAAAACCAACAATCAAAAATGTATAACGGAAAGCATTATGAATCTCGTTATGAATAAACTTGGTATCGCCTTCAAAAATCTTTAGAATAATTAATCCAAACGCAACTCCAAATCCAATCGCAAATTGCTGATTAACAGAAACCAACGAATTACCACTACTCGTCTGATAAGTTCTGAGGTCGGCAATGGAAATCGTATTCATTGACGTGAATTGTATCGAGTTGAAAAATCCAAGCAACAACAAAAGCGGAACGTACCAATAAATTGAACTGTGAATACTCGGAATCGCCAGACAACAAATGAGAAAACCAATGATAAATGTATTGACCATCAACGTAGAACGATAACCAAATCTATCCAAAATCTTGATAACCGCAGATTTCCCAAACATCGAAGTCAATGCCATTGGTGCGACAATCCAACCCGATGTGAATGCCGATTGGTCGTAAGCAATCTGTATCATCAAAGGAACTAACAATGGTATTGAGCTGATTCCCAATCTTGTAGCCAAATTCCCCAAAATCCCAACTCTAAACGTACGAACCTGAAAAAGATTGAGTGGAAATATTGGATTATTATCTTTTTTGGCGTGTTTATAATAAAAAAACAACATCAAGAATCCTAACAAAAATACCAATAAAACGGGTGTTATATTCTTAGCATTTCCGAATAATTCCAACGAAATAGAAAGTGATAATGAAGCCATTGCGAAAATTAGAAATCCTTTCAAGTCAAAATCGATGACGGGAGATTTGTAATTCGGCATATACTTTAAGCCTAAAACAATTCCTAAAACGCCAATCGGAATATTAATCAGAAAAATCCAATGCCAAGACAAGTAATCCACCAAATATCCACCAACCAAAGGTCCTAAAACGGGACCAATCAAAGCTGGAATAATCGCGTAATTCATTGCCTTGAGAAGTTCACTTTTGTCAAATGTTTTGATGAGTGCGAGTTTTCCAACAGGTGTCATTAAGCTTCCGCCAACACCTTGAATCACTCTGGAAATTACTAATTCTGTTAAATTTTGTGACAAAGAACAAAACAACGAACCGAGTGAAAATAAAGCTAAAGAAGTTATGAAAACATTCTTAGTCCCGAATTTGTCCGCCAAAAATCCGCTAACAGGCATAAACAGGGCTAATGTGAGAACATAACTTATGATTGTGTTCTGCATATTAAGTGGAGATTCGTTCAAATCTCTGGCAATTGAAGGCAAAGATGTATTCAGAATCGTAGAGTCCAGCATCTGCATAAAAATCGCAGTAGCTAATATCAGTGGAAGAAATTTTTTAACGGAATCTAGAGGCAAAGTTTCGCTCATTTCACAAATTTACTAAAAAATAAAAATCCGCTTTTTCAGCGGATTGATTTTATACTAAAGGTTCTTGCTGGCTCAAACAATGGAAGCTTCCCAATCCCCAAATAATGTCGGTAGAATCTATCCCAACCACTTCTCTATCAGGAAAACATTTTTGAATGATTTCTAAAGCCAATTCATCTTTATCACATCGGTAAGTAGGCACAATGACTGACTTGTTGGCGATATAAAAATTAGCATAAGAAGCAGGCAACCTTTGTCCATCACAGTAAACAGGGTCTGGCATTGGAAGCTGAATTATATTCAGCTTTTCGCCGTTGAGCAAAGTCATTTCTTCTAACTGACGAAGATTGGTTTGAAGAATTTCGTAATTATCATCTTCAGGGTTATCTTCGATTACTGTTAGAACTGTATTTTCATTCACAAAACGGATGGTATCATCTACGTGACCGTCTGTATCATCGCCAACAATGCCATCATCAACCCAAAGAACTTGCTTTTGTCCATAATATTTTTTCAGAAATTCTTCCACTTGTTCCTTCGACAAATGCGGATTTCTGTTTTCATTAAGCAAACAAGATTTGGAAGTCAAAACAGTTCCAGCACCGTTAAATTCAACAGAACCGCCTTCCATAATAATTCCGGGATAAAGAACAGGCAAACCTTTTTCTTCGGCAATTTTAGTTGGAATCACATCATCCAACTCGAATGGCGGATACTTTCCTCCCCACGCATTAAAGCCCCAATCCACAATTATTTTTTTAGGTTCTTCTCCGTTTTTATTAACCAAAAATGCCGGACCGTGGTCTCTGCACCAAGCGTCATTGGTTTCGTGGAAATAGAATTCGACTTTAGAAATATCTGCGCCGGCTTTGGAAATATGTTCCATTGCAAAAGCCTGCATCTCTTGGTCTTTTACATTGATGCAAACAAATTCGCCTTTCGTCAACTCAGCGATGAATTGTGCGTAAGCAGGATAAATCAAATCGATTCTCTCCGGCCAAGACTCTTCTTTATGTGGCCAAGATAACCAAGTTGCCTCGTGTTCTTCCCATTCTGCGGGGAAAACATAGTTTTCCAAGTCCAAAGTCTGATGTCCGATGTCCGAAGATTGTAATTCGGTGTTATTATTATTGTTCATTATCTAGTTTCTTGATCAGTGCTGAAATCATTGCTAAAATTTCTTCACTCATCTCATATATTTTATTAAAATTTTCTTCTGAAATAATTTCTCTTTCTTTTGCTATAAAAATACAACTTACTACTTCTATATTGGAACGTAAAGAATATCTTAAGAACTTGATAAATTCTTTATTTGATTGCCCTGTAGAGCCTTCTGCAATATTCAAATTAACAGAATCTGCGGCTCTTTTAATTTGAGAAGTAAGAATAAACAGTTCTTCCTTTGGAAATTCTCTTGTGACATTATGAACTAATGTAGATAATTCCAAAGCTTTTTGCCAAACTCGTAATTTTTCAAATTTAAAAGCCATATTTTTTTTGTCGGAAGTCGGAAGACTGATGTCCGAAGTTTTAATTATTATGTTTTGTTAATACGTTTAGAATTACAATCTTCTGACTTCTGACCTCCGACATCGGACATCTGTCCTCTGACAATTAGTCTTCGTCAATAAAACGTTTTGTAATCGGCGAATAAGTCTCGATTCTTCTGTCTCTCAAGAAAGGCCAGTGCTTTCTCATATAATCTGATTGAGCAAGGTCAACTTCTGTTACTACAACTTCTTCTTTGTCGTGAGAAGCCAAATACAAAAGCTTTCCTTGAGCATTAGTTACAAAACTTCCGCCCCAGAATTTCATAGCACCGTCTTGCTCGAAGCCTACTCTATTTACAGAAACCACAGGAACACCGTTTGCAACTGCGTGAGAACGCTGAATCGTCTGCCAAGCATTATATTGGTCTTGATTGGTTTCTTCGTCTTGGTCTGTTGCCCAACCAATCGCTGTGGGATAAAACATAATATCTGCTCCCATCAATGCAGTAATTCTTGAAGCTTCCGGATACCATTGGTCCCAACAAATCAACACTCCGATTCTTCCGAATTTTGTATCAAAATTTTTGTAACCTAAATCGCCTGGTGTAAAATAGAATTTCTCATAAAAAGCAGGGTCATCCGGAATATGCATTTTACGGTATTTCCCTAGGTAAGTTCCGTCTGCATCAATGACAGCTGTTGTATTGTGATAAAGACCTTGCGCTCTTTTCTCGAATAATGAAGCAATAATAACAACACCCAATTCTTTAGCAACTGCAGAAAGTGCATCGGTTGAAGGACCGGGAATTGCTTCTGCCAATTCGAAATTGTCATAATCTTCAACATCACAAAAATATAATGACGTAAAAAGTTCTTGTAAACAAACTATTTGAGCACCTTTTGCCGCTGCTTCTTTTATTTTTTCGATGGCTTTGTTCAGGTTAGATTGCTTATCAGCAACACAAGACATCTGAACTGTTCCGATTTTAACCTTTGACATTTCTAAAAATTTTTACAAAAATACTAAGATTCTAGGTAATCAAAAATTCAACCAAAATAATTTGCAGATATTTCTAAAAATTAATGCTGTTATCCATAGTTTCTATGATTCTTTTGGAATAAGTGTTTTAATAAATTTTACCTTTGTATCAATTTAAATGAATATAGAATTATGATGAATTATCATACTAGAAAATGGATAAAACCAGAAGACCTTAACCCAAATCACTCACTTTTTGGAGGAAGACTTTTGCAATGGATTGATGAAGAAGCGGCACTTTATGCAATTATTCAGTTAGAAAATTCGAGGGCGGTAACAAAGTATATTTCTGAAATCAATTTAGTAAGCTCTGCTAAACAAGGCGACATTATTGAGATTGGAATTGAAGCAGTGGAATTTGGTAGAACCTCTCTAACACTAAGATGTGAAGTTCGAAATAAAATGACACATCAGAAAATCATCACCATTGATAAATTGGTTTTCGTAGCTCTTGGCGAAGATGGATTGCCAAAACCGCACGGAAAAACAAAAATCGAATATGTTGAGGATCGACTTCATGTTAAAAATACAAACCCAGAATTATAATAGAATCTAAATCAGATTCTATTTTTTTTGTCTGATATTTAAGCAAAGTTGAATAATCTCTTCCAAAAATTTTAATTAAATTCGTAAAATTTTAAAAATTTGAAATGAAAAAAATTCTCTTATCAGCTTTTGCATTGTCAACAGTAATGACATTTGCACAGCAATACGGAGGAATGTGGATTCCGACAGAAGTTAATGAAAAAGAAATGAAAGAACTGGGAATGAAAATCTCTGCAAAAGATATTTTCAATCCAGAAAAAGCGAGCATCAAAGATGCTGTTGTTCAGTTTGATGGTGGTTGTACTGCGGAAATCATTTCGGGAAAAGGTTTGTTACTAACCAATCACCATTGTGGTTATGACAATATCCAATCTCATTCTACTGTAGAAAATGACCTTTTGACCAACGGGTTTTGGGCAAAAGATATGAATGGAGAATTACCAAATCCTGGAGTGACTGTAGATTTCATCACTGATATCAAAGAAGTTACAAAAGACATTCTTGCCGGAACTAACGGTCTTACTGGAAAAGATCTGGATGCAAAAATCAAACAAAACACAGATGCTTACATTGCTTCTCAAAAACCTGAGAGCTATCAGAAAATTTCTGTAAGATCTATGTATTATGGCAATAAGTTTTATGCTTATGTCATAGAGACTTACAAAGATATCCGTTTGGTTGGCGCACCGCCACAGGCTATTGGTAAATACGGTTCTGATACAGACAACTGGGTTTGGCCAAGACATACGGGGGATTTTTCTATGTTCAGAATTTATGCTGATAAGAATAATAAACCTGCAGAATATTCCAAAGATAATATCCCTTACACTCCGAAACATTTCTTGCCAATTTCTATCAAGGATAAGAAAGAGGATGATTTCACATTTGTATTCGGATTCCCGGGAAGAACAACGGAATATCTTCCTGCTGTAGCCGTTGAAAAAATAATGACGGAGATTGATCCAGCAATGATTTCGGTTCGTGATGTCACGTTGAAAACCCTTGACGAAAAGATGAGAGTGGACAATGCAACAAGAATCAAATATGCTTCTAAGTATGCTAGAATCTCAAATGCCTGGAAAAAATGGCAAGGCGAAATAGAAGGTCTTAAAAAGTCTAATGCTGTTGGAAAGAAGCAGCAATATGAGCAATCTTTGATTTCAAAAAATCCGGCTATCAAAACAACAATTGACGGACTTAATAAACTTTATAATGAGCAAGCGCCTTATGCTTTGAACAGAGCTTACTACAGTGAGTTGCCAAGAAATGCGGAAACTTTGGCACTAGGAAGTTTATTTGGAAGCTATGTAGAAGCTGTTGAAAACGGAACTTCTTCTCAAAAATCTTTGGATCAACTAAAATCTAGATTGTCTGAAATTTATAAAGATTATGAAAGCGGTCTTGATGCAAAAGTTACTGCAAAAGTTGTAGCACTTTATGCCAACAAAACGCCTCAACAATTTTTACCAGCTGGTTTTGAAAATTATAAAGATGTAAACCAAAATATTTCAACCATAGAAAACTGGGCAAAAAATTCTGTAGTAATGGGAAGCGGAAAAGTGAACAGCGCAACAGTTTATTCTGACATCAATAAAGTTTTTGCAGATCAAAACGCTTTGGTTCAAGCGCTTAAAAAAGATCCTGTTGTTCAACTTTATGCATCAATCAAAGGAACTTATGTAAAAACAACTCACGAAAAAGTAACTTCTCTGCAAACTGAAATTGATGCATTGCAAAAACAGTTTATGGCACAACAAATGGAAACGGATAAAGACAGAAAATTCTTTCCAGATGCCAATTCCACATTGCGTGTAACTTATGGAAAAGTAAAAGGTTCTAACCCAAGAGATGCTGTTACTTATGGTTATCAAACGCATCTTGCTGGTGTGATGGAAAAATATATTCCCGGCGATTATGAATTTGATTTGCCTAAAAAATTAATCAGTCTTTATAATACCAAAGATTACGGAATTTATAAAGATAGAACAGGCGATGTTCCAGTGAATTTTACAGCAACCAATCACACAACTGGCGGAAACTCCGGAAGTCCTGCCTTGGATGCTTACGGAAATCTGATCGGGCTTAATTTTGACAGACAATGGGAAGGCACGATGAGTGATATTAATTATGATCCTAAATTGTGTAGAAACATTATGGTAGATACCAAATATATTCTTTTCGTGATTGACAAATTTGCCGATGCAAAATGGTTGATCAACGAGATGAAAATCGTTAAATAATAAGACAAATCTTGATAATTAAAAATGCTGAAGTCCATACTTTGGCATTTTCTATTTCTCGCAATCACATTTTTGTCTTCTGTGACGCTTCAGTTCATTATCCCAAAACGGATAAAGTTTAAAAGCCACATAAAAATTAGCCGCATGAAGAACATCAGATTGGTTTTGTCCCTTCTTTGCTGTAAGCTTTCAGGAGCGGGTCAATGTTTACCTTCTCCAAAATATCATTAACGATCCGAACAGGATGATTTTCGGGAATCAAATCCTCAAAACTATAAGGAAACAAAACCAACTGATTTTGATTGTAATGCTTAAAATTCATAAACAACTTTCTGATTATCAGATATAAATATACGAAAACCCTCAATAATAACCAAAAAAAATCCGCCTCAGTTGTGAGACGGATTCATATTTTAAAATCGAGTTGTATTATTTCTTCGCAATTGATCTTGAAATTACAATTTTCTGAATTTCTGAAGTCCCTTCGTAAATCTGCGTGATTTTAGCATCACGCATCATTCTTTCTACGTGATACTCTTTCACATATCCATAGCCACCGTGGATCTGAACCGCTTCAATAGTAGTGTCCATTGCGACCTGAGACGCGTACAATTTTGCCATCGCACCACTTTCTGAGATATCTTTTCCTTCGTCTTTTTCAGCAGCCGCTTTGTAAATCAGCATTCTTGCTGCCATAATACTAGTGTGCATATCTGCCAGTTTGAAAGCGATAGCCTGATGGTTAATAATCTCTGTTTTAAAAGACTTCCTTTCTTTAGCATATTTCAAAGACAGTTCATAAGCACCAGAAGCAATTCCTAATGCCTGGGAAGCAATCCCGATTCTACCGCCATTGAGTACAGCCATTGCAAAATTAAACCCAAAACCATCTTCTCCAATTCTGTTTTCCTTCGGTACCTTAACATCTGTAAACATCAATGAATGTGTATCACTTCCACGGATTCCCAACTTATCTTCTTTCTTTCCAACAACAAAACCGTCCCAACCTTTTTCCACAATAAAAGCATTAATTCCTTTATGCTTTTTTTCCGGATTAGTCTGTGCAATAACTATATAATATGTAGCATTTCCACCATTAGTAATCCAGTTTTTAGTTCCGTTAAGAAGATAATAATCCCCTTTATCTTCAGCTGTTGTAGATTGGGAAGTAGCATCTGACCCGGCTTCTGGCTCGGACAATGCAAACGCCCCGATTACCTCACCACTTGCCAGAGGTTTTAGATATTTCATTTTCTGCTCTTCATTACAGAATTTTTCCAAACCTGCGCATACCAAAGAGTTATTTACTGACATTACAACCGCAGCGGAAGCATCAACTTTAGCAATCTCTTCAATCGCTAAAACGTAAGAAATACTATCCAGTCCCGCACCGCCGTATTTTGGGTCCACCATCATTCCTAAAAATCCCATTTCGCCCATCTTTTTGACAGCCTCGTAAGGAAATTTTTGCTCATTGTCTCGTTCTATGACACCTTCCAAAAGTTCTGCCTGTGCAAAATCTCTTGCTGCCTGCTGTATCATCAGTTGTTCTTCTGTTAAATTGAAATCCATAAAAATTTTTATTATATTTTTCGTTCGTAAAATTAAACTTTTTGCGAAAATTTCAAAGTAAAATTTAATATTTTGTAATCTTAGAAAAAAAAATTATATTTACGATAATGTAAACAGAATTTTAATAATATTTTAATAAGAATATATTATGAACGTTAAAAGAATATTTGACTTTGCTGCTCTTGCGCTGGAAAAATTTCCAAAAGAAGACTGTCTTGTAACCAAAAAAAACGGAAAATGGATAAAAACATCTACAGTCGAATTCATTAACCAAGGAAATAAAATCTCTAGAGGACTTTTGAAACTTGGCATAAAACCAGGTGATAAAATAGGACTCATAAGCTCTAATAACCGAACAGAATGGGCAGTAATGGATCTCGGAATTTCGCAAATTGGTGTGGTTACAGTTCCTGTCTATCCAACGATTTCTCCTGAGGATTATGTATACATCTTTAATAATTCCGAGATCAAATATTGTTTTGTTTCCGACAGCGAGTTATATAAAAAAATAACCAAAGCTAAACCCCAGATTCCTTCATTGGTTGGTGTTTTCACCTTTGATGAGATTGATGGTGCTCCGAACTGGAATGAAATTTTGGATCTTGGCGAGAATGATGCAACCCAGATTGAAGTGGATGATTTGGCCAGCTCTATCAATCCGGAAGATATTGCCACCATTATTTACACGTCCGGAACCACTGGAAAGCCAAAAGGCGTTCAGCTCACGCATCAAAATTTGGTTTCTAATGTAACAGCAAGCACACCAAGAATTCCTAAAGATAAAAACCTGAACTATAAAGAAGTAAGATCGTTAAGCTTTCTTCCAATCTGCCATGTTTTCGAACGTATGATTTTTTATCTTTATCTAAGCAACGGAATTTCGATATATTTTGCAGAAAGCGTTGAAAAAATCGGCGAAAATGTAAAGGAAGTAAAGCCTCACTACATGACTGTTGTTCCCAGACTTGTAGAAAAAGTTTACGACTCTATTTATAACAAAGGAACTTCTGCTGGCGGTCTAAAATCTAAAATATTTCTCTGGTCATTAGGTATCGCCGAAAAATACGACTTAGGAAAGCCTAAATCCTTTATGCACAACATTGCGGACAAACTTGTATTTAAAAAATGGCGCGAAGGACTTGGCGGCAACCTCATAACTTTGGTGTCCGGTTCAGCAGCTTTATCCAGAAGACTAAATATAATGTTCCACGCCGCAGGAATCCCGATTTTGGAAGGCTATGGGCTGACAGAAACCTCGCCAGTAATCTCGGTGAACAGTTTTGGAAAAGTAAAAGTTGGCTCCGTTGGTATTCCTTTGGAAAATGTAAAGGTTAGAATAGAATCAGATGGAGAAATTGTCGTAAAAGGACCTTCCATCTTTGAAGGTTATTATAAAGATGAGGAAAAAACAAAGGAGGCGTTTACGGATGATGGATATTTTAGAACTGGTGACATTGGTCATCTTGATGAGGATAACTTTCTTTTTATTACAGACAGAAAAAAAGAAATGTTCAAGACTTCCGGAGGTAAATTTGTTGCACCACAGGTGATTGAGAACCTTGCTAAAGCTTCCAAGTTTATTGAACAGATTATGGTGGTTGGTGATGGTGAAAAAATGCCTTGTGCTTTGGTTCAGCCAGATTTTGATTTTGCCAAAAACTGGGCAGAAATACACCATGTAAAAGTCATCGATTCCCATAAAGAAATCGCTGCTAATCCTGCTATCAAATCTAGAATTGAGAAGGAAATCGAAAAGATAAATGAAAATCTTGGAAAATGGGAACAGATCAAAAAAATTGAACTGACACCTAAAGTATGGACCATCGATGACGGACTGCTGACACCCACACTCAAACTAAAAAGAAAAGCTATCAAGGAAGAATTCCAGGATTTGTATGACCGAATGTATAGAAGTTAACTATAAGCTATCCATAGGATAGCTTTTTTTATGCAAATACTAACACCGGGAAACTTCTTATTTATTTATATTTGCGCTAAACGACAGTTTAAAAAAAATTAACATTCAATGGAAGTAAAAAGGATTTTTGATATTCCGTATTATTCGAAAGCACATTTCGAGAAAGATGATTTTGTATGCGACAAAAGAAATGGAAAATGGGAAAAAATATCTACGGATGAATACATCAGGATTACCAACCAACTGTCCCGGGCACTTTTAAAATATGGCATAAAAAAAGGAGACAGAATCGCGCTCATCACATCCACAAACAGAGTTGAATGGTGCTTTTTTGATCAGGCGGCTTTGCAAATTGGCGCTGTCACAGTTCCTATTTATCCTTCGATATCTTCCGAAGACTGCGTGTACAATCTGGAAAACTCTGGCTCAAAAATCTGTATCGTTTCGGATGAAAAATTGTTTGACAAAATCAATACAATTAAAAGCCAACTTCCTGAACTGAAAGATATCTTTACATTCGATGATGTAAAGAATGCTAAAAACTGGAAAGAATTATTAGAATCTGGCAAAGAAACCGATAATCAGCAGGAAGTGGAAACCATAAAAGATTCCATATCAGAAGATGATCTGGTGTCCATTATCTACACTTCCGGAACCACAGGAAAGCCAAAAGGTGTAATGCTTACACACAAAAACATTGTATCTGATGTGTTAGGCTGCGAAGATAGAGTTCCGCATAAAGATTCCAAAAACAAAGGACTTAGTTTTCTTCCGCTTTGCCATGTTTATGAAAGAATGATTATTTATCTTTTTGCCACGAATGGAATTTCTATCTATTTTGCAGAAAGCAACGAGAAACTAAGCGAAAACCTGAAGGAGATAAAACCACAATATATGACGGTGGTTCCGAGAATGGTAGAAAAAGTTTATGACGCAATCTACAAACGCGGAACGGAAGCTGGAGGCCTAAAATCTAAAATATTTTTATGGTCAATTAAAGTAGCTGAAAAATATAAAATTGGTGATTCTAAATCACTGGCTCACATTATAGCGGATAAATTGGTGTTTAGCAAATGGAGAGAAGGTTTAGGTGGCAATATTATTACATTGGTTTCCGGGTCTGCTGCATTATCAAAACGTCTTAACACGATGTTTCATGCTGCGGGAATTCCTATTCTGGAAGGTTATGGACTGACCGAGACGTCACCTGTAATTGCTGTAAACAGCTTTGAGCATACCAAAATAGGGTCTGTTGGAAGACCTATAAAAAATATTGATGTAAAAATACAGGAAGACGGCGAAATTACTGTAAAAGGACCAACCGTAACACAAGGCTATTACAAAGACGAAAAGCAAACAAAAGAAGCTTTTACGGAGGATGGCTATTTCAAAACTGGCGACATTGGGATATTGGATAAAGACAATTTTCTCTTCATCACAGACCGTAAAAAAGAAATGTTCAAAACTTCCGGAGGAAAATATGTAGCACCTCAGGTCATTGAAAATCTTGCAAAAGCATCGCAGTTCATTGAGCAGATTATGGTTGTAGGTGATGGTGAGAAGATGCCTACAGCTTTGGTTCAGCCAGACTTTGAATTCGCCAAAAGCTGGGCTTCAAAAAACAATCTAAACATTGGTAGTTCACCTGAAGAAATTGCCAGTTCTAAAGAGCTGAAAGCTGAAATTGAAAAAGAAATTTCTAAAATAAATGTACATCTCGGAAAATGGGAACAGGTCAAAAAAATTGAATTGACACCAGAAATATGGACTGAAGATAATGGTTTACTAACACCTACCCTCAAATTAAAAAGGAAAGCCATAAAGGAACATTTTATCAAGTTATATGATAAACTTTATGACAGATAATTTTACATTCAATCACTAAATAAATATCAATGATTATCACAAAAAAAGAGTTGATAAAAATCTGTGATAGGTTTCTTTCGGAAGAAGTTAATAAAGATGAACTCATTCACTTTGCGAGAACAGTAATGTTCGATGACGAGGATAGATATGAATGCGAAGATGAACTTGTGGAAGAAATCCTCTCTCAATGGGATAACAAAAAGTCACAACATAAAATTAACAAAACAGGCATCAAGCTTCTGAGAAATATACTTTCCGAAATGAACTAAAAAAAACGCTTCAGAAATCTGAAGCGTTTTTTTATTTTTTTTCTGCCAGCTTACTCCAGGTATGTAGAATATAAACTACAATAACACCCAAGATTCCTGCTGAAATAGAGAATATAAACTTGGTATTATCTTCATCAAAAAATCCGGATCTCCAGTCAATTGCATAGATATTAATCCCAATGAATATGATGAATAAAACTAAAAATACTTTATAAAACGTTTTCATAATTTCTGATGATTAAAAATGAATATAATTTTGAAACAGTTGCGCAAAGTTAGCAGTAAATAATTTAATAGAGATAGCCAAAAGCACAATTCCGAAAACTTTTTGTAAAACCTGCAAAGAACCTTCACCCATTTTTCGCTCAATCCACGGCGCAAGCTTCAAAACGACATAGACAAGAATGGTGTTAAGTACAATACCACAAATGATATTGATATCGTGATATTCTGCTCTTAGTGAGAGCGTTGTAGTCAGTGTTCCTGCACCGGCAATAAGCGGAAACGCAATCGGAACAATAGAAGCGGCCTGCGGCTGATTGGTTTTATGAATTTCTATCCCCAGAATCATTTCTATGGCTATGATGAAAATAACAAAAGCACCTGCTATCGCAAATGAATTGACATCCACACCAATGAATTTCAGAATATTATTTCCTATAAATAAAAATGAAATCATTAACAATCCTGCAACTATTGCAGCTTTCTCAGACTCGATTCTTCCGAATTTTTGTCTCAGCGAAACAATGATTGGCACAGATCCAAGGATATCAATAACCGCAAATAAAACCATAAATGCAGTCATTGTCTCTTTGACCGAAAATTCTTCTAAAAATTCCATAACTTTAACTTTAAAGATTTCACAAAAATAAGAAACTTTATTGACAATTCCTTAAAGCTGTTTATATACACCCTCGATTTCTCTAAAAATATCTTGCAGTTTTTCTTTGGAAGAAAATGGAGAATATTTTTCAATACTAATCATTGTAAGCATAGTATTGTATTTTTCGTACAAACTACTTCCTGCTTTAGATCTCAGATATCCTGCAAAATCTAACGAATAATGATTGAGACAATACTGATCTGCATCGGACTTTAAGCTTTCAAAACCTTCAAAAAACCGGCTTTGATTGTCCTGTTCCAACATTTTTCCCATATAGCCCAAATAAGAATTAGTATCAAAATCTACCTTTTTTCTGAGAAGCGCTTCAGTTTCTTCTATATTAATAATGGGTTTTTTACGATCTTTTGCTTTAGCTTCCTCCAATCTTTTCTTTTCTCTATATTTTCTAAAAAAATAAATTAATACACTGCCACCCAGAAAAACGATAACCATATTTCCAAGTATGCCAGACCAATTGACACTTTTATGCACATTAATTTTTAGTTTCTGAGTACTTATAACTTGAGAATCAACCTTATCCAATACATTATTGGTATATTCATTGACTTTTTGCAAAGTTGATTTAGAATTGGCAATATCCTGCGGAGTAACTGCTTTCAGCATCAGAAATTTTTGTCCGACTTCAACATATTTTTCCTCTTTCGGATCAAAATAAGAAAAATCTTCGGTTAATATCCTAATGTCGCCACGTTTTTTAGGAATGATGACATATTGCGCCTGAACTTCTCCTTCAATACCTTCGGAAGTTGGGATAGAATTGTTGATAATTTTTGGTTCGAACACTTCGTACTCTGGAGAAGGAAGGATTTTTGGCAATATTGATGGGGAAAGATTACCAGTCCCACTCACTTTTACACTGATATTAAACGCTTTGTTGATTTCAAAATTTTCCTTCCCTTTGTCCACGAAATCGACTTTAAAATCATATTTTCCAACAGCATTCTTGTAATGTATCGGTGCACCATCAGGAAGCTTCCTCACATTGATTTTCACTTTATTGGAAATCAACTCGCTTTTATGATTTTTGAAAGGTACTTCTGCATGCGGAATTTCCATTATTCCTGCCACTTTGGGCACTATCACAAACATAGCAACCACCTGCGAAGAAAAATCATTATCTGACTCTTCAATAGATTCATCAAAATTAGCAATCGATCTAATGGCGAAATTTTTTGCCGATTCAAATCTTGCAGGTTCCAAATGTCGGAAACCAGCTATATTTTTTGAATAAGCTTTTATAACACCGATTATTGGCTCATTTTTATAGACATCTCTGTCAGAAACCTGCATATTCACATACATATTTTTTGCAGGGCTTGTTGCATTGCTGGCAAGTGGCTTTTTATCGGCTTCCTTTACGTTGATATCAATTGGTTCCGTTTTATAAATCTTACCATTCACCTTTACCAGTGCAGAACCTACACGGAGATTTCCAGCCTCTTTTGGATCCAAAGAGATCTGACAAACAATTTGGTTAATCCTGATTTTTTTGACAGGATCTATGAACGTGCTTTGCTCAGAAGATACGGCATAATCAAATTTTGAAAAGTCAGGAAGTTTGATTGGAGTTTCTTGGATCAGATCTTCACCGAAAATATCCAGTACAACAGTAAAAACAAAAGGATTATTGACACGGGCCTCCTTCGTATTGACTTCCGAGTAAAGATTAACCTGGGCAAACGAAAAATACGATGCCAGAATAGATAATATGTATAAACTTTTTTTTATCATTACCAGTCCTTTTCGTTGCTTTGCGGCATCGAATTGGCTCTTTTGTTTAAAATTCTTCTTGCGGTTTCCCGTTCCCGGTTTTCAATATCCCGCAATATTGTGTTTTCTGCCTCTTCAGGTATTTTATTTTCTTGCTTTTTAGGCTGATTTGGTTTTCCCTGGCTATCACCTTTCTGCTGATCGCCTTGTCCGTTCTGATCGTTCTTTTTCTGATTACCTTTCCCAGACTGGTCCTGATCTTTCTGATCCTTTCCTCCTCCTTTGCCGTTGTTTTTCTGCTTTTGTTGCTCTTTCTTTTCTTTATCCTTCAGCTTAGCGATTTCATAATTCTTGCGCACAGCCTCGTTGTAAGGATCCTGTTTCAGTGATTGCTTGTAAAAATCTGCTGCTTTTTCCGGATTATTAGACTGCATCGAAACATTTCCAAGATTGTACAATGCTGCGGCTTTCTCATATTTACTTTTTGTAAGTCCAATAGATTTCTGATACTCTGCAGATGCTTCTTCGTACTTCTTACTTTTATAAAGTGAATTGCCCAAATTGTAATGGGCTGTGTAATTTCCGCTCTTTTCAGATATAGCTTCCAGGTACTTCCCAGTTGCAGCATTATAATCCTTCGCATCAAATTTTTTATTACCTTCATACACAAGCGCATTGTAACTCTTCTGAGCTACAAAAAACTGTGTGAAAAATAAAAAAACCAATGTGGTTAGAAACGACCTAATATCCATCAATGCAAAATTATCCGTTTTATTGTTAAAATCAACAGTTTAAAAGTTAAAATTGGGTTAAAAATAGCATTATAAAACCTCTAAAATAAGGCATTTATTGAAAATAAAAATGGTCATTTAAATGAAAAAATGCTATCGATAATTCAATAGCATTTTTATTAAATAGAATGATTAAATATAACCGTAAAAAAATAAGTTTTTACCAGTCTTTCTTTTTAAGAATTAAATAGCTGCCACCAATAAAAATTAATGACCAGACAAGACATGCAATAACACTATAAAACGGATAATCAAGCTTAAAATCCATGCCAATCATCTGAGCCATTTTGGTTCTCACCAGCGGGTTTGGAATCAGGCTGGACATACTTTCCAATGGGAGATAGTCCGTGATGAAATGATGTTCCAGCATCACTCGAGCTTTGTCTTTCTGTGCTACATTTTTCAAAAGCATAAACTTTTCAATTCCGGAAAAAACGCCTTCTACAAACCAGAGCATAAAAAACCCAAGAAAAACAAAAATCGATTTTCTAAACAAAACAGATAAGAACATCAAGAATGTGAAGAATGTAAATAATTTGAGAAAATAATTGAAAATAAAATAAATCTCTTTAAAAATTAATTTACCATCCTGCGTATCAGAATAAGTCTTTCCAAGAACGAGCGCAATTGTAAAAGCAAGCAATGTAGAAAAAATAGTAAAAACCAGAATGGTTAGCAATTTGGAAGCTATAAATTCTTCTCTGCTAAGACCATCGATGATGTTTTGCTTAAACATCCTATTACTGAATTCCTGACAAATAGAAAATACAATGATGCATCCAAGAAAAATCTTTAGCAGGCCGACAATATAGGTGGTAAAATTCCAAATTCCGGGAAAATTATACATTCCCTGTTCTTTCAGATTAACTTTGAGTCCCGCGAGATCAAAATCTACCAAACCAATAAACAAGAGCAAAGTGAGAACAAGAAAATACAGCAATGCAAAGATCCTAAATGGATTGTAGTTCAAGTTTTTGAAATATTCTAATTTTAGAAGGCGTATCATAGGTTATTTTGTTTTACAAGTTCAAGGAATTGGGTTTCTAGACTTTCTTTTTTCTTTTGCAGATGTGCGAGTGCAATTCCCTTTTCAAAAAGTTTTCTGTTGAGTTCCGAAGCAGAGATATCCTCTGAAATCTGAGCTATTATGAGGTTATCTCGTTCTTTTACGGAAGAGAATATTCCCAATGATTCCAACGCAGACATTAATTGTGAAGTATTCTCAGCTTTCAGTTCAAAGAAGCCTTTGGTATTACTCATCGCATCCACAGATCCGGAATAGATGGCAGTTCCTTGTTTCAAAACGATAACGTGAGAACATATTTTCTCAATCTCATCCAAAAGATGGCTTGCGACAATAATGGTGGTTCCGGATTTTGCAATTTGGCTGATGATCTCCCGGATCTGGATGATTCCTTCGGGATCCAGTCCATTGGTAGGTTCGTCCAAAATAAGAACTTCAGGATTAGCCAGCAAAGCCGATGCGATAGCCAATCTCTGTTTCATCCCAAGAGAATATGTTTTGAATGCATCTTTTTTTCTTGCAAGCAGATTGACAACTTCTAAAACTTCATCAATTCTCTTTTCAGAAACACCTTTTATTTCAGCTACAATCTGCAAATTTTTCTCTGCGCTGAGATAAGGGTAGAAATTTGGCTGCTCTATGATCGCACCAATTTTTTTAAGCGTGTCTGTATCAGTCCCTTCTTTCCCGAACCATTTCCAGCTACCAGAAGTAGGATTGATGGTGGAAAGCAGCATCCCGAAAGTGGTAGATTTTCCACTTCCGTTTGACCCCAGCAATCCGTAAACATTTCCTTTTTCTACGTCGAACGAAATGTTATTGACCGCAATATGTTTAAATTTTTTGGTCAGGTTTTTTACTTCCAGTATTTTCACCATATTAATATTTTATATAAAAGTCTTTACTTTGACTTATTTGTTACTTCGAATTGTATAGTTTCTATTTGAATTGATAAATTTTTCAAAAATAATAAGCTTTTTCACAATTTTACGGAATAATTGATAGCTACGGATAACTTTCAAATAACACATTTAAGATTTTAAGCTATGCATTTTTGATTTTATTTCTCTAAATGTAAACTGGCTGTTTCAAATTGTTTCAGGTTAGCATATTGCTGAATACCTATTTTTAATAAAAAAAAGTCTGATTGACTCAGACTTTCTACTTTGCAGACAGAGATTTTACTTTCACTATCTTTTATTATCAACATTATCTATTTGTTTAGAAACAGCCATCGCTGCTACCAGATCATTAAGCATTGTGCTGGCTGCAGTTGGTGTATTAGGCAGTAAAACCAAATTAGATCTATTGTTAGCCCCAATGGACTGAAGTGTATCATAATGCTGGGTTACCACAATCAGTGCAGATGCTTCGTGCGGTTCTATCTTCACACTGTTCAGCATTTTTACAGATTCTTCTAAGCCTTTTGCAATCTCTCTTCTTTGATCTGCAATACCTTGGCCCTGGAGTTTTTTGGATTCAGCTTCCGCCTTTGCTACAGCTACGATTCTGATCCTCTGCGCTTCTGACTCATACTCTGCAGCCGTTTTTTCGCGTTCAGCCGCATTAATTCTATTCATCGCATGTTTTACTTGTTCATCCGGATCGATGTCTGTCACCAATGCTTTGATGATATCATAACCGTAACTGTTCATGGCCTCCTGAAGCTCTCCTTTTACAGCAACTGCGATATCGTCTTTTCTTACGAACACATCATCCAGTTTCAACTTTGGCACCTCTGCTCTTACGACATCAAACACAAAAGAAGTGATCTGAGATTCCGGATTTTCCAGTCTATAGTAAGCATCGCCAACCTGAGTTCTGATGACCTGATACTGAACGGAAACTTTCATTTTTATGAAAACATTGTCAAGCGTTTTGGTATCGATAATCACATCCAGCTGTTGGATTCTAAGATTCATTCTTTTAGAAATCTGATCTATAAACGGAATCTTGAGATGAAGACCCGCATGTCGTACGGAATGAAGTTTTCCTAAGCGCTCTACAATAGCTGCTGTTTCCTGTTTTACTGTAAAAAAAGAAGCAAATAAAGTAATCAGTCCAAAAAAGACGATAATCCAAATAAAAATCATAAGAGTTATTTTTTTTAAAGATAACGAATTAAAAGATCAAGTGCAAAAATCTTCGTCATTTATCATTACAAAAATAATACACTGAAATTTAGTTAAAATATTCAGAATTCAGTATAACATCTATTCCTCAGATTACTTACCATTGCTGCTTTTCTTTATTATTCATAAAAAAACCGAACTATTAAAGTTCGGTTATAATTTATATTCCAGTCGGCTTATGGTTCAATTTGAGTTCGTTTTTCGTTTTTGTCATTCAGCTTCCTGTATTTGAACCAGGCAGCCAAAGAAAGCAGAAACATATATGCAAGACTCACATAAACCCAAGTTGGCAAAGGAATCGGGTCACCTTTTGCATAAGAATGCAGTCCAGATAAATAATAGTTTACACCAAAATAAGTCATCACCATTGAGCAGAATGCAAACATCGTAACCACATGGAAAGTATATCTTCCTCTCAATCCCGGCACCAATCTCATATGAATGACAAATGCGTAAATCATAATTGAAATAAATGCCCAGGTCTCTTTTGGATCCCAGCTCCAGTAACGACCCCAGGATTCATTGGCCCAAATTCCACCTAAGAAGTTTCCGATAGTCAAAGCCAACAATCCAATGTTTAAAGACATTTCACTCACGATAGCCAATTCTTTTAACGTCGTGTCATTATGTTTTTTGAATGTTTCTTTATTTGAAATCACATAAAAAATCAAGGAAATCATTGCGATTAACATCGATAATGAGAAGAATCCGTAACTCGAGGTGATAATTGCTACGTGCACCACAAGCCAATATGATTTTAAAACAGGAACTAATGGCGTAATTTGTGGATCCAACGCAGAACCTCCGTGCGCAAATCCCATCATAATTACTGCAACCAAAAATCCTGCTGCTGGAATCAAAGTATTGGAGTTTCTGTACAAAGCAAATCCAGCCGAAATACCAACCCAAGAGATGAAAATAATTGCTTCATATCCGTTACTCCAAGGTGCGTGACCAGAGATGTACCATCTTCCGACCAAACCAAGGAAATGAAAAATATAACCAATTGCACCGATGTAAATCAATGCTTTTATAACATTATGAAGAATTTTGCGCGGTCTGAATAATTCTACAAAACCTAAAACCAATAATAAACCTCCAATGATTGTATAGAAAATCAACAATTTGAAGTTGATATCCAATGTATTCATTAGAACTTCAAGCTTAACTTTGGTTTCAGAAGGCACTACATTTTTACCCCATTTTTGTTGATACTCTTCTACTTTCTTAAGCTCTGCATCGGCTTTTGCCCAGCTACCGCCTTGTGTTGCCATTAGAACACTTGATAAATAAGGACCTAAAACCGCCTGTGCATTTTCATCTGCTTCAAAATCAGGTGTCATTACCGAATTCCAAGTGTGGTTTGAGTCATTTTTAACCGGAACAGTTCTGAAATATTGATAAGACATAATGCCGTTCAGTACCTGAACTTTGTCATTCAGTTTGATAACAGCTTCATCATATCTTGTTCTTTCTGATGCTTTTTTACGAAACGCTTCGTTAAAATCATCTTCCAAAACAAAACGCAGATTTCCATTTTTATCTGCAGGAAACAATTTGATTAAACTGGTAAATCCTTCATCTGTAGCTTTGGTTTTAGCTCTCAAATCCTTCCCTACCTTCCCAGCAGTTTCGATTTTGATAATGTTGACTTGCGCCCAGAACATCGGATCTATTGTTGCAGCTAAAAACCACTGATTAGCATCAAGATTCTGAAACTTACTTCTGCTTGTCAATTTATGAAGAATGTCAAGTGCCTGAGTATTAGCTGGAACAATCCGTCCTTCATAGTTCTGAACCAGAAGGTAACCAAACTTGTCCGCATGTTCTTTATTGATTTCTATATTTTTGACCATTGCATCCCCATCAATCACCGTCGGATTTTTCCCGGAAGATGTAGGTTTAATTTCTGTAGAATGGGCGTGCCCTTCGTGGCTGCCATCTTTTCCGTGCATATCAATTTCCTGAGCATGAAACCCGAAACTTAGCAAAATTAGAATCAATGTTGCCGCTTTTTTAGCGCTCACCTGCTTCAGCATTTTATTAAGATTCCAGAAACGGGATCCTTTCCAAAACATCGTTACAAACATTCCAACGAACAGAAACGCATAACCAATGTAACTGATGAGTGTTCCCCAAAAATCATGGTTTACTGAAAGAACTGTTCCTTTTCTGTCTGGGTCAAAACTCGCCTGGAAAAATCGGTATCCTTTATAATTAAGAACGTGATTCATATATATTTTATAAGGCGTTTCCTTTCCTTCATCCACAATTTTCACATGTGATTCATAAGCTGATGGCGAAGAACTACCAGGATAAGTTTCCATCACGAATTTATCTAATTTCAAGGCAAAAGGCTGCGTGGAATAGACTTTTGGTCCGAATCCAAGCATTATATCCAGTCCATCTAAATGAATCTGTTTGTAATTATTTGGATTTCCTTTTTCAACTATAAGGTCAACAACCTGCTTAGTTTTTGGTCCGGCAACTTCCACTTTTAACATATCCGGCACATCTTTATCTTTCTGTTTATCACCTTCGTACGCAACCAGTTTTCCTTTTTTAGTTCCCTCAGGAATTACTAATTTCAACTGATCGACGGTGTAGAGGCTTCTGAGCGCCAAAGGCTGGAATTCATCTTTTTTTGTTGTTCCTGTAGCTTGTGTAGCCATCGTCATGTAAGAGGCATCACTTGGTGTTTTGATATAAAGCTGTCCGTCTTTTTTCTGGAATTCGACAGCACCGTCAATAGACGTTCTATTGTAACTCACCAAAGTTCCGTTGATATTCTGAACCTCGCCTTCAGCCAGATAAATATTTTGTCTACCACCCATATCGCCTGTAGAAACCAAGTGCAGATATTCTTTGCCGTTACCTGCAACTAAACTGTCTTTCTTTCTCTGGATATAATCCAAAGCTTTTACTACAATTTTCTCCTTACCAAGGAAATCATAAGTTGCCTGAAAGTTGTGATGCAAAGGCGACATCAAGTAAGGAACATCGTGGTAATTCTGCTGCTCTCCTTTCTGCTCAATTTTAATTTTGAAAAAATGCTTGTCGGTGACAATTTCATTGGAAGTTTCGCCTTCGCGGATGTGCATTGTCCCCTCGAAACTGATATAACGGGTTATCGCGCCGCCTATAAAAATCAGGATAAATGCGAGGTGAAAAACCAGAACAGGCCATTTTTCTCTTCTCCAAAGTCTATATCTCCCAATGTTTCCAATAAAATTAAGAATCAGCAAAAACATTATAACTTCAAACCATTTGGCTTCGTAAATTAAAGCTTTAGCTGTTGGTGTTCCGTAATCATTTTCAACAAACGTAGCCACGGCCATGGAGATGGCGAAAGCAAGTAGCAACACTGCCATTGTCCTTGTAGAAATAAGAATATCCTGTATCTTTTTCATTCTGAAAATTATGATTCGCAAAAATAGGAATGAAAATTTGATTAGACTAATTAAAACCACTATTTATGATTTTTTTCAGATAAAGATTCTTTTTGATTTTCAATACGGTAGTAATTCCAATCATTTAATCTTTTAATATTTTAACCTGAGTTCGGGTTA
>NZ_RJTU01000068.1 GCF_003730015.1 Epilithonimonas hominis | reverse complement strand
CTAAATGCACAACAGGTTAATCATTATATTTGCAAGCTTATAGAAGACCTTAAAAATATATATAAACTATGGATTTTAAAAATTTTAAGATGCCTTACAGCATCAATCCAAACTATTCTAAGAGAACGGCTTATTTCTCTATGGAGTTTGCAATAGACCAGGCTCTGAAAATATACAGCGGCGGACTGGGCTTCCTTGCAGGATCACATATGAGAAGTGCATATAATCTAAAACAGGATTTTGTAGGAATCGGGATTCTTTGGAAATACGGCTACTATGATCAGGCCAGAAACCAGGATCAGACACTTAATCCGATCTGGACTAAAAAAATGTACAGCTTTTTGGAAGATACAGGTATCAAATTCCAAATCGAAATTCACAATGCTCCAGTTTGGGTCAAAGTATGGTATCTGAATCCGGAAACCTTCAAAACATGTCCTATGTTTTTCCTAAGTACAGATGTGCCAGAAAACGATCATATTTCTAAAACCATCTGTCATAAATTATACGATGCTAATGAATCTACAAAATTAGCGCAATACATTCTTCTTGGAAAAGGCGGTGCAAAACTTCTGGACGAGATGAATCTGGAAAGAGACGTTTATCACCTGAATGAAGCGCATGGACTGCCAGCAGCTTTTTACCTTCTAAGAAAATACGGTGGCGATCTTTCTAAAGTAAAAGAAAAACTGGTTTTTACAACCCATACACCGGAAGAAGCTGGAAACGAAAAACACAACCTATACCATTGCCACGATATGTCTTATTTCTGCGGACTGAGCATAGACGAGGTCAAAAAAATCGAAGGTGTAGATGATGACAGGTTCAACCACTCCCTTTGTGCGCTCAGAATGTCAAGAATTTCCAATGCGGTTTCACAGTTACACGGCGTGGTTTCTAGAGATATGTGGAACAAATATCCTGGAATCTGCGAAATCAAATCCATCACCAACGCTCAGGAATTCAAATATTGGGCAGATAAACCTCTCTATGACGCAAAAGATGAAAGTGATGATTCGCTTTTCGATTACAGAAAAAGACATCTTAAGAAAAGAATGTTTACGATAGTTGCAGATCAAACAGGAAAATTATTTGACCCAAATGTGCTTACTATTGTTTGGGCAAGAAGATTTGCAGGCTACAAAAGAGCAGACCTTTTATTAGCAGACAAAGAGCGTTTCAGAAAAATGTTGGAAAACTCTAAATATCCTGTTCAGATTATCTGGGCCGGAAAACCATATCCGATGGATTATGGCGCAATTTCTACTTTCAACAATCTGGTAGAAGAAAGCAAAAATCACAAAAATATGGCGGTGCTTACCGGCTACGAATTATCTCTAAGTAAATCTCTGAAACAGGGTTCTGATATCTGGCTAAACAACCCGAGAGTTCCCAGAGAAGCATCTGGAACCAGCGGTATGACAGCAGCAATGAATGGCTCCGTCAATCTTTCTACCGATGATGGATGGATTCCGGAATTTGCAAAACATGGTGAAAACTCTTTTGTAGTTCCAAAAGCTGATTATCATAACTGGCAACAAATTGAGCAGGATAACTTCGACCTAAAAAATCTTTACGAAGTTTTGGAAAACCAAATCATCCCGACTTACTATGAAAATCCTAATCAGTGGAGAAAAATAGTTCATACAGCAATGGATGATGTAAAAATCCAATTCGGAAGCGACAGAATGGCGGATGAATATTATAAGATTTTATATTAATCATTCCAAAATAAAAATTCAAAACCCTGATTTCTTAAGAAGCCAGGGTTTTTTGTTGATGTCAATACAAAACTCAACAATTATAATATGGATTATGAACTTAATGGAATTGTGCTGTTTCTGTAGAATCCTTCATTGCAACAGTTGCAGATTTTCCGCTGGTAATTACGGTTTGTATTTCATCAAAATAACCTGTGCCTACAAATGACTGGTGTTTTACAGCCCGGAAACCTTTTTTCTGCAGTTCAAATTCTCTTTCCTGCAATTCGGAATAACCTGCCATTCCTCTTTCTTTGTAAGCTAATGCCAATTCAAACATTGCCGTATTCAGAGCGTGGAAACCTGCCAGTGTTATAAACTGAAATTTATAGCCCATTTTTGCCAACTCTTCGCGGAAGTTTTCCATTTCTTCAACCGTCAATTTTGCAGCCCAGTTAAAAGACGGAGAACAGTTATAAGCCAGCATTTTATTTGGAAACTTAGCGTGGATTCCTTCCGCAAATCGTCTTGCATATTCCAAATCCGGATTTGAAGTTTCCATCCAAATCAAATCTGCGTAAGGGGCATAAGACAAACCTCTATCAATCCCTTGTTCTACTCCATTATTTACCACGTAAAAACCTTCCGAAGTTCTTTCTCCAGTCACAAATTTTTTATCTCTGTCATCGATATCAGAAGTTAATAAATCCGCTGCATCTGCATCTGTTCTCGCAACAATCACAGATGGAACACCGCAAACATCTGCCGCCAATCTCGCAGCAATCAATTTATTAATCGCTTCTTGGGTTGGAACCAGAACTTTTCCGCCGAGATGTCCGCATTTTTTAGCGGATGACAATTGATCTTCAAAATGAACACCTGCTGCACCAGCTTCAATCATTTGTTTCATCAATTCAAAAGCATTCAGATTTCCACCGAAACCAGCTTCTGCATCAGCAACGATTGGAACGAGATATTCTTTTTCTCCACCTCCGTTCACCGATTGGATTTGATCTGCCCTAAGCAAAGCGTTATTGATCTTTTTAACTACAGAAGGCACCGAATTGGCTGGATAAAGTGACTGGTCTGGATACATTTCTCCAGAAAGGTTGGCATCAGCAGCCACCTGCCAACCGGAAAGATAGATTGCTTCCAATCCAGCATCAACTTCTTGTACAGCCTGATTTCCCGTGAGAGCACCAAGCCCAGCAACCCAGTCCTGATTATTCAATTTCTCCCAAAGTTTTCGAGACATTTCAGTAGCGATTGTATACTCTAGTTTGTATGAACCTCTCAGTTTCAGTACATCTTCTGCAGAATAAGGTCTTGTGATACCGCTCCATCTCGGATTTGTGATCCAGTCTTGTTCCAAAGCCTGAACCTGTTCTTGTTTTGTTTGCATAAATTTTGTGATTTAGTATGTTTATTTAAATACTGTTCAAGGCGAGATGTGAGATAGGTTTTATTTCTCACCTCTTAAATTTTATTTTTTATTACGATTAGATAAATGGGTACGCTTTCAGTGTGAGAAATTCCTCGAAGCTATCCCAGAAAACCAATTCATTAAAAAGTTCCTTTGCCTGGTCAAATTTTCCGTTGTCAAAACGATCAGCTCCCACGTAATCCCGGATCTTAGAAATTTCTTCTTCCTCCCATTGCAAGACTAGTTCTTTTGTGAGAATCCTTTCATCATCCAAGACCGCTTCGTGTTTCAACCATTGCCATATTTGCGTTCTGGAAATCTCCGCCGTAGCAGCGTCTTCCATAAGATTGTAAAGCGCAGCAGCACCAATTCCCATAAGCCAGGACTCGATATAAAGAATACCAACATTAATATTTTTCCTGACACCATTTTCAGTGATCGTACCAGCAGGAACTTCTAGTAATTCCGATTCTTTGATTTTATAATCAAACTGTTTATCTATCTGGTTTTTTCCTGTCATATAATGATCAAAAACTTCTTTTGCAACCGGCACCAGAGCAGGATGCGCCACCCATGTTCCATCGTGACCGTTCCGCACTTCGCGCTCTTTGTCATTTCTCACTTTTTCAAAAGCGGCATCATTGGCTTCGTCATTATTCCTAACAGGGATCTGAGCTGCCATTCCGCCCATTGCGTGAACATTTCTTTTGTGACATATCTCGATAACTCTTTTCGCATACGCCTTCATAAAAGGCGACACCATTGTTACCTGATCTCGGTCCGGAAGAAGAAAATGAGGATTATTTCTAAATTTTTTGATGTAAGAAAATATATAATCCCAGCGGCCACAATTTAAACCTGAACTATGATTTTTTAGCTCAAAAAGGATTTCATCTAACTGGAAAGAAGCCGTTATTGTTTCTATAAGAACTGTTGCTTTGATAGTTCCCTGAGGAATGTCCAGATAATTTTGAGCAAATACAAAAACATCATTCCACCAGCGCGCTTCTTTATATTGTTCAAGTTTCGGCAGGTAAAAATACGGGCCACTTCCATTGGCAATTAATCGTTTGGCATTTCGGAAAAAGTATATTCCAAAATCAATTAAAGAGCCTGAAGCAAGTTCTCCTTCAATTTCTATATTTTTTTCAGGAAGATGCAACCCTCTTGGACGAATGAGAAGCACTGCTGTTTGTTCATTAAGCTTATAGCTTTTTCCTTGTTCATTAGTAAAATCAATAGTTTTATTAATGGCATCTGTCAGATTAATCTGTCCCTGCATGCAATTTTCCCAAGTTGGAGAATTACTATCTTCAAAATCCGCCATAAACGTATTGGCTCCAGAGTTAAGCGCGTTGATAATCATTTTTCTATCAACCGGACCTGTAATCTCTACTCTTCTGTCTTGTAAGTCTGCCGGCATTTTTGCACAGGTCCAATCTGCGTTTCGTATATGAATGGTTTCAGATGGAAAAGATGGGAGTTCTCCTGAATCAAATCGCAATTGTGTCTTTTTTCTCTCTTCTAGTAATTCGATTCTAGTATGATTAAAATTCCTGTGAAGTTTAACTAAAAAATCAATCAATTCATCAGTAAAAATCTCTTTAAACTTGGTATCTGGTGAAATTTTTAATTGGCTCATTGTTTCCATAATTAAAATATTTTGTGATTTGGTTTGACAAATATATAAAAAAGATTTTCACAAATAGCGAACGTTCGCTAATTATTTTTAAAATTTATTATGCGAATAATCGCTTTAATATCTATCTTTGATTTTATGATTGCAGAAAGCAGCTATATACGGGTGGTTTTTGGGCTAAAGCTCAAACAGCATAGACAGAAGAAAAATTGGTCTTTGCAAGATCTTGCGACCAAAACTGGATTGTCTAAATCTTATCTTAATGAGATAGAAAACGGGAAAAAATACCCCAAACACGATAAAATAATACAACTGTCGGAGGCATTACAATGTACCTTTGACGACTTGGTATCCACCAGACTGGACAAGAGCCTTATCCCGATAAATGACGTTCTACAGTCGGATTTTTTCAAAGAAATTCCGCTTGATCTTTTTGGCATTAATAAAAGCAACCTTATTAGCATCATTAGCGAAGCTCCTAAAAAAGTAACTGCTTTTATAAATGCCCTCATCGAAATATCGCAAAATTATAATCTCGGAAAAGAAAGGTTCTATTTTGCAGTTATGCGCTCTTTCCAGGAACTTTATGACAATCATTTTCCTGAAATAGAAGAGGCGGCAGCAGAATTTGCACGGGAAAATCAGTTAAAACTTAGCAAAGATTTAAAGAGTGAGATCCTGGAACAATTACTGAGAGAAACGTTTGATTACACGATTAATTCAATAGATTTTTCCCAAGATTATGCATTGAATAAACTGCGATCCCTTTTTATCCCAGAGAAAAAATTACTTTTACTGAATAATAGACTGGATAACAACCAAAAAGTTTTTATTCTCGCAAAAGAAATCGGGTTTAATTATCTGAATTTAGCATCGCGTCCAAACACTTATTCCTGGCTTGATTTCAGTAGTTTTGAAGAGATTCTTAATAATTTCTATGCATCTTATTTTGCAGGATGTCTATTGATATCAAAAACGGAACTTATTGAGAAAACCGGTGAGTTTTTTGACCAAAGAGAATGGAATCCACAAAACCTTGATTCCCTTATCAAGCATTTTACAGATTCACCAGAAACATTTTATTACAGGCTGACAAATGTACTTTCCTCGGAATTCGGCATCAAAGATCTGTTTTACCTTTGTTTTGTAAAAAAAGACAATTCTGATAAAATCCAGATTTTGAAAGAACTCCACCTGAATCACCAGCAAGCTCCTCATTCCAATAATACCAACGAACATTATTGCAGACGATGGATAGCTGTGAAAAACTTGCATCATTTAAAGGAAAATGAAACACTAACAGATGCGCAGATTTCTCATTACAAAGACCAGAGCGTTAGTTATCTTGTAATTTCTACATCGCAGAAAAATCCTTTTTCAGACGGCAGTAATAGAAGCTATTGCCTAGGAATCCTTCTTAATAATCAGACGTTAAAAAAAATCAGCTTTGCAACATCATCACAGCTTAGAACCATAGAAGTTGGTGTTACGTGTGAGAGCTGCAGTATACGGGATTGTGAGGTGCGCCAGTATCCGCCGGTGCGACTGGATAAAGAGCAGTTTAATCTTGATATGAAAAAATCGATTGAAAAAATCAGAAAATCATTAATTTAGGACAATGGTTTTTGATTTTCTTTTCCCAAACCGTTGTCTGAATTGCAACCAGTTGATTGACAAAAGCGACATTGTCTGTGAAGTTTGTTTTCCAAGAATTAACTTTAGCAACCAAAATTATAACGACAGTAACACACTCAAAGATAAGCTACTAGTTAAATTTCCGATATCAAATGCTTATTCTCTATTGTATTATGAAAAAGAAAGCCTTGCTCAGAACATTATCCAACAGCTGAAGTACAATAATCGGGAAAATATCGGTAAAAATCTTGCAAAATGGGTAGCGGAGAGAGTTGATTTCCAAAATGATAAACCAGACATTATAACTACAGTTCCGCTACACTACAAAAAGCTGAAACAACGTGGCTACAACCAACTTCATCTGTTTGGTAACGAACTGTCTAAGTTCTACAACATTCCTGTAAATCATACATTGCTAAAACGCACCACGCATAGCAAAGCACAGGCGAAGAAAGACCAAAGCGAGCGACTGAAAACAAAAAATGCTTACCAACTAACACAACGTATTGATGATAAGCACATTCTGCTGATTGATGATGTTTACACTACGGGAAACACCATTTCAAATATCGCCTGGGAAATCCTGAATAATTCCAAAAATGTAAAAATCAGTATTTTGGTAATGGCGATGGACGTGTAAATAATTGTTAATTGTTAATTGATAATTATCTCTGTAGTTTTTCGCCGTATGACAAATCTCCGGCATCACCTAAACCTGGTGTGATATAACCTTTGGAGGTCAAACTTTCATCTAAAGCACCAATCCAGATGTTGGCATCAGGATAAGCATTTTGGATGGTTTCCACTCCCTGGCGGCTGGCAATTGCTGCGACAATATGAATGGAAGTTGGTTTTCCGTTTGTAAGCAAATCTTTAATCGCCTCAATCAGAGATGCGCCTGTTGCCAGCATCGGATCTGCAACGATGAGCGGACGACCGTCTAATTTAGGGCAAGTCAGATAATCTTGTTTAATAGAAAAATAATCATTGGCATCGTGTTTTCTGTAAGCCGCCACAAATCCGCAATCTGCCTTATCAAAATAATTCAAAATCCCCTGAAACAACGGAACTCCAGCTCGGAGAATTGTTGTAATAACAGGTTGCGTCTCTATTTCTTTGACCTTAATAGTATCAAGTGGGGTTGTGATTTCGATCTCTTTTTGGTCTAAGGTTTTACTGATTTCGAAAGCAGCAATCTCCCCAATTCTCTCCATATTTCTACGGAACTTCATTCGGTCCTGTTGCACATCGATATTTCTTAAATCATTGATCCAGGAATTGACAAGCGAGAAGTTTTCTGAAAGTATAGCTAACATAGTTTTATTATAATCTTTGATTCTAAATGTAATGATAATATTTATTATAAAAAACCCTTTCAGAGCACGAAACTCGGAAAGGGTTAATAGATTATTATTTTTGTCTGAAATAAACCTCAATAGGAACTCCGGTGAAACCGAAATGTTTTCTCAATTGATTTTCCGTGAAACGTTTGTAAGGCTCCTTTACGTACTGCGGGAGATTGCAGAAAAATACAAACTGCGGACTTGGCGTCGGCAACTGTACACAATATTTGATTTTAATATATTTTCCTTTGATAGCTGGTGGCGGCATCGCTTCAAACACAGGAAGCATCACCTCATTCAGTTTGGAGGTTTTTATTTTCTTCTTTCTGTCTTCATAAACTTGCATCGCCATTTCCACTGCTTTCAGGATTCTCTGCTTTGTCAACGCAGAAACAAACAAAATAGGAATGTCGCTGAACTGCCCAATTTTGTGCCTGATAGCGGCTTCAAAATCACGTGTAGTATTGGTTTCTTTCTCTACCAGATCCCATTTATTAACAAGTATCACGATACCTTTTCTGTTTTTCTGAGCAAGACCAAAAATATTCATATCCTGAGATTCCCAGCCCAAAGTAGCATCTACCATTATGATAACAACATCAGAATATTCTATAGAACGAATGGAACGCATCACTGAATAAAATTCCAGGTCTTCGTTCACCTTAGATTTTCTACGCATCCCCGCTGTATCCACCAATACAAACTCGTGCCCGAACTTGTTATAAAGCGTCTGAATACTGTCTCTGGTGGTTCCTGCAACATCTGTAACAATGTTCCTTTCCACATCCAGAAGCGCGTTCGTAAGGGTTGATTTTCCCACATTCGGACGTCCCGCAATAGTAATTTTAGGTAGTCCTTCAAAAGGATCTTTGTAGTCTGTTGTTGGAAAATCTTTGACGATCTTATCCAGCAATTCTCCGGTTCCCGAACCTGTTGCCGAAGACAATGTGAAATATTCCTCTATGCCTAACTGATAAAATTCTGTGGCTGCTAATTCTTCTTTTGCAGAATCTACCTTATTAACAGTGATATAAACTGGCTTATTAGAACGGCGCAGCTTCTCGTAGATTTCGTAATCCGTGTCTGTAAGACCTTCTTCCACGTTCAGCATAAAAATAATGGAGGTCGCTTCATCAATGGCTAGTTGAACTTGTTTCGAAATTTCTTCCTGGAAAACATCTTCGGTATTAACTTCATATCCACCGGTGTCTATAACAGTAAATTCTACACCATTCCAGTCAGATTTTCCATAATGACGGTCACGAGTAACACCTGCTGTAGAATCTACAATAGCTTCTCTCCTCTCTAATAATCGGTTAAATAATGTGGATTTTCCGACGTTGGGACGCCCAACGATTGCGACAATATTGCTCATAAAATTTGTTTCTTGGTCTCAGCTCAGGTTTAGATTAATGAGCATAAGACTTGATTAAGAATGGGTTACTTCGACTTTCGAAGCCCAAAATTTTTGCAAATATACGATTTTTGATTGATAGTTGATAGTTGATTGAGAATCGTAAATACCGAAGTACTTACTAGCCCCATAGTAGCGGCATCCTTTTTTTTTTTGCAAAAAAAGAAAAAGATATAGCGGATAGCGGGATTAAGCTCCAAAAATTGGAAAGCTTTTTGCAATTGTATCCGAAAATCTGAATTATGAAAAAGATACTAGTTGTATTGCTTATGGTATTTATTATCATTCAATTTTTTCCGATAGACAAAACCAATCCAACGACAAATGAAGGAATGGATTTTCTGAAAATTAAAAACACACCGGAACCGATTACAAAACTGATCAAAAACTCTTGCTACGACTGCCATTCTAACGAAACAAAGTACCCTTTTTACAGTAATATCCAGCCTGTTGCTTGGCTGTTGAAAAATCATATTGACGAAGGTAGAAAAGAACTAAATTTCTCTACATTTGCAACGTACGAACCGAAACGACAAGCACAAAAACTGGAAGAAGCGGCGGAATATATTGAGCAGAAAAAGATGCCTTTGGAAAGTTATACTCTCGGTCATTCTGATGCCAAATTATCTGATGAACAAAGGAAACAGCTTGTTGATTATTTTAGAATGGTTCAGAAACAAATACAGCAAGCCAATACATTATGACGACAGAAGTCTCCGTTAGTTTGAAAGATAAATTCATTGTTTTTTATGATGGCGAATGCGGATTTTGCAACCATTGGGTACAATGGATTTTGGAAAAGGACACAAAAGATAAGTTTCTGTTTTCATCATTGCAATCCGAATTTGGACAGAAGTTTTTGAATGAGAGAAATCTCCCGAATGAAGTTTTTGATACACTTTACCTCTGGAAACCGCAGCATTTTTACCTGACAAAATACCAGGCCATACTCAAAATAGCTACGGAACTTGGTGGTATTTACACTCTTGCTTCTGTTGGCAAAATCATCCCGGACTTTCTTGGCAATCAGTTTTATAATTCGGTTTCGCAAAACAGAAAGAAATTAGCAAAAAACCAATGCTTCTTACCCAATCCGGAACAGCGAAAAAAATTTATAGATTAATCATAAAAGCCATCTCAAAAATGTGATGGCTTTCTGGTTAAAATAAGCTCTTATGGTTAGTAATTTATTTTAGATTTTGGTAGGGCTATTAACATTCTCCTAATCCTTGATTTCCCTTATCAGAAATCCTTCTATTTAGCATTATTTAAGGACTTTTTTAGTTACAACCTCATCTTTCTTGTAAATCTTAATAACATAAGCTACATTTTGATTAAAAGCACTGGCATTGTAGAACATAAAGCTCATATTGGTAACATTCGCAGTATTCCAGCTTCCGATATTTTGATTAAATACGCTAGCTAAATAGAACATATAACCCATACTAGTCACCTTAGACGTATCCCAGTTGTTGATATTAGAAGGTCCATTCAGACTGCTACAAAATGCAAACATAGAATACATACTTGTCACATTACCCAGATTAGGTACATCTGTAGCAGAGATATTTAGATTACTAGAGCCATAGAAAGCATTCAGCAGACTACTCCAGGCAACTACTCCCCACTGCTTTACATCCGTCAAACGTTGTTTGTCTGTTCCATAATTGATGTAAAACCTCCTCAAGTTAGCTGGCTCTATGCTTAGCACAATCGTTTTCCCCGCTGGCAGTCCTGTGATGTTCGCTGTTGTATTACCATTGGCTATAACGCCAGATCCGGAGGAAGAATTATCTATAGTGCTCCAGCTGTAGTTCACTGCTCCCACTACGGCCACCCCAAAAGTAAGAGAGGTAGTTTCTTCGGAAACAGCACTTCCGATCTTGCTAAGATCCCACTGGGTGATGAAATAGTCTTGTGGTGCCAAAACAGATGCTGGCACAATGGCGCTGTTATGAGGAGAAGGCGGCACATCGGAATGCGCAGCCCAAGTCGAAATCCCCAGAATCCAGAAAAATAAAATGTAAAGTTTTTTCATACAATGTTTTTTTAATATGACGTGCTCAAATAATTGAAAATCAAAATTTAAACATAGACTTTCGTAGGAGTAAAAAATGTTCTGAAACACCTTCTTTTTGTTCTACATTAATTTTTTCTCTTTTTTTCGCTTTTAGAAAGTATCATTCTTAACACAAAGAAATCAAACACTGAAACGAAATACAAAAAAAAGGGGTGGACAAAGGAGGGACAAATGATTTTTCAAATAAGCATTTATGATTATCAACCATTTACAAGAACACCGCCCGCCACATCTGCCAAATTAGGACAGCTTTTCAATTTGGAATAGCTGTAAAATCATTAGTAATGCTCTTGTAAGAACAATGCTGTTTTGTACCAGCTTAGTCTATAGCATGTCCATAGTTAAGTTATTGTTAGACTATAAAAAATATAGAGATACTTTGTTTTTGCATTTTATTTTAAATTAATTTTATACGAACGAAGGAGTGCAATAGCCTTTATCAAAAACACACATAAGATGGGAAAAATCAATCCAAAAGGACAGCTGAGCGGTAGCATTGGTCGCTTTGTATTTGTAAACATCGGAGATATGACGGTTGTCCGAGGCAAACCGAGCCGCATCAAACAAACAGCAGCTAAAGAAAAATCAGCGAATTGTTTTGGAAATATCAGCCACCTGGATAAGCTCTACCGAAAGAGTCTACTGCGGCATGTTCCCATCACCACAGACAAAACGTATGCCTATCGCCACCGTACCTATTTTAACAGGATGGCAGTTAGGAATACGGATCCCATGAAAACCGATACGACAGTCCGATGGGATCTGCCCAAGATGATGGTCGGATTCGAGTTTAATAAAAACGCCGAATGGCAATCTATCTGTCACTTCTTTCCAGAATGTATTTTGGATACTCCACAGCGTCTCAGCATCAGTATTCCTGAGTTGTCTCTGAAAAGAGATTTCCGACCTGTTGCCAAGTCAGACCGTATTAACTTAACACTCTATGTCATTGCTGTAGATATGAACACACTCTCCTATCCGTCTGTACAAGTTTTCGCAGAGTTTACTATGGAAGTATCTTCTCACATAAGCCCTCCTGCAACTATATGGACCACGGAATCTCTGCCACCAGACCAAATGATTTTTGTGATAGGCATCTGTAAAATGAATTTTACTAAACCGATAAAAATAACAGAAGTCATACAGCGGCATCCTGCTATCTATGGTCAAAATAATGGAATCATGAAATAAAAATAACGGATAAACTGTAAATAAAATACAATTAAAGAATTGTTTCAATTATTAATTTTAATTTCTCAATAGTAACCGACTACTATTATAGATTTATCAATTATTTTTTCTATTTTGCAATAGAGAATTAAATCTATTGAAGCTTCTTTATAGTTTATGCTTTATTATGTTGTCTTGGGTTTCAGTCTATTCCCAAACTATCACTATAGACAATAGTCTAGAAAGTAACCAAAAGATAGAAAACATCATTCGGCAGTATCGAGATTTTGGGAAAGATACCCTGAGGCTCAAGTCTTATCTCGCGCCAATACTGCATTCTTCTGACAAAAAACTGCAGTCTGTTTATTATAGCCTGCTTGCCAACGGGCTGTCCAAAGCCATTGATAAAGTTAATCTTCAAAGTGACCATTACTATAAAAAATCCATAGAAACCGCTAAAGTCACCCATCATCCTGGATTAGAAGTTTGGGCACTGGTTAACTATGCCTTCTATCTTTATGATTACTCCAAAGTAACAGAGGCGCTCCAAATCTATATGGATGCGGATCAAAAAATAAATAAAACCGAGACCTCCCAACTGATTTTCCCTAGCTTATGTTATAAAAATCTGGGATACTTTTTCGGAACAATCGGCGATACTAAAGAAGCCATCAGCTATCTTAAAAATGCAGAGAAATATGCCCAGCCCCATTCCAGAGAATTAGCCTCTATCAAAGATAATATCGCTTATTACCTGATCACTATCAATCAGTTTTCTGCAGCAGAAAAATACCTCCAGGAGGCTTTGGATATCTCCCTTAAAATCAAGGATTATGAACGCTATGCCAAAGCTTTGGGAAATTACGGACGGCTAAACCACATGCAAAAAAACTACGCTGCTGCTATACAATATTATAAAGATGATTTAAAATTTTCCAAACAAGCCAAAGCAGCTAAGAACACGATGTTTGCCCACATAGAGCTGAGCAAAGTCTTGTTTGATAACAACCAAATTGCAGAAGCAAAAGCCGGATTAGTTTCAAAACTTGGGGACTAGGCAAAAAGTTTTGATAATCTGAAGAGGAAAAACGATTTATCTCTCACACCTCTGAGTTGCAATCTAAAGTTTTTTATTTTTGCATTGAACGATTCTGCTGAAGCATTTGTACTTCTTTGGTCAAAGTAATTCAGAATATCGCTGTAATGATTCATAATCGTTTTCATCAGTACTGAAAAAGCTTTGAATCCCGACTCTTCCACTTCTTTAAACCAATGGGCAAGTTTGAGCATTGCCACAGATTTTTGAATCTTTTGATTGTAAATTTTTCGGAGTCCATCAGCTAAATTATAAGCTTTTTCCATATCCGTATATTCTGAAAATAATATTTTAGCCCTCTGCTTTTGAGATGCCGTCCATTTTTCTCTGGAATTCAGGAACTGAATCTTAAAATTGCCATTCGAGAAAAAAACGTCCCTCAGGAATTGTTTGCAAGGAGAAGATTGGATGTTCTGGAAGACTCCTTAGCCCATTTGGACAGCCAGAAGAATCTGGACCGCAATAATATCCTGGCTCAAAAAGAACGGTATGCGAGCAAACTGAGCCTTGCTAATGCCCAATACGAAAAGGAACAACTGAAAACCAGAGCCTTCATCGTGATTGCGACTTTGCTTTTGCTATTATTACTCTTGATTGTTTTCATCAATAAAAAACAGGAGAAAAACAGAAAAAATGAATACGAGAAAAAGGTTCTTCAGCTGCAGTTGGATAAGGTAGAATCAGAACAGAAACTGGATAATGCACATATTACTCTGGCGTCTCTGAACACCTACCTTACAGAAAAAAACCTGCAGATAGAAAACCTCAACAAAGAAATCTCAATCGCCAAAACGCAGTCTTCCTTCTCTATTTTGGAAAAGAGGGAACAAAAGCTTCAGACACTTTTGGACTCACACTTGATGACGAATGACAACTGGCAAAAATTCAAGAACGCATTCCAAAATGAGCAAAAGGATTTCTACAATCAATTGATTTCGGATTTTCCGGATTTTACAGAATCCAACCTTAGAATTATTCTTCTTTCAAAATTGGGATTGTCCAATCAGGATGTTTCATCGCTGCTTGGTGTTACTATAGATGCTGTCAAAAAAGCCAAACAACGACTCAAGAAAAAAATTGGCTCAGATTATAATTCTATTTTGGAAGAGTTATAATCTACAATTCTTAAGGTTTTAGAATCCACAATTCCGTATAAATCTACAGCTATAAAAATTCGGAGAAATATCTTCTCAAAAGATTATAAGTTTATTTTTATATTTGCAGTATTATGGAATATAATACCGACAGAACACAGCTAATAATGCCTGAATACGGGCGCAATATACAGCAATTGGTAGAGCACTGCAAAACGCTTCCCACTAAGGAAGAACGTAATGAAATGGCGCTTGCAATTGTAGAATTTATGGGTCAGCGAAACCCGCATCTTCGCGATGAAGAAAACTATAAACACAAACTTTGGGATCATCTTTTTATTTTAGCAGATTATGATCTGGATGTAGATTCGCCTTACACTATTGTTACCAAGGAGGAATTGGCAGAAAAACCGAGAAGAATGGACTACCCTTCTTTTGATAATGATTACAAATTCTATGGTAAAAGTATTCTTCAACTGATAGAAATGGCAATCAAATTGAATGACGGTGATGAGAAAGATGCACTGATCCAGGTCATTGCTAATAATATGAAGAAGTCTTACAATGTTTATAACAAAGAGCACGTGAGTGATGATGTTATTTTCCGGCATCTGAAGGATCTGTCTGACAATCAGCTGGATCTCACTGGGCTGGACTCACTGGACAAAAGTAAAATCTACTATACCACTAACAGAAACCAAAACAATAACCGAAACCAAAATAGTAGAAACCAAAATAATAACAATAGTAAAAGGAAAAATAACTTCCAAAACCATAAAAACAAAAGAAGATAATGAGCGGAGCTTTCGAAATAAGAGGAGGAAAAAAATTAAGTGGTGACATCACCCCACAAGGTGCGAAAAATGAAGCTTTGCAGATACTCTGTGCGGTTCTTCTGACTGAGGATGAGGTGCGGATCAGTAATATTCCGGATATCAAAGATGTCAATAAATTGATAGAGATTCTTCAGGATTTAAATGTGAAGGTGACTAAAAACGGAAAAGGCGATTATACGTTTAAAGCTGATGAAGTTAATTTCGATTATATCAAATCCAAAGAGTTCAAAAAAGACGGTGCAAAACTGAGAGGCTCGGTTATGATTCTCGGACCTATGCTGGCGAGATTTGGCGAAGCTTATATGCCAACGCCAGGTGGAGACAAAATCGGGAGAAGACGTCTAGATACGCATTTCCAGGGTTTTGTAGAACTGGGGGCAGAATTTAGTTTTGACGAAGAAGATCAATATTATTCCCTGAAAGCTAAAGAGCTGAACGGAAAATTTATCTTATTGGAAGAAGCTTCTGTAACAGGAACAGCAAACATCGTAATGGCAGCTGTTTTAGCAAAAGGAAAAACAAGAATCTACAACGCCGCGTGCGAGCCTTATCTGCAGCAACTTTGCAAGATGCTGAACCGAATGGGTGCTAATATTACCGGCATCGGCTCTAATCTGCTCACTATCGACGGTGTAGATAAATTGCACGGAACAGAACACACAATGCTTCCGGATATGGTGGAGATCGGTTCTTGGATTGGCCTTGCTGCTATGACAAAATCTGAAATCACTATTAAAAATGTTAATTGGAACCAACTTGGTGTGATCCCAAATACATTTAGAAAACTTGGAATAGAACTGGAACAGAGAGGCGACGATATATACATTCCTTCTCAGGAACACTACAAGGTTCAGAAGTTTATCGACGGATCCATTCTTACGGTTTCCGATGCGCCTTGGCCCGGATTCACCCCAGATTTATTATCAATTATTTTGGTTGTAGCTACACAGGCAAAAGGTTCTGTTCTCATTCACCAAAAAATGTTTGAGAGCCGTCTATTTTTTGTAGATAAACTTATTGATATGGGCGCTCAGATCATTCTCTGTGACCCGCACAGAGCAACGGTCATCGGATTGAATCAAGAAACGCCGTTGAGAGGCACGTCTATGGTTTCTCCTGATATACGAGCTGGAAATGCGCTACTGATTGCGGCACTTTCCGCCGAAGGAAAATCAGTGATTCAAAATATCGAACAAATCGACCGTGGTTATGAAAATATCGATGAGAGATTGAGAGCAATTGGCGCTGAAATCAGAAGGATTGAAATCTAATGGACGATTTTTGATGGTTAGTTGATAACCGAGAATCATTCTCATTATAAAGTAAAAAGGAAGCTTAATTAAGAAGCTTCCTTTTTTTGTGTGACATCAATTTTACTATTGACCAATTTATATTTTTTAAGATAATCGTCCAGTTCTGTGACTGAGCTACTATTAACTTTTAACTGCAGATGTACATTGCCGAAATTATTGCCATTAATATATTCCAGATCTGCGTTGATGATTTTATAGGGGATATTTAGCTGATTATAAATTGCAAAAAGCAAAACATCAAATCTGATCTTACCATTCAGATCGACTTCCAATAAAATATCTTTTTCGGCACCAGCATACAATGCTTGGTTATTATTTTCGTTAGGATAAATCATAATATTAATTTTTTGGACGGTTAATTTTTTTGAGGAGCGGAAGAACCAAGTAGTTATAGATGTAACAGCCTACGCAGACACGAAAAACACTTTCTACAGATGCCAGAACAATGAGAAAAATCCCAAGAAAAATCCCAACCTGAGAATCATAATAAACAGCTATCAATAACGATAAAAGCAAACCCAGCGACGCGGCGAATCTCTTCGGGCCGGCAAATACAAGCTTCTTTTCCAGATAGAGAAACTCACTGATCTTTTTAGCCACAAAAAATAAGGGAGACATAAAGATTCCTGTTGCTCTGATCAGAAAATCTACAACAACAAAATATAGCAACCATTGCTGCTGGAAATGAAGTCCGAAAATCGTTAACAATACCACCTGATAAGCTACAATTGAAATGACGTTTTCATCAACGTAAATGGTTTTAATTTTACTTTTTTCCATAGTTTTTTCTTTTAAAATTAAAAAAGCTTCACCTAGAAGGGTAAAGCTTTCACACACTCTCGCCTACCAAATGTTTATTTGGAATTGCACATTATGATATGAGAGAAGATGCTAATCATTTAATTCTGATACAAATATATAAATTATTTAATTCCCACCAAATAAGTATGAATTAATTTCAAAAAAATTATTTCAAAGTGGCGATCTTTTCTAACTTATCAGAAGCTGCCAATCCATTGGGGTTGCAGCCAGGCTCTCCTTCGGGAATTTTTAGGTTTTTATCTTGATAGAACTTTTCCCAGAATGCATTGGTTTTACCTGTTTTTGGATCAATGAATGTCATGGGATCCAGTTTAAAAATTTTATAATCACGGAAAGCTCTTTCTACAAAATCCGAGCAGTAATAGGAATTATCATCCAAAATATAATCGAAATTATAAGGTTTTCCAATCAATGTTTCCGCTTTGGAAACCGAATTTGGAATGGATGAATGATATTCAGATTTCAATCTGTAAACATCTATAAATTGTCCCGATTTTGTCTGTTCTTTCAAAAAAAGATCAAGCTTCTGTTTCTGAGAACCACCTTTCGGCGCAGCATGAAGAACATAAAGATGATTCTCTTCTTTTTTTACAATTCCAATGTGGTCATACGAAGTTTTCTTCTCCGTCTGAGTGACATTATTAATCGCTCCAGACAGTCCAGAATCTACAGATGGTACGAAAAGTAAATCGCCGTTTTCCAAAATAGAAGTATTATAAGTTTTGCAGCTTGTTAAAAAAAGAAGCGCAAAAATACTGCAAAGAATATTACTTTTTAAATTTTTTTTCATAAGATGCAATCCATTCATCCACAGATATTTTCTGACACAGTTCACCCAACAAATCATAGGTAATATCCTCAACTTTTTTAAACCTGATGCAAGACTTTCCCATATCCAATTTCTTTTTAGAATGGTTCGGAAACTCAGCGACAAACCAATCTAAAATTTTAGGGTCAGCATAAATTCCCATATTGTAAAAAGCAATAAAATTCTTTTGAGAAGCTACACTTATGAAAGGTACAGGTGTATCTTTCGCACAATGATAACCAGCGGGATAAGTGGTCATAGGAACAACCCAAGTGACCATTCCGTATTGCATTGTCTGCTGAAAACCTGCCGGAAGATTACGATCCACAGTTTCCAACAGCTTTCTGAAAGCGTCTCGTCTTTCCTCAGGTATCTGGGAAATATATTCTTCTACAGTATCAACAAAAATCTGCATTAGAGGATTTATTTTAAATCAAAAATACTAATTTTTTTATTGAAAAATTAAAACTTATTTTTGTACTCCAAAGTCTATAAACAATGCCTAAAATATCACAAAGAGCGCAGCATATGCCTGCATCACCTGTAAGAAAATTAGTCCCGTTTGCCACTGCAGCAAAACAGAAAGCTATCAAAGTATATCACCTTAATATTGGTCAGCCAGATATCGAAACGCCACAAACAGCTTTGGATGCTGTGAAAAACATTGATTTAAAAGTTTTGGAATATGCCCTGTCAGAAGGAAATATTGAATACAGAAAAGCATTGGCTGAGTACTATCATACTTTGGGATTTACGGATTTGACGCCTGATAATTTTATTGTAACCAACGGAGGTTCAGAAGCTTTGAATTTCGCTATTTCCACATTATGTGATGATGGTGATGAAATTATTATTCCGGAACCATACTATGCTAATTATAATGGATTTGCGGGAACATTCAATATCAATGTAGTTGCAGTTCCATCAACTATTGATACAGGTTTTGCATTGCCTTCCATAGAAGAATTTGAGAAAAAAATCACAGATAAAACAAGAGCGATTGTTGTTTGTAACCCCGGAAATCCGACAGGTTATCTCTACTCAAGAGAAGAACTTCAGAAGCTGGCAGAAATTGCAAAAAAACACGACATCGTGATTATTTCTGATGAAGTTTACAGGGAATATGTTTATGATGGTGAAAAGCAAATCTCTATGTTCGAATTTCCAGAAGTTTCAGAGAATGTTATTGTTATCGATTCAGAATCGAAAAGATATTCGATGTGTGGTGCGAGAATCGGCTGTATGATTACGCGTTCAAAGAAAATCCACGATGCAGCTATTCTTTTTGCTCAGGCAAGATTGAGTCCAGTTCTTTTGGGACAAATTGCTGCAACAGCTGCACATAAAAACGATGCAGAATACATTGCTAAAGTTAGAGAAGAATATACAGAAAGAAGAGACCTTTTGGTAAGCTTATTGAATGAGATTCCTGGAGTAATGTGTCCAAAACCTAAAGGAGCATTCTATTGTGGCGTCGAATTACCTGTAGACGATACAGAAAAATTTGCACAATGGCTTTTGGAAAGTTATTCTAATAATAACGAAACCATTATGGTAGCGCCAATGGGCGGTTTTTACAGCAATCCGGAATTAGGGAAAAAACAAGTAAGAATTGCGTATGTTTTGAAACAAGAAGATCTCAGAAGAAGTGCGGAACTTCTGAAAGATGCAATAGAAAAATACAGAACTGAATTTGGGCTGAATTAATCCTCAGACCCGTTTAACCTTAATAACCACATAGAATCGTTCTGAAAATCTATTTAAAATTTAGAATTCTATGTGGTTTTGTTTTTAAATTTACACCAATCATAAATCTAATAAGATGAAATTACTAAAATCCGGTCTGATACTGTCTGTATTTGCCATTTTCCTTATCAGCTGCAAAACGGTAGCTCAGAATTCCAACATCAAATCTATTTCCTATACCAATACATACGGAAGAGGCGGACTGACAACTGTAAAAGTTACTAAAGAAGCGATTGAAACTGAGGGAAGAGGTGGCAATGTAACAGACTTCCCGAATTATTCGAAAAAAATGACTTCTGCAGACTGGAACAGCCTCACTGCTGGTCTTGACCTGAAAATGCTTAGCCAGACAAAAAGTGGAGAAAGAAGAGGTGTGTATGACGGACACGATGAGATCTTTCGTATTGTAACAGCAGAAAAAGAATATGAAATTTTCAACGCTTCCGGAGATGCTAAGAATTACAAACAATTGGAAAAGCTTAAAACAAAACTGACCGCACTAACTGCAAAGTACAAATAAAATGCAGGAAAACATTTCCCTAAAACCCTACAACACTTTTGGTGTTGACGTAAAATCCAAATATTTTGCTGAAGTTCGTTCCCTCGAGGAATTAATTGAAACGCTCAAATTCTCAAACTCTAAAAAACTTCCACTCCTTTTTCTGGGCGGTGGAAGTAATATTTTGCTGACTAAAGATTTTGAAGGAATTGTCATTCACCTTAACCTGAAGGGCATCCATGAAGAAATCATTAATGAAAATGAAGTTTTGGTAACCGCAAAAGCAGGTGAAAACTGGCATCAGTTTGTGATGTTTTGTTTGGATAAAAATTATGGTGGATTGGAAAATCTGTCATTGATTCCCGGAAACGTTGGAACTTCTCCGATGCAAAATATAGGCGCTTACGGAACAGAAATAAAAGACATTTTCGAAAGCTGCAAAGTTCTGAATCTTGAAACATTACAAATTGAAACTTTCAATTTGGAACAATGCAAATTTGGCTATAGAGATTCGATTTTCAAACAAGAATGCAAAGGGAAATATGTGATTTTGGAAGTGACTTTCCGATTGACAAGGAAAAATCATAAAATTGATGTTGAATATGGCGCAATCCAATCAGAATTGGAGAAAATGGGAATCAATAATCCAACCATTCAGGATGTTTCGAAAGCGGTGATTAGCATCAGACAAAGCAAATTACCCGACCCAAAAGTGATTGGAAATGCAGGAAGTTTCTTTAAAAACCCAACCATTCCAATTTCACAATTTGAAGCTTTGAAACAAAAATTCGAAAACATTCCCGGATATCCGAATGGCGATTTTGTAAAGGTTCCTGCAGGTTGGCTTATAGAACAAGCCGGCTGGAAAGGCAAACAAATAGGCAATGTAGCATCAAATCAATTGCAAGCTTTGGTCATCATCAACGCTACTGGTAATGCTACTGGAAAAGAGATTTTTGATTTCTCTACAATGATTATTGATTCTGTAAAAGAAAAATTCGGAATTAAGTTGGAACGGGAAGTCAACATTATTTAGTTGTTGGTTTTTGGTTGATTGTTGAAGGTTTTCAAATGGTTAAAAAATTAAATTAAAAAAATGATAGTAGATATTTGGAGCGACATACGTTGTCCGTTTTGTTTTATTGGAAAAAAGAATTTTGAAAAAGCACTTCAGAATTTTGCTCAAAATGATAAGGTTCAGGTGAATTGGCATTCTTTCCAATTAGACCCAAAAATGAAAACCGATCTTAGCAGAAATCATTATGAATATTTGTCTGACATCAAAGGTCATTCTTTACAAGAGACAATCAAAATGCACGAAAATTTGATCCAAATAGGAAGAAATGCTGGAATCGATTTCAATTTTGATGAAGTAAAAGTTTCTAATTCTTTCAAAAGTCAAATGTTAATTCAGTTGGGTAAAGAAAAGGGAAAAGCTAATGAAATGGAAGAGCTATTGTTCGAAGCTTATTTCATCCTTGGAAAAAACATTGACGATATTGAAGTTCTTTCAGAAATTGGCGAAAGGTTAGGTTTTACAAAAGAGGAAATACAAAAAGCAGTTCAATCTCCAGAATTAACAGAATTAGTAAATAATGATATCGAAGAAGCCGCTTCTTTAGGAATTAACAGTGTTCCGTTCTTTGTTTTCAACAGAAAATATGCTATTTCCGGTGCACAACCAACGCATTTATTTTCTGAAGTTTTGGAAAAAAGTTTGTCCGAGTTTTTAGAAAATAATTCAAAATTTGACATCATTCAAGAAGGTGATTCTTGTGATGTTGATGGAAATAATTGCTAAATAATTAATTTTAAAAAAACACAAAGACACAAAAGTTAGATTAAAAATATTATGTTTTAAGGCACAAAGTTT
>NZ_RJTU01000043.1 GCF_003730015.1 Epilithonimonas hominis | reverse complement strand
CTTAATTCACGTGGTTTTTAAAAAAACCTTAAAGAATATACCAAAATCAGGCAAAGTCTGTGGGAAAAACCTTGGGTAGTTTACGCCAAAAAGCCTTTTGGAAGCCCAAAATCGGTGGTGGAATATTTGGGTCGTTATTCCCACAAAATCGCAGTCAGCAACCAGAGAATCAGAAAAATTGATGCGGAGACGGTCACTTTTTCTTACAAAGATTACCGCCAAAAAGGCATCAAAAAGCAGATGGTTTTGAGCCACGAGGAGTTTATCCGCCGTTTTGCGATGCATATTTTGCCGAAAAGATTTGTGAAAATCCGTCATTATGGTTTGTTGAGCTCTACCTGGAAGCGTGAAAAACTCAAAATTTTGCAACAAAAATTAGGTATTCAAACCAAAGAAAAGCCCCTTTCTAAAGTTTTTCAGCCGAAATGTAGTTGTTGTAAAGTTGGAAATTTGGTAACGATTGCCACGTTCGATCTTCGAGGTCCGCCACAATGGTTTTTGGAAATGAGCCAAAGCCAGCCAACGCCTAAAAAATAGATTTTTGGGTAAGGGAAATTATGCCCCGACATGAAGGAAAACACGATAAAACCGACAAAGTTCGCCAAAAACGAATGCCTAAAAAAAAGAGAACGTCCTGTTCTCTTGAAATATTTTCTAAAAACTTTACGATAAACCCATAGTGGCGAAAAAGCTCCCGAAGCTTCCGTTCAACAGGGTTTTCATTGTTCGTGCTACGCACGCAACGAAAACTTAGCTATTAGCGGAAGTTTTTTTCATTTGTCCATTTTATTATTTTTTCAAAAATTTGAGGCTTCAAATCAACATAATTAGTTTTTCCGTTTTCTACAATTTCGTCTTGTAAAAAGTGATTTGCATTCGGATAAACTTTATATATCAAATTATTTTTTCCTTTTTGCAAAAATTCTATTTCTGCATAATCTGTATTCATAATAAAAGAACCCCAAATGTCTTTTCCTCCTGCAATCATCAGAATTGGAATTTTTAATTTTAACATATTTTCTAATGGAGTTTCTTTGCTAAAATTCGCCCAACGAAAATAGGTTTCTCCGTCCCATAATTTTTCTCTGCTTTCTGAATTTTCAAAAATATTCTTGTAATCTGAAAATAAAGTATCAATATTTTTCTGACTTTGCTCAAAAGTAGTATTTCCTTTAAATGCATTTAATCTTTCTTGAAGCACAAAATCATACAAATGATTCAAAGAATTACTGTTAAGTAGAACAACGTGTGTTACTTTTTTGTTTAAAACAGCAACTTTTGGTGCAACTTGTCCTCCTTGAGAATGTCCAATTACTAAAATTTTGGATTTATCAACAGGAAGTTTTTTGATAGCATTATTAATAATTTTTGAAGCAGATTCAGCTCTCCAATCTAAAGAAAAATTTTGTTTATATTCATTGTTTATAGGGTATTCCAATTCGCCATTTTTTCCAATGTTAACTGTATCAAACAATGGAATTCCAGGCTTATTTACAAAAATTACGTGATAATCATCTTTGTATTTTTGAACTTCCACAAAAGCACTCCAAGCATAATTTTTTAAGTCGTTTCGATACTGAAAAGTTGGTAAATTTCCTGAACCGTGAATAAAAAGCAAAATTGGTTTTCTTTTTTCGATACTTGATTTGAACGTGCAATATTCTATCTTTCCAAGTTTTGAATCTTCAAAAGTGAAAATCTGAAATTTATCTTTTAAATCATTTTGTCCATATATATTATTCGAAATAATAATTAGAAAAATTGAAATTATAATTTTCATATTGCGTTTGGTATAAAATTTCCGCTAACGTGCCGCGTATTGGCGATGGGCGGGATTTTTAGCACTGAACTTTAATCGAAGAACAGAAGTTGAATTTTGCACTTCCGTTGATACGAAGCCGTTCAGCCCGCCTATTGCCAATACGATGTTGAACTAAACCTCCGGTAGCTTTTCCCATTCGCCGTTTTAGTAACTTTGTTTTTATTAACCTTTTAAAAACTCATCAAATGGCTACAAAAAAAAATCTCCGGAGGATTTAAGGACAAACAAATTCCTGAATCGTGCCTCGAGCGAAGTTAACGGTTTTGCCGAACTCCTGCAACGCTTCGAAAGAAATATTTCCATCCTGGGCAGAAGCAAGCGTACCTTCGACAATTATTCCCGTCACGTTGCAGCCTTGGCACTGCATTTCGGTAAAGTCCCTACCGAATTAGACCCGGAAGACATCAAAGATTACCTTTTTGAACTTCAAAAGCAATCAAAAACCCCTTCCCAGTCGTACTTTAAACATACCGTTTACGGACTGCGGTTTTTGCTGAAAACCGAAGGTTTGCCTTACAGCTACCTCCACCTTCCCGCCATTCCAAAAGTCAAAAAACTGCCCGTAATCCTGAGCCGCGAAGAGATCTGGCGCATGCTTCAAACCGCCGAACTCCTGAAACACAAACTGCTCATCGGCCTGATCTACGGTTGCGGACTGCGCTGCATGGAAGTGCGGAATATCAAACTTCAGCACCTGGATTTTGACCGACAAATACTGCATGTTGTTCAAGGTAAAGGAAGCAAAGACCGTTATGTACCTTTGTCGGAGCATTTAATCAGAGGCTTAAAAACCTTTATTAAAGTTGAAAATCCGGATCAGTATTTATTCAATGGGAACCATAACAGGAATATTGAGGAGATTGATTTAAAAACACATCAAAACGCTTTACAGAAACCTGATTTTGACTCCCGCTACAGCCAGCGCGGCGTTCAGTGGGTGATCAAGACCATCTCAAAAAAAGCCGGCATCACCAAAGAGGTTCACACCCATACTTTGCGCCACAGCTACGCCACGCATCTGCTGGAAGACGGCGTTCCGATCATCATGGTTCAGAAACTTCTGGGTCATGAAAGAATTGAATCGACGATGGAATACCTCCATGTCTGCCAGCTATCGGATCAGCAGCCGCACAGCCCTCTGGATACCGTTTTCGCTTTATGCCGCAAAAATGGAATCCCGAAGTAAGGCAAAGCATCAAAACGGAAGCGTTGCAGATGTTCTTCGTAAAATCAGTTTATCAACTCAGAATTTTACGGTTCATCAGGAAAAAACACTTCGGGCTTTATCGTACTGCCGGACTTCAGCTTTGGGCGGTCATATCGATGCGTGCGACGGTTGCGGAAATCTTTCCATCAGTTACAACTCGTGTCGTAATCGGCATTGTCCGCAATGTCAAGGTCATAAAAAAGAAGAATGGATTCAGAAGCGCGAAGCGGATTTACTCCCGTGCAGCTATTATCATCTCGTTTTCACGCTTCCCGAAGAGCTGAACGGTTTGGCAATTGCCAATCCCACACTCATTTACAAAGCCTTGTTTGAGGCCGCCTGGGCAACATTAAACCAGTTTGGCAAAACGGAAGGAATGCAGCTCGGAATGATTGCGATACTTCACACGTGGGGACAGAACCTGAGCTTGCATCCGCACCTGCACTGCATTGTTCCTGGCGGCGGAATTGATCATCACGGAAAGTGGAAAAAGAAAGTACGAACCGATAAATATCTCTTCTCTGTAAAAGCTTTGGGCAAGGTATTTCGGGCAAAGTTTGTGGCTTTATTGAGAACTTCGGGAGTAAAAGATTCCAATTTAATGGATAAACTCTTTACCAAGAACTGGGTCGTCTATGCCAAAAGACCTTTTGGCGGTCCGAAACAGGTGATTGAATATTTAGGCAGATACACCCACAAAGTCGCCATCAGCAATCACCGCATCAAAGAAGTTACCGATAAAGAAGTTCGTTTTGGCTACAAAGATTACCGGAAAGGTGGCGAAAAAAAGGAGATGACCCTCAGCAACGAAGAGTTTGCGCGAAGGTTCTCCCTGCATATTCTGCCAAAAAGGTTTGTGCGGATCAGGCATTATGGAATCCTGAGCAGCAGCTGGAAACGCGGGAAACTGCAGAATTTACAGGCAGAGTTGAAAGTCGAAAGAATCGTTTTCCTTCCCCAGACTTTGCTTAAAAAATGCCGGTGTTGTAAAGAAGGAAACCTGGTCACCATTGCTGTTTTCGGGCAGCGCGGCCCGCCGCAGGATTTTCTTTTCGTTACCCAAACGCTGTCTGCAAAATAACCTTTGCGGGTAAGGGAATCTGTGTTCTGCAGCGAAGAAAAACAGCAGAAAACACCCACAAAGACCACAAAAGGTCACAAAAAAAAGCAGTCCTTCCGAAAAACTGCTTTGTGATCCTAAATTCTAAAATCGAAAACTCCATAGACTGCCAAAATACCGCTGAAAAGCTACCGGAGCTTCCGTTCAACGGGCTTTCATTTCTTGTCTTGCAGACAAAACGAAAGCTTAGTTATTATCTGCTGCCCTTCTTCGGTCAATTCAATTCTGCTTTCGCAAAACCTACTGTTTCTCTGTACAATTGAGGTGAAATATCCGTTTTGGATTTAAAAAGTCTGCTAAAATGAAATTCGTCTGCATACCCTAAATACCAAGCTACTTCTTTAATCGGTTTGCTGGTCATATACAGTTCTCGTTTGGCTTCTATAATTATTCTTTCGGTTATTAGGTCGGTGAGTGTTTTGTTGTAGTGTGTTTTTACCAACTTTGCCAAAGCATTTGCCGAAATATTTAAAAGCGTTGCGTAATCGCTTGCTGAATGTTTTTGCGTAAAATTCTCTTCAATTGCCTTTTTCAAATTTTGTAAAATAAAAGGTGTTTCTGCTTCAATAAACTTTGGCTCATTGACTTTTGAAAGTGCTTTTAGTCTTGATAATGTTACTAAAAATATTTTTAAATTAGGGATTAGCAATTCGTAGTTGTCGTTTTCTTTATTTAGTATTTCAGATTTTAGTTGTTCCAATTGCTGGTTCAATTTATTCTCAGTTAAATTATCAATACTAATAAAAGGCTCTTGATAAATGTTGTTAAAAAGAACCGTATCGCAATTAGTTTCTTTTGGATTGCGATGAATACAATAAAAATCGGAATGAAATTGCAAGGCTACTCCACTAATTTTTTTATCAGTAGAAAACATAAAAGGTTGATAAGGTGTAAATGCAAAAACCGTATTCTTCTGAAATAGATATTCTGAAAAATCTACATTTAAAAGTCCATCTCCATCTTTTATCCAAATTACTGTGTAAAAATTATTGCGTTGTAAATGGTCAAAATGACTATTATCGCAAAATGAAAAAAGCTTGAAAGCAAGGTTTCCGTTTTGCTGATTGATTAATGTAAAAACGTCTTGTTCTTTCATAACTCAAAAGTATTAAATTTAACTTTCTCTTTTTCTTCTTTTTGTTACTTGTTCTCCCGCAATGCCCCAATTGTCAGTTTCTACTTCGTCAATAATTACAAATGTGGTTGCAGGGTTTTTATTAAGCACTTCTTGAAGTAAAGTCGTTACTCCTTTTATTAGCTGTGCTTTCTGCTCTGATGTTACAACATCTTTGGTGATTTTGATATTTACGTAGGGCATTTTTTTAGATTTTAAATTTGTTTTTAATAAACGGTGCTACATAAAGCAAGGAAGGCAAAGCTAATAAAAAAGCGATGAGCCAACTACGTAGCCACACATAAATAAAGTTTTGAATGAAGCCGACATTTACAGCAACTAAGGTAAATGTAATATAGCTCGTAACAACCAAAGCGACAACGGTAGCTGATTTTAATGCAGACTTTGTTATCATTTTAGTATTGCTTCTTGATACGTTTTCAATAAATCAGGATTGTCAATTGAACCGTGATGGTGTATTTGTCGCCAATTGCCTTCAACTAAAATAAATATTCTCGTGGTTCTAATTGCCAAAGGAATTTCAATTGTATCTGTTTTGAAATAGCCACGTTCTCTGCCCGTAGCAAAAAACATATTTGAAGTTTTATGAATTGAGAAATCATAAAATTCTACATATACTTTTGCTTTGCCCTTGAATATTTTATCGTATCCTTTACCAATTTCTTCCCAACCCCTGCGGATACCACCAATAGGGTTATCCATAGAAATATCTGCCGCATTTAACCAAGATTGCTCCATTAGAAGCATATCTTGGTTATTAAAGGCTTTATAAAATTTTGAAAGTGCCATTATCTCAGCACTTTCATTTTTTACGTCTGACCCATCAATGACGAGTTGCGAAATATTTTGTGAATTCACATTCATTGTGTATAAAATTAAACTTGTGAGTGTAAGAAATTTAAACATTTTATATTGCTTGTGGTTCAGGAAAATCTATTGGCACTTTGGCAATGGCAAATAAATAATTAGTGATAATCTTATCACCAACTGTCATCACAACATCAACTAAATTCTCGGTAGTGTAACCTTCGTTAAAGAAATTTTCTTTTGCTTCTTCTGATACTTCGCCTTTGTTAGTTACAATTTCTTTTGCAAGCTTTACAAGTGCATTCAATTTAGGGTTAAACGAAATATTCGCCTTCCTAATTTCCAAAGTTTGCTCTACGGTAAAGCCAACCATTTTGCCAATTACAGTATGTGCTGCTTTACAATAGTTACAGCCATTTAATTGACTTACGACTAAATTAATTACTTCTTTTTCTTTATTATTTAAAGAATTTTTACGATTTTGAAGCGTAAGATAATCGCCCAAAGCTGATGGCGAATGAGCAAAAAAAGCATACATATTTGGCACAAAACCAACTGCTTTTTGTAAGTTGTCAAATAATGCTTGATTATTTTCTGAAACGCTTTCTCTTGTGGGAACTATGAATTTTTCCATTTTAAATAATTTTAATTCTCTGTCATTATTGACAGTGCAAAGATGCAGTGAAACTTATTATTTAAGAATGGATAGATTATGCTTTTGAATGGATTATTTTTTTTGGGTGGTGGGTGGGCTTTGGTTTCTTCTTGTCTAAATGTTGAATGTTAGCAGGGTGTTCGTTAGGGTTGCAGATAACACCCAAATATACGAAAGTTTATCATGTAATCGATATTTTTCTATATTTGTTTAAAACTCTTTAAAGAAGAGTGTTTTACACTGATAGTTTGTTGCGTATTTTATATAGAATATTAGTAATTTAGTTTCGCATTTTCTCTGCAAGCTATATGAAATGCGCAATGGTTAAAGTAATGCTATAAAAAATAATTAAAACAGATTTCTCTAACCTTTTTTAGCCAGCCTCCACAACTGACACTTTAACACATACAACAGCACAACAATCTTTCTTTACAAACAAATGATAATCAGATAATTATTCATTTAAAACTCACAAAACAATAAGATTATCCAATCGATTCGGCCCCGAAAAATGGACTTCTTTTTGCAAGATTCTCAAATCATGGGAGAATATTTTGCGTTACACACTTCGGAGATACTCCGTACATACGCCATACATACCTCGTACATAGTCCGTATAAAGCCGTATTAATTCTCATTGGATGATTTATAAAAATCCATTTCAAAAATTATTAAATTAATAATTGTTATGATAACTATCTGTCAGGGAAAAGATTGATAATTTAAAATCTAATCCGCTACAAATATTTTCATTCTAAATTTATCTCAGTAAATTTGCTCTGTGAATATCAATCAAGCAGACCTTAACGAACTCGAATTTCCGGAACTTCTTGCGGAAATCGCCCCTTTCGCTTATTCGCCAAAAACGGCAGACAACATCATGGAACTTCGCCCAATGGAAATTGACGAAGCAGAATTATCTCTGAAGAAAACTTCGGAATTCCTAACGAGTTTCGAAAGTTCCAACGCAATCCCTTTTGATGAATACGAAGACATCGAAGAAGAATTGAAATTGATGCTGATCGAGAATTACCGATTAGAAAACAAATCGTTTATCAAAATCAAAACGATCACGGAACAAATCGGAAAACTGCAAAAATTCTTCCCTCAGTTTTCAGAAGCTTTCCCCACACTTTTGGAAGAAGTCAAAGACTTAGAATTCCGAAAAGAAATCATTGATAAAGTGGATAAAGTTTTCAACCGATTTGGAGATGTTAAAAGTGATGCTTCTGCTGTTCTGAAAACTTTAAGAACCGAAATACAGCACGCCAGAAAAGCCGTTGATGAGAATTTCAATCGTTCTTTAGCTACTTATTCAGAATTTTTAGAAGATATTAGAGAAAGTATCATTGAGGATCAAAGAGTTTTAGCAGTAAAATCGGGCTTCAAAAAAAGAGTTAACGGACGTGTTTTAGGAATTTCCAAAACGGGTTCTATTACTTTTATGCAACCGGAAAGTGTAGTGAAACATTATTTCAAACTGAAGGAAAATCAAGAAGAAGAGAAAAAAGAAATCGATAAAATTCTTAGAAAATTAACAGCGGAGTTATCAGAATTCCAGCCTCAACTTTCGGATTATCAGACTTATATTTTTGATCTGGACTTAATCCGAGCCAAAGCCAAATTTGCTGAAAAAGTCAATGGAATTTTACCGAAAATCAACAGACATCAGACCTTACGTCTGAAAGATGCTTTTCATCCGTTACTTTGGATCAGGAATAAAAATGAAAACAAAGAGATTTTCCCACAAACTTTAACCTTAACCGAACATAACCGAATTATCTGTATCTCTGGACCAAACGCCGGCGGAAAATCCATCACTTTAAAAACGGTTGGATTATTACAACTGATGATTCAGAGTGGAATTTTGGTTCCTGTCCATCCAAAATCCGAAATGTTTTTCTTTGAGAAAATTATGACTGATATTGGTGATAATCAATCCATAGAAAATCACTTATCAACCTACTCTTCCCGCTTGAAAAAGATGTCCGGAATGATTCGAGAAGCGGATAACAAAACCCTGCTTTTGATTGACGAATTCGGGACTGGTTCTGATCCAGAATTAGGTGGCGCTTTGGCGGAAAGTTTTATGGAATATTTTTATGACAAGAAAAGTTTTGGAATCATCACAACGCATTATACCAATATCAAACTGGTTGTGGAAAATCTTCCTGCAGCTACAAACGCAGCGATGCTTTTTGACGAAAGAACATTGGAACCGCTTTACAAATTGGAAATCGGGCAAGCCGGAAGTTCTTTCACTTTTGAAGTCGCTGAGAAAAATAGAATCCCAAGATTCATCATCAAAAATGCAAGGAAGAAAGTTGAACACGACATTGTCAACCTTGATAAAACAATTGTAAAACTTCAGCAGGAAAAATTCGAAGTTGAAAAGCTGAAATCTGACTTGTCAGAAAAACGTGATTCTGTAGAAGACAAACGCGACAATCTCCAAAAACTGAATGAACAACTTCAGCAAAAGTTATTCAATTTTCAAAAACTTTATGAAGAAGAACACAGAAAACTTCAATTCGGAAACAAGATTGAAACATTTATCGACAGTTACGTGAAAGGTAAATCCCGAAAAGATGTAGTGAAAGATTTTGTCAAAATTCTGGAGCAAGAGAAATTCAGAAAAATAGGGACAGACAAAGACGAGAGCAAACGTCTTCAGGTTGTGAAACGTAAAATCACACAACAATTGAAAAAAGAAGATGTTATCGAAAAAATTGCTGAAACCAACGAGAAACTGGAGGAAAAGCGAAAAGCAGAACGCGCCGTTTGGATGAAAGTAGGTCAACGTGTTAGGATTTCCGGAAGCACCAGTGTAGGCACTATTGAAAAGATTTCAAAAAACAAAGTCATTGTTAACTACGGAACTTTCAAAACCACGATTGATTCTGGAGAATTGGAGAGAATATAAAAAAAAGCGAAGATTAACCTTCGCTTTTGCTTTATGCGTGGAAGTGAGATTTCACTTCTTCCAAAACTTGCTCTTCGCTGAGTTGGGAATCTGTTCCTAATTTGATGTTCAAATTCTTATATTGAGGTGTTTCTAACAAATGATTTCGTAACTCTTCTTGAGAAGTTCCAGGTCCCGTAATATACAAATCTGTACTATTGGTGATGACTTTTTCTATCTCTTTAAAGAATTTTGACTTGTTGGTTTGTTCTACATTGTTTGCAGCGTTTTCATTGGAGTTGCCGTGCTGTACATCTGCAAATACAATTTGTTTCACTTCAAATTCTGAAATATCCTGTCCATCGTGATTCGTCACAACTATTGCTTTTCTGCCGTCTATCCATAGTCCGGCTAATTTTTTATCGCTCATAATTTAATATTTGAGAGATAAGTTCCAAGGATTGTGCAAAAGCCTTGTTAAAGGAAGTTAAAGTTAAAAATTAATGATGATAAACATCCTCATACTTCACACCAGCTTCAATTCTCACTGGTAATTTGTTTTCTGCTGGAACAATTGGGCAATTATAATCAAAAGCATTATAAGCACAATAAGGTTGATAAGATTGGTTAAAATCCAGAATGATTTCGTTTCCGGCAGGGATTTTCAAATCCATATATTTTCCGCCGCCGTAAGTTTCTTTTTCATTGGTTTCATCGCGGAAAGGCAAGAAAAGATGGTCTTTATATTTCTCCATTTTCATCAAATCCAGACTTTGATATAAAGTCAAGGTCAACGATTTTCCGTCCAATTCAAAAGTTGCTTTTCCATATTCCTGATATTGTTTGAATTTTCCCGAAGAAGTTGGCAATTCAAACGGAACAGGATTTTCGGTTTTTACAAATTTTGCGGTAACTCTGTATTTTAGGTTAATTGGAAAGAACGGATGCTTTTTAAAATTCTTCAGATTATCGCCTCGCAAAGGTGTTTCTTTGGGGTTCAGATATTCTGTATTGAGTTCTTTTTGGAACTTTTTTATCGATGCAATATTTTCTTTTTCGGTCTGAGCATTTAGAAACAAAGACAAAATAAGGAATAGGAAACTTAATTTTTTCATAATTCAATTTTATTATTTGGGGCAGCTTTATCCGTCTTCCGCTCCCAATCTTTTCACTCCACTGCGTTGCGTAAAAAGGATTTCCGCTCAAGCCGGGCTGCAAGTGATTCATACCAATCACGTTTAGTCTGCAGATTCACTTTCAGAATCACTGATTTCATTGGATTTCAACTTAGCCTTTTTCATTTGAAAATACTTATCAAAAGTAGATTTGAAAACAGGAACTTCATCATCTTCACCCATCAGGAAACCCCAAGACTGGAGACCTTCTACTCTATCAAAAATAATTTTAAGAATCGCCAAAACAGGAATCGTCAAAAACATTCCGGCAATTCCCCAAAGCATTTCACCGATTACCAAACCGATAATCACAATCAAAGAATTGATTTTCACTTTAGAACCGACAACTCTTGGCATTATGATATTTCCGTCAATGGCATGAATCACAACAATCGCAATCACAATAAACAAAACGTGACTGATTCCGGATGTTGCGAATGTAATCAAAGCACCAATCAACAAAGCGATAAAAATCCCGATATAAGGCAAAATATTGAGAATTCCTGTGATGATTGCCAGCATAAAATTATATTTAACACCGATAATCGTATAAGCAATCAAAGATAAAATCGTTACAATAATCATTTGCAGAAACAATCCAACCAGATATTTTTTCACCATAAACTGAATGCTGTGAACCACTTCAAAAACCGTCTTGTGATGCGATTCTGTGAAACTTGCCACCAAAAATTTGAGAAGATGCGTTCTGTACAAAAGGAAAAATAATGCAAACAAAAAAGTGAAACCTGTCAGCATCAAGATATAGCCAACCGACTTCAGCGCACTTTCCAAAATAGCAGTTCCTGTACTGATTGATTTTTTTGCCGTATCGTTCAGATATTCAAGCTGGTCTTTTCTTCTGACGCCAAATGTTTTGGAAATCCAGCTTTGCAAATCATCTGTTAGAGTGATAAACTGTTTCTGAAACTGAGGCCAATCATTGGATAATTTAGCAACTTGCATCGAGATTCCGTAAATCACACCTCCAATAATTGCCAGCGCCAAAAGACTTGCGACAATAGAAGACAAACTTCTTGGGAATCTCAATCTTTTTTCCATAAAACGAGAAAGCGGAGTCAGCAAAATCGCAACAAGCAATCCCAAAATCATCGGAACAAAAATCTGCTCACCAATAATGGCAAGAAATCCTAAAACAACAATGCTTATAAGAACACAAGATAACTTGAGATAAAAAGGATAATTCTGGTTCATAGCTTAAATTTACAATTCTTGAATTTACAAAATATTTTCACCACATAGACACATAGTTTTTGTGACTTTAAAGAATAAATAGCTATGTGTCTATATGGTTTTTAAATTATTTTCCGATTAGAAAAACGGCCGGAATCTTATGTAACTCTGGCTTTTCTTTTTTCCAATCGTTGATCGTTTTTGTTTTGATAAATTCGGTTTCTGGGTCATTGATGTTGGCGGCGATGCACAACTTTGTATTTGGGTTGAGAAACTTGGTCAAATCTTCAAACAATGGATTATTTCTGTAAGGTGTTTCCATAAAAATCTGTGTAAATCCAGTTTTCTCAACCAAATTTTCCAGATGTTGAATTTCTTTTTTCTTCTTGTCTTTTTCGATAGCCAAATAACCATTGAACGAAAACTGCTGACCATTGAATCCGCTTGCAATCAAAGCCAGAACGAAAGAACTTGGACCGTTGACAGGAATAACTTTTACGTTATTTTTATGCGACCAGCCAACCATAATATTTCCTGGGTCGCCGATACAAGGCAAACCGGCTTCTGAAAGTAATCCAAAATCTACGCCTTCTTTCATCAACTTTTGAGCTTCTTTCAAATCTGCTGTTTCGGAATATTTGTCAAGAAGAAACAATTTGAGTTCAGGTTGTTTTTTCTCTGGCGCAAAGAATTTGATGACTTTTCTGGCTGTCTTTTCGTTCTCCACAAAATAATGATCGACATTCATAATAATGTCTTTGATTGTCGGCGCAAAATATTCTATTGGAGAATTTTCGGAAAGATAAGCTGGTAGAAGGTATAGCATTTTAAGTTTATTAATTATATTTTTTTGACTTGAAACAAAAGAACCAAAAATTCAAGACCGTGAAAATTTAGCTAGAATTTTAAATTAAGTTATTTATTATAATTTGTTTTTCTAATTGATTTCCCCAGAATTCATATTGATTATAGAAATCAATTAGTTCTTTCAAATTATTTTGCTTTTCGAAGTTAGGAATTACATAATTAGAAAAATCATCAAAAAAAGAAGTAATAAAATCGTCTAAATGAGTATCAGATTTAATTTCATATCCTAGATTGCTTCCAAACTTTCTATTTTTACTATCTGGTAAAAAAGCTCCATTACCCAAATGAGTGACACAATCAAAATGAGTGACTTTCTTTAAAGTTCTATCCTTCAAAGTTGCTTTTAATGCGATACCTAAATTAAATCTGAAATCAATTTTATCTTTAGTATTCCAAGAGAAATTCTGAAGATTAATCACATTATAAAAATCACCACGATCTTTCCACCAAGTTTGGTTTGAATTTTTATAATCTCTATTTTTGAAAAAAGGTTTCAAATGTAATTTTATAAATTCAGTCTGTTTTTCTTTAGCATTCATTTTTAATAATTATCCTAATAATCACAAATTTAATTCAAAACTTCTTTTAATCGGTCTTTGTCCAAACGATTTTCCCAATTGGAAACGACAACTGTCGCGACTGCATTCCCAATCACATTGGTCAAAGCACGGCATTCTGACATAAACTTATCGATGCCGAGAATCAAAGTCATTCCGGCAATCGGAACTTCGGGAACGACTGCTAAAGTTGCGGCCAAAGTGATAAATCCTGCACCTGTAACGCCAGCCGCACCTTTGGAACTCAACATCGCGACCAAAAGTAATCCAATCTGATGCTCCAAAGTTAAGTCGATATTACAAGCCTGCGCAATGAACAACGCTGCCAAAGTCATATAAATATTGGTTCCATCGAGATTGAAGGAATAGCCAGTAGGAACCACCAAACCAACAACACTTTTGTCACAGCCTGCATTTTCCATTTTTTTCATCAATCCGGGAAGAGCAGGTTCAGACGAACTTGTTCCTAAAACTAGAAAAATTTCTTCTTTGATGTATTTCAGAAATTTGAAAATATTGAATCCATTATACCAAGCAACGCTTCCTAAAATCACAATAACAAACAACGCAGAAGTCACATAAAATGTCCCGACCAGCATTGCCAAGTTTTTGAGCGATTCTAAGCCATACTTTCCAATCGTGAAAGCCATTGCGCCAAATGCACCAATTGGAGCGAGTTTCATTAGAATTTCTACAATTTTGAAAATCGGAATCGTCAAAGTTTGGAGAAAATCTTGAATTGATTGACTTTTCTCCGAAGTCACAGCCAAAGCCACTCCAAATAAAATGGCTACCAGCAAAACCTGCAAAATATTATCGCCAGTTAATGGACTAAATAACGTTTCGGGAATGATATTGTAAATAAAACTCACCATCGAGTTATCGTGGGCTGCTTTAACATATTTCTCGACCTCTGCGCTATTCAAAGTGCTTGGATCGATGTTAAGACCTTTGCCAGGTTGAACCAGATTACTGACAACCAAACCGATAATCAATGCTAAGGTTGAAAATGTAAAGAAATAGGCAAATGCTTTTCCTGCGACTCTTCCGACTTTTTTCAGGTCGTTCATTCCAGCAATTCCTGTGGAAACGGTAAGAAAATTACCGGCGCAATAATCATTTTGACCAGCTTGATGAATCCGTCGCCGAGCGGTTTCATTTTCTCGCCTAAATCCGGATAAAAATAACCGAGCGAAACACCGAAAACAATCGCAATCAGTACCTGAATATAAAGAAGCTGATAGAATTTTTTCGGTTTTATAGATTTTTGTTCAATGTCCAAATTCATAAAAAGAACTTATCTTACAAATTTAGAATTGTTTGTGAATTATATCGTGTTGTTCTTGATTTTTTTGGCGATTATTTCGCAGGATTCGTCGAGCATTTTGTAAACTTTATCAAATCCGTCAATTCCGCCATAATACGGATCTGGAACTTCCAATTCGTTATCAAGAATCAATCTGATTTTATGCTTTTGAGAATCGTCCGCCATTTTTAGAACATCTTTATAATTGTTTTTGTCCATACAGAAAATCAAATCAAACTCTTCCAAATCTGATTTTTTGATTGGACGAGATTTTTGCATCGAAATATCAATTCCGTTTTTGAAAGCGGTTTTTACAGAACGTTCGTCGGGCAGACTTCCTTCGTGATAATCGATTGTTCCGGCACTATCAATAAAATGATTATCATCGAGTTTAGATTTCAAAATTCCTTCTGCCAAAGGACTTCTGCAAATATTCCCGAGACAAACCATTAGTATTTTCATTTTTTTAACTGTAAAATGTATAATGTAAAAAGTAAGATGACTATAAATTTAAAACAAAAAAAAGAATTCAAAATTAATTGGTCAATTAAATTTTAATCGTAATATTGCAATATTAAATTATTAAAATGGGCGCAACCAAAACTGAACATTTTACAGAACAACAAAATAGAATTGCCAACATCGCAAAAGCACTTGGACATCCTGCAAGAATCGCTATTATCGAATATCTGATGAAAGTAAACGAATGTATCTGCGGAGACATAGTGAATGAACTTCCATTGGCGCAGCCGACAGTTTCGCAACACTTGAAAGAATTAAAAAATGCGGGAATTATCAAAGGAAATATCGAAGGAAACTCGATTTGTTATTGTATTAATGAAAAGGTCATCGAAATCATCAATTCTTATTTTTCAAAAATCATCGAAACCATTTCTAAAGAAAAATGTTGCTGAATATTTTTTTGAATCCATCAATCGTAATATTGCAATAAAACAAATTAATCATAATCTTACTAATATGACACTTGAACAAATCAAAGAGATTCTTCCAACATTGGAAAATGTAGAATTTCAGTTAGAAAATGGGACTTTTGTTCCGGAACATTTCCACGTTACCGAAGTCGGAGTTATCCAAAAAAACTTCATTGATTGTGGCGGGACAATCCGAAATGAGAAAGTTGTGAATTTTCAACTCTGGAATGCAAATGATTATGAACATCGTTTAAAACCAGGAAAATTACTTAACATCATCAGACTTTCGGAAGAAAAATTGGGCATAGAAAATTCTGAAATTGAAGTAGAATATCAAAACGGTACTATCGGTAAATATGATTTGGACTTCGATGGAAAAAATTTTATTCTTAAAAATAAAACAACAGCTTGTCTGGCTCAAGACGCTTGCGGAATCCCGGCAACAAAAACAAAAAGAAATTTATCAGAATTAAACTCTAACTCTTGTACTCCCGGAAGTGGATGTTGCTAAAAAAAATTGAAAATGCTAAAAGACATATTGAAAACTGACAATTCAAAAACTACCATTATTATTCGTTTGATGGTTAGTTTGGTATTTCTTTCGGAAGGTTTACAGAAATTCCTTCGCCCAGAATCAGTCGGAAGCAGAAGATTTGAAAAGATAGGTTTTGATGATTTTGAGTTTTGGGAAAATTTCGTCGGAACTTTTGAAATTTTATGCGGATTATTGCTGATTGTCGGGATCTTTACAAGAATATCCGCCTTTATTTTGGTAATCATAATGGCGGTAGCGTTCTTCACCACCAAAATTCCGATTTTATTGGAAAAAGGTTTCTGGGATTTTCTTCACGACAGCAGAACCGACTGGGCAATGATGATGGGAAGTTTGTTTTTACTTCTGAAAGGCAGTGGAAAATTGGGATTGGATTATTTATTTTTTAATTCTAAAAGCTAAATATGATAGTTGGCGAAATTGCAAAACTTTTTCTGAAACTCGGAGTGATCGGTTTTGGTGGTCCTGCAGCACACATCGCAATGATGCAACAGGAAGTTGTAGTCAAAAGAAAATGGATGAGCGAACAGCATTTTTTGGATCTGTTGGGCGCAACCAATCTGATTCCCGGTCCCAATAGTACGGAAATGGCAATCCACATCGGTTATGACAAAGGTGGTTGGAAAGGGCTTTTGGTTGCCGGTTTGTGTTTTATTCTGCCCGCTGTTTTCATTACCGGAATTTTTGCCTGGCTTTATAAATTATACGGAAATGTCCCTGAAGTTCAGCCTTTTCTTTATGGTGTAAAACCAGCAATTACTACCATTATTCTTGGTGCAGTTTTTCCTTTGGCTAAAAAATCGATGAAAACAGTTTTTCTTGCGATAATCGGGATTTCTGTTTTGGTGTTATCACTTTACGGCATCAGCGAAATAATTTTGATGTTTGGAGCTGGTTTTCTTGCGTTGATTTTATTCTATATTCAGAAAAGCAATCAGAATTCGGTTAAAAGTTTTGTTCCTTTTCTGTTTTTCACAGCCAATTCTAACGCACTTTTTTCCGAGACCAACTTAAAACTAATCGGTATTTTCCTCAAAATCGGAGCGATTTTATACGGAAGCGGTTACGTTTTGTTTGCTTTTCTGGATTCGGAGCTCGTTGCTCAAGGTCTGCTTTCCAGAAAACAATTGATTGATGCTATTGCTGTAGGACAGTTTACGCCGGGTCCGGTTTTTTCTTCGGTGACATTTATAGGTTATCAAATGAATGGTTTTACAGGTGCGGTGGTTTCTACGGTTGCCATTTTTACACCTTCGTTTATTCTGGTTGCGCTCATCAATCCGCTGATGAAAAAACTTAGAAATTCTAAAAGTTTTTCGGCTTTTCTTGATGCAGTCAATGTAGCTTCTGTTGCCATTATCGCTTCTGTTTGTTTCACGATGGCAAAAGATTCAGTTTCGGACTGGAAGACGGTTCTGATCGCTGTTTTGAGCGCAATTGTCGTTTTTAAATATCCTAAAATCAACAGTGCTTTTGTTGTTCTGGGTGGTGCTTTGTTGGGATATTTATTATTTCTGATTTAAACTAAAATAATAAAATAACAAATTTAATATTTAAACTAAAAATGTTTCAGAAAATAAAAGAGCGTTGTGAAATTCTCAGCAACAATTTTAAAGAAATCAATCCTGAAAGAAAAGCTTTGTTGGAAAAACTGGCGACTCATATCCAGCGAAAGATTGATGAAAAAGAAGAGGTTAATCTGGTCTATGTTTGCACACACAACTCACGCAGAAGTCATCTCGGGCAGGTTTGGTCAAAAGTTGCTGCCGATTTTTATGGTTTTGATATCCATAGTTTTTCAGCAGGAACTGAAGTTACAGCTTTTAATCAAAATGCCATCAATGCTTTGATTGCTTGTGGTTTCGAGGTTAAAAAATCTGACGAAACAGCCAATCCGAAATATGAAGTGTTATTTGGCGAAAGCAAATCAAATCTTTGTTTTTCTAAAACGATCGACGATGAAAGTCTTCCCAAAGAAAATTTTGTAGCAGTAATGACTTGCGGAGATTCAGATGAAAATTGTCCTTTTATTCCTGGGTGTGATTTACGCATTGGAACAACATATTTCGACCCGAAATCTTATGACAATTCCATTCTAATGGACGAAAAATATACCGAAAGAAGCAATCAAATTGCTATGGAATGTCTTTATTCTTTTTCATTATTAAAAAAAATAAAATGCAGCCAAAATTAAAATTTCTTGACCGGTATTTAACGCTTTGGATTTTTCTTGCGATGACAATCGGAGTAGCTTTAGGATACTTTTTCCCGGATTTTTCTATAATGACAGAAAGCCTTTCTGTAGGAAGCACAAATATTCCGTTGGCGATTGGATTGATTTTGATGATGTATCCGCCGCTTGCAAAAGTAGATTACTCATTGTTGCCAAAAACTTTCAAGGATAAAAAAGTGCTGCCTATTTCGTTGATTCTCAACTGGATTATTGGTCCAGTTTTAATGTTTATTCTGGCCATCATATTTCTTCGAGACGAGCCGGATTATATGGTCGGACTGATTTTAATCGGGCTTGCGAGATGCATTGCAATGGTAATCGTATGGAATGACTTGGCAAAAGGAAACCGTGAATATGCTACGCTTCTGGTTGCGCTGAACAGTATTTTTCAGATTTTTTCGTACAGTTTTTTCGTCTGGCTGTTTATTAATGTATTGCCGCAAAAATTAGGCTTCGGAAATTTTAATGTTTCGGTGCCGATGCGTGATGTGACGGAAAGTGTTTTGATTTACCTCGGCATTCCCTTTTTAGCAGGATTTTTAACACGTTATTTTTTAGTAAAAACAAAAGGCGTAGATTGGTACAGCCGAAAATTTATACCAGCAATTTCGCCAATTACTTTATATGCTTTATTATTCACGATTGTTTTGATGTTTAGCCTGAAAGGAAGTACAATTGTTGAACTGCCAATGGATGTGTTAAAAGTTGCCGTTCCTTTGATTGTTTACTTTGTACTGATGTTTTTTGTAAGTTTTTTTATTAACAAATCAATGAAAGTTCCTTATGATAAAAACGCTTCCATCTCTTTCACTGCAACTGGAAACAATTTTGAGTTAGCAATTGCAGTAGCGATTTCGGTTTTCGGAATCAATTCAGCACAAGCTTTTGTTGGAGTCATTGGCCCTTTGGTAGAAGTTCCTGTATTGATTCTATTGGTGAAACTAAGCTTATTTCTAAAGAAAAAATATTACTACGATAATCATATTTAAATGAAAACATTTGCTACAAAACCTTTGTTAGAAATGCATAGAAAGGATGTTCTGGAAATTTATAAACTGGGAATAGAAACTAAAAATGCGACTTTCAACACCTCTGTTCCAACCTGGGAAGAATGGGACAAAGGTTACCTTCAGCATTCAAGATTTGTAGTAGAGATAGAAAATAACATCGCAGGCTGGATTGCGCTAAGTCCTGTTTCATCAAGATGCAATTATTCCGGTGTTGCGGAAGTCAGCATTTATATTCATCCAGATTTTTTTGGATTGGGAATAGCTTCTGAACTTATGAAAGTTTTAATTTATGAAAGTGAGAACAACGGAATCTGGACTTTACAATCCAGTGTTTTTCCGGAAAATGAAGCAAGTCTAAAACTTCACGATAAATTTGGTTTTAGAAAGGTTGGATATCGTGAAAAAATTTCAAAAATGGATGGAATCTGGCGAGACACTATTCTTTTGGAAAGACGAAGTGCGAATTTGATTTAAAAAAAAGTCTGAAAATTTTCAGACTTTAATTATTATTGACCGATTTTTTCTTTCAAATCTTTGATGTATTTCTTCAATTCTTTATCTATTTTGGAAACATCGCGGATCGTGTCGCAAGCATACATCACGGTCGAATGGTCTTTCCCGCCCATTTCTTCTCCGATTTTTGTAAAGGTTGCATTCGTATATTCTTTTGCAAAATACATGGCTAACTGTCTAGGCAAAGCAATTTCTCTTTTTCTAGTTTTAGACAACAATTGCTCTCTCTGAATCCCGAAATAATCACATACAACTTCCTGAATATAAGGAATATTGATGGTTTTCTTTTGAGTTGTCGCTAACTTGTTAATGGTGTCTTTTAATAAATCAAGACTGAAATCCGATTTATAAACTGTTGAATAAGCAATCACCGCATTTACAACACCGATGAGTTCTCTTACACCGTTGGTTTTAACTTCAGAAGCTAGATAATCAAGCATATCATCGGTCAGTTCAATTCCGTCACGACTTAATTTGTCAACGATGATTTTTCTTCTTGTCTCGAAATTAGGCGATTTGATTTCCGCAGAAAGTCCCCATTTGAAACGGGAAATAATTCTTTCCTGAGTATCCAAAATATCAGCAGGCGCTTTATCAGATGTCAAGATAATTTGTTTACCATTCTGATGGAGATAATCAAAAATATGGAAGAAGCTGTCCTGTGTTGCTGCCTTTCCGGATAAGAACTGAATATCATCGATAATCAAAACATCAATCATCTGATAATAATTCTGGAAGTCTGTTTTATTTTGGGATTTAGCCGCTTTTACGAAATCCTGAATGAATTTTTCCGAAGACTGATAAAGTACAACCTTATCAGGAAAAGAAGCTTTTACCTCCAAACCAATTGCCTGAGCCAGGTGCGTTTTTCCAACACCATATCCGCCATAAACAAACAGTGGGTTAAAGGCGGTTGCTCCAGGTCTTTTTGCAATCGATTTTGCAACTGTGCAGGCAAACTTGTTGCTTTCACCTTCTACAAAATTATCAAAAGATTGATCTGCTTTTAGATTAGAATCTATATTGATTTTCTTGATTCCTGGGACTACAAAAGGATTGACATTATTTTCCTTAATAACCGGTCTCGCTTCCTGAATTTTTGGAGCCTGTGTAGAAATTCCTTTTACGTTCATCGTAATTGGTTTTTCTTTTCCTGCAGGTTTGTTTTCCATTACAGAATACCACAACTTCACACCTTTACCGATATTTTTTTTGAGCGCAGCAGACAGTAAAGACAGATAATTATCTTCAATATATTCCTTATAAAAATCGCTTGGAACTAGCAACGTAAGATTATTGTTTACCAAAGAAATTGGCTGAACTTTGTCAAACAATAAGTCGAAAGAATTTTGTAACTTTTTGAGGTCTGAATTATCCTCCGCTGCGTTTAGATTGTCTCTCATAAACTGGAGACACCTATCCCAGATCAATACCAAATTATCATTCATTTTCTGCTGCTATTACCGGTAATATTCTAGTTTTTTTAGAAGAAGACAAATATCCAATTATTAATTTTTATAAAAAAATATTTTAGCTATTGATTATTAAAAAATATATTTGTATGAATTATTATCGACTTAAAATGATACACACAACACACTCAATACGAGTACGTTACGGAGAAACAGACCCCATGAAATATGTTTATTATGGTAACTATGCAGAATATTTTGAAGTCGCAAGAGTTGAACTTTTTCGCACCCTTGGAATGTCATATGATGAAATTGAAAAGAGAGGAATTTTCCTTCCCGTTTCCGAATATAAAATTAAGTATTTGAAACCAGGACTTTATGACCAACTTTTGGAAATTCATACTTACGTAAAAAAAATTCCGGGCGTTAAAATTGAATTTGATTATGAAATTTACAATGAAGATAAAGTGAAAATTACAGAAGCTTCCACCACTCTATTTTTCCTGGATGCCGAAACTAATAAAATTGTAAGATGTCCCGATTTTCTTTTGGACTTGATTAAGGAAAATTGGAAGGAATAAATTATCTTTCCTTAAATTTTCAACATATTCGGAATTAAAATAAATCTTAAATGAAAAAATTACTCGCAATAGTTTCATTATCTATTGTATCATTATTTTCAGCGCAACAAAAAACCTATTGTAATCCTATTAACATCGATTATGGTTATACGCCGTTTGAAGTTTTCTCCAAGCAAGGAAAACACCGTGCAACTGCGGACCCTGTAATCGTTAATTTTCAGAAGAAATTATTTCTTTTTTCTACCAATCAGGAAGGTTATTGGTATTCTGATAATATGTTGGATTGGAAATTTGTAAAAAGAAAATTCCTTAGAGACAATAAATACATTCACGATTTGAACGCGCCTGCAGTCTGGGCAATGAAAGACACACTTTATGTTTTTGGCTCAACCTGGGAACAGGATTTTCCGATTTGGAAAAGCACCAATCCTACAAAAGACGATTGGAAAATTGCTGTTGACACTTTGAAAGTTGGCGCTTGGGATCCTGCTTTCCATTATGATGAAGACAAAGACAAACTTTATCTCTATTGGGGTTCTAGCAACGAGTGGCCCCTGTTAGGAACCGAAGTTAAAACTAAAACAATGCAGTCCGAAGGTTTCGTAAAACCGATTCTAAGGTTAAAACCTGAAGACCACGGTTGGGAAAGATTTGGAGAATATAATGACAATGTTTTTCTTCAACCCTTTGTAGAAGGTGCTTGGGTTACTAAATATAAGGACAAATATTATATGCAATATGGTGCGCCAGCAACAGAGTTCAGTGGTTATTCTGATGGTGTTTATGTTTCCAAAAATCCTTTAGAAGGTTTCGAATATCAGCAACATAATCCGTTTTCTTATAAACCCGGAGGTTTTGCAAGAGGAGCTGGTCACGGTGCAACTTTCGAAGATAAATTCGGGAATTGGTGGCACGTTTCCACGATTTTCATTTCGACAAAAAATAATTTCGAAAGACGATTGGGAATCTGGCCAACTGGATTTGACAAGGATGATGTAATGTACACCAACACCGCTTATGGCGATTACCCTACTCTTCTTCCGCAATATGCTCAAGGAAAAGATTTCTCAAAAGGCTTATTTCCTGGTTGGATGTTATTGAATTATAATAAACCGGTTCAGGTATCATCAACTTTAGGCGGTTATCAACCGAATCTTGCCGTGGATGAAGACATCAAAACTTATTGGTCTGCAAAAACCGGAAACGCAGGAGAATGGTTTCAGACAGATTTGGGAGAAGTTTCTACAATCAATGCGATTCAAATTAATTATGCCGACCAAGATGTTGAGTTTATGGGGAAAACGCTCGGCAAAATGCATCAATATAAAATTTATGGTTCTAACGATGGCAAAAATTGGAAAGTGATTGTTGACAAATCAAAAAACCAAACCGATGTTCCGCACGATTATGTAGAATTGGAAACATCTGCAAAAGTAAGATTCCTGAAAATGGAAAATCTGAAAATGCCAACAGGAAAATTCGCTTTAAGTGGTTTTAGAGTTTTTGGAAAAGGAGCTGGAACAAAACCAGCTAAAGTTCAAAACTTCGTTCCGTTACGGGCTGACCCGAAAAAATATGGCGAGAGAAGAAGTATTTGGTTCAAATGGCAACAAAATTCTGACGCTGACGGTTATGTCATCTATTGGGGAAAATCGCCGGATAAATTATATGGAAGCATTATGGTTTATGGCAAGAATGAATATTTCTTCACAGGAGCAGACAGAACAGATGCGTATTATTTTCAAATTGAAGCATTTAACGCCAATGGAATCTCTGAAAGAACAGAGGTTGTAAAATCAGAATAAATTTTAAAGTTTTTCAAACAAAAATTCAAGCTTTCGGAGTCAATCTTCGAAAGCTTTTTTATTTTTTATGATTATTATTTCGAAATATTAAATTTTCATTAATTCAATGATTTTAAAAATTAGATTAATATTCATTAACAAACTTAAATTTTAAAAGAAAAACACTCAACAATTTCTAATTAATTGAAATAATTTTATAAATTTATAACAGTAAAAGAATTTTAAAAGCAAATGGAGTTTTTTCTGACATCAGAAGATAATGATGACCGACCGATTTTTATTACCGGTAATTTCAACAAGTGGAATCCGAAAGATTCAAAGTTTGAGTTGGAAAAATTGGATGAGAATAATTATTACATCAATATTTCTGACGAACTTTTAAATGATGAAATAGAATATAAGTTCACAAAAGGCGGTTGGGAAAATGTAGAGATTGATAAATACAACAATATCACTCCGAACAGAAAAACTAAAAAAGAGAACAAGAAAACACAAGATTCTGTAGAAAAATGGAGACTGAATTGGGGACCTTTCAAAAAAGAATTTTTCCCGATTACGGAACTGGTTGATGATGCATTCTATATTCCTCAGCTTGATAAGACGAGGAAAGTCTGGGCGCTTTTGCCTTATGATTATTACCATTCGGACAAAAGTTATCCCGTTTTGTATTTGCAGGATGCACAGAATTTATTCAATGACGGTTCCGAATTTGGAAATTGGGAAATTGATAAAAAATTGGCTCTTCTTGCAGAATATGGACGAGGCGATTTGATTGTCATTGCGGTAGAACACGGTAACGATGACCGAATCAAAGAATATATTTTTGATAATGAAGATGTGACGAAAAATGCTGAAGGCAAAAAATATTTGAGGTTCATTACTGATACTTTGAAACCTTGGATTGATAAAAATTACAGAACAAAGAAAGATAGAGAAAACACCGGAATTGGCGGAAGCTCTTTGGGTGGATTGATTAGCATTTATGGCGGATTTCTCTATCCGGAAGTTTATTCCAAATTGCTGATTTTTTCGCCGTCGCTTTGGGTAGAGCCTGAAAATAATTTTCCGATGATAAGGTTTGATAACCCTTACAAGCTAAAGGTTTATCTCTATGGTGGCAAGAAAGAAGGTTCCCGAATGGTGGGAAGAATAAGATTATTTGAAAAAGCTTTGAAAAAATTAACAGTGCAGAAATCCTTTGATTTTGAAGTCAGGACCAACATCAATGACCAAGGAACACATCAGGAATTTTTTTGGTCGCAGGAATTTCCAAGAGCAGTGGAATGGCTTTACATAGACAGTCTGGAAAGTCCAGTGAAAGCCAAAAATGAATTAGAAAACAACGAAGCAAATGATTAAAATTTACAATAAAAAAGAATCAACAACTCAAAACATATACCTGTTCAGCGAAGCCGAGTGGGAACAAGAAAAAAACTCACATCCAAATGTTGAATTATTCTTCAATGGAAAAAAGAACGAGGTTTTCATTAAGACCAATTCAGATGAAATCAATTTTTTCGTTGGAATCGGAAAAGACGCAAAAGGTTTTGAAATTCAATCTATCGCTAACAAATTTGCGAATGATTACAAGAAAAATCTGCAAGCAGTTCCAACTTCTGTTATTTCAAAATTAGGATTGGATTTGACAGGAGAATTAGTAAAAGGTTTATTTTTAGGAACTTATCACTATCCTTTCGAAAAATCTCATCCGTTTTGGCAAGAGAATTTTGAACTTCATTTTGAAAACATTTCTGAAGAAGTAGGAAGAAATTTAGCCTTAAAAACAGAAGCACTTTGCAACGGACAATTTGCCGGAATGGAATGGCTGAACAAGCCTGCGAATCATAAAAAGGTACACCAAATCTCAGATTTTCTAAAATCGACTGCGGAAAAATATGATTTGAAGTATAAAGCATTCAACAGAGAAGAGTCTATAAAAGAAGGTTTAGGGGCATTTGTTGCAGTTAATCAAGGAAGTTCGCAAGAAGCCGCGTTTACCATTTTGGAATACAATTGCGGAAAAGCAGATGCAAAAACTTTCGGGTTAGTCGGAAAATGCCTTTTGTTTGATACTGGAGGGATTTCCATCAAACCATCTGACAATATGCATTATATGAAAAGTGATATGGGCGGTGCAAGCGCAGTTATTGGAGCTTTGATTACAGCTTCGGAACTGAAACTTCCTGTAAACATCATTGCCATACTTCCGATTACGGATAATGCCGTGTCGGAAAATGCGTACTTGCCGAGCGATGTTGTGACAGCTTACAACGGAAAAACAATTGAAGTTCTAAACACCGATGCAGAAGGAAGAATGACATTAGCAGACGGACTTTCTTACTTGTCAAAAAATTACAAAACTGATGTTTTGATAGATTTGGCAACACTCACAGGAAGTTCAGTCAGAATGTTTGGTTACACTTGTGGCGCTTATTTTTCCAACAATAATGATTTGAAAATCAAGCTGGAAAAATCCGCCGATAAAACCAATCAGCGACTTTGGAATCTTCCGCTTTGGGATATTTGGAAAGGTGATTTCACTTCGGATGTTGCCGATTTTAAGAATATTTCGATGAAACCTTTTGGAGATTGCATTATTGCGGGAAAATTCTTGGAACAATTCATTGAAGGTCACGAAAATTGGGCGCATCTGGATATTGCAGGCGTTGCATTTGGGAATGTTGGTTATGCTAAAGATAAAATGGCGACCGGTTATGGCGTTCAGCTATTATTAGACTTTATAGAGAATTATAATTAAATCATCGGACATCAGTCATCTGACCACCGACAAAAATATGAATATGGAAAAAACAATTGTCTGCATATCTTGTTATTACAAAGGTTACGATTTTATGGATGAGTGCAAAAAACTCGGAAACAAAGTCATTCTGATTACTTCGGAAAACCTGAAAGAAAAGAATTGGCCTTGGCACGCTATAGACGAGATTTATTATATGCCAGAGCTTGAACCTTCGGTCTGGAATCTTGACCATTTGATCCAGGGATTTGCTTATCTGATGAAAAATCATCAAATCGATGCGGTTATTGCTTTGGACGATTATGATGTAGAAAAAGCGGCAATGATTCGTGAAACCTATCGTATTCCTGGGATGGGACAAACGACACATCGTTATTTTCGAGATAAACTGGCTATGCGCCAACAAGCCAAAGACAACGGGATTTCTGTGCCAGAATTTTCTTCCATATTCAATGATGCAAAACTACATCAATTCACGCAGGATGTTCCCGGACCTTGGGTTCTGAAACCTCGTTCCGAAGCTTCGGCAAGTGGAATTAAGAAAATCAATTCGGCTGATGAACTTTGGCCGGCTGTGGAAAATCTTGGGGATGAACGTTATAAATTTCTTTTAGAATCTTTCAAACCTGGCGATGTCTATCACGTAGATTGTTTGGTTTATAATAAGGAAATTGTGTTTTCCTGTTTTTCAAAATATCTATCTCCACCGATGAAAGTTTCTCACGAAGGTGGCGTTTTCCGTACCAAAACATTGGATAAAAATTCTGAAGAAGCCAAAGGTTTGGAACAAATCAACAGAGAAGTTCTGACAAAATTCGGAATCAAAAATGGAGCAACTCATAGTGAATACATCAGAGGAACAGATGGACAATATTATTTCCTCGAAACATCTTCCAGAGTTGGTGGCGCACACATTCCTGATATGGTAGAAGCAGCAACCGGCGTCAATATCTGGAGAGAATGGGCAAGATTGGAAAATGCACTTTTAGACGGAACTCAATATTCGGTTCTGGAAACTCAGAAATTATATTCTGGATTGATAGTGGCATTAGCAAAAGACAAACATCCCAATATTGACAATTTGAAAAGCGACGAGGTGGTAAAATTTCTACCCATCGAGTATCATATCGGAATTGTTTATAAATCCGACAATCCCGAAAGAATTCAGCAAAAATTGGATGAAGCGGCAACCTATGTCACAGAAGAGATTCTGAATATCATTCCGCCAAAAGACAAACCAAGCAGCTAATGCTTAATTATGAATGATAAATTTCTGAATTTCACAATCTTTTAATTTTAAAATAACAATGCCTCAAATAACACATACAGATTATTATTCACATATTCTTGGAATGAGCCTTCAGGTGGAAGTTACAGGACATTTCGGCTATCCGATTATTATGTTTCCGACTTCTCAGGGGTCTTATACTCAGAATGCCGATTTTCATCTGAACGGAAGTATTTCACATTTCACAGACAATGGAATTTTGAAATTATTCAATGTTCAGACGATTGATAAATTCAGTTTTTATGACAAAGGAATTTCTCCTTACGAAAGAATTAGAAATTACGAAATGTATGTTCAGTTTTTGGTTCAGGAGTTCATTCCTTATATCCAAAGAACGCATAACACACATCGTGTAGCGGTTGCAGGCGCAAGTTTTGGTGGTTATCACGCTGCAAATATTGCGTTTAGATTTCCAGATTTGGTTTCGCATCTTTTCTGTCTGTCTGGTGCTTTTAACATCCGGAATTTTATGGACGGCTATCAGGATCAGCTGATTTATTTCAATTGCCCAGACGAATTCGTAAAAAATGATGAAGCCTGGAAATATAAGCATATGCATATTGTTCTCAGTACATCTGACCGTGACATTTGTTTGGAACCAACTAGAAAAATGGCAGGAATCTTAACTGAAAAAGGAATTAATCACTGGTATGATGAGCAAAAATGGATAGATCACGATTGGGTGCTTTGGAGAATGGTTTTCCCGAAATTTATTGGAAGATTTTTTGGGTAATCAAAAATTTAAATTAATAAAATAAACATACAAACTTCGGACTTCGGACATCCGTCTTCCGACCTTAAAAAAACAAAACATTATGGCAAAAAAAATTGGAATTTTATTCGGAATGGAAGACACATTTCCGTGGGCTTTTATTGACAAAGTTAATGAACTCGGAAAAGGAGAATATATTGCAGAACCTGTCCAAATCGACAAACTGGAACAAGGCGCAGATTATGGTTACGCTGTAATTATCGATAGAATATCGCAGGATGTTCCTTTTTACAGAGCTTATCTTAAAAATGCTGCAGTTAATGGAACTTATGTCATCAATAATCCATTTTGGTGGAGTGCAGATGAGAAATTTTTCAATAATGCTTTGATGTCAAAAATCGGAATTCCATTACCGAAAACTGTTTTGTTACCATCTCACGAAAGACCAACCAACACTTCGGAAACTTCTTTCAGAAACCTGAAATTCCCTCACGATTGGGAATATATTTTCAACTACATCGGATTTCCTGCTTATATGAAACCGCACGACGGTGGTGGCTGGAGAAATGTTTACAGAGTTGAAAGTCCCGAAGATATGTGGGCAAAACACGCTGAGACCGAGCAATTGGTTATGATGGTTCAGGAAGAGATTGTCTTCGAAGATTATTACAGAGTGTATTGTTTGGGTAGAAAATACGTTCATATTATGCCTTATGAACCGAGAAATCCGCACCATTTGAGATATGCAACAACGCATCAAACGGAAGGAAAAGAACTTGAAAAACTACTTAAAACCATTACAGATTATACTATTAAAATGAATGAAGCTTTGGGTTACGATTTCAATACGGTGGAATTTGCGGTGAGAGACGGAATTCCTTACGCCATTGATTTCTGTAATCCAGCGCCTGATGCAGACAGAAACTCAGTTGGCGAAGAAAATTTCCAATGGATTGTAGAACACGCTGCAAAACTAGCCATTGAAAAAGCTAAAGATTACAAACCAGGAAAAATCAACATCGATTGGGGGAAATTTGTAACCAATAAGCTTTAAAAATATTTTAAAAACACTTCGACTCCGCTCAGTGTGACATTGCTAATTTTTCCACAATGTCATCTGAAGTTCTCAAATACATCGAATATAGACTAACTACTAACTAACACAAGAAAAAAAATGCACAAATTCACAATAGGTGTGGAAGAAGAATACCAAATCATAGATGCGGAAAGCCGCGATCTGGTGTCCCACGTTTCCAAAATAATAGAAGGAGGAAAAGCAGTTCTAAGCGAAAACTTAAAACACGAGATGCACGAGTCGGTTGTTGAAATGGAAACAGGCATCTGTGAAAATATTCAGCAGGCTCGCCAGGAACTCACAGACCTCAGAAGACATCTTGTAAAAACGGCTCACGAACAGGGTTTGCGGGTTTCCGGCGGTGGAACGCATCCATTTTCGCATTGGAAAGATAACATCATCACAAAAGATGCACGTTATGACAAAATCGTAAGCGATATGGGCGATGTTGCAAGGTCGAATTTGATTTTCGGTTTACACGTTCACATTGGTATTCCAGATCGTGAAGAAGGCATCAGGATTCAGAATGTGATGCGATATTTTCTTCCTCACGTTTACGCATTATCTACTAATTCTCCTTTTTGGGTTGGAAGATTAACGGGTTTCAAATCTTATAGACAAGAAGTTTTTGCTAAATTTCCAAGAACAGGATTACCAAGTTATTTCAGCAGTGTGGCGGAATTTGACGCTTATGTTAATCTGATGGTAAAAACAGGAACCATTGACAATGCTAAGAAAATATGGTGGGATTTGAGAGTCCATCCGTTCTATCCTACTATTGAATTCAGGATTTGTGATATGCCTTTGACGATTGATGAAACGGTTTGTCTGGCGGCAATTATGCAATCTTTGGTCGCAAAAATCTATAAAATGCACCAGCAAAATATTAGTTTTAGGAGCTACAGAAGACTTCTGCTAACAGAGAATAAATGGCGCGCTTCCAAAGACGGAATTGATGCTCATCTTATTGACTTTGGGAAAGAAACAAGTGTTCCTTATAAAGATTTGCTGGAAGAATTATTGGCTTTCATAGATGATGTTGTGGACGATTTGGGATGCAGAAAAGAAGTTGAGTTTGCGAGAGAAATTATCAAAATGGGAACCGGAGCAGATAGACAATTGAAAGTTTTCCACGAAAGTGGCGGTGATATGAAAAAAGTCGTGGATTATATGATTTACGAAACAGAGAAAGGACTTTTGTAATTATTAATTTTATTCTGCAATTTAATAAATTAAAGAAATATTTTCAATTTTGTAAATTTGCAAAAAGAATTGGTTATGAACATTGAAACAACCAAATTGGAACTAATGAAACTTCTTTTAAATACTCAGAAAGAAAGTGTTCTTGAAAAAATAAAAGATATTTTTCAGAAAGAATCTTCTCAAGATTGGTGGGAAGAAATGAATGAAGAAGAACATCAAGACATTGAACTGGGACTGAAAGAAGCTGAAAACGGGCAAGTAAAATCACATCAAGATGTAATGAAATCTTTTGATGAATGGAAATAGAAATTGTCTGGACAAATCGTGCAGAAAAAGGTCTTTTCAAAACAATTGACTATCTCAAATCAAATTGGACAAAAAAAGAAATTCTGCGATTGGAAGACAACATCCATCAATTCATTGAACGAATCAAATTACAGCCTAATCTATATCCTAACTGCTAGGTTCAAACATCTGCATAAAGGAATGGTTGACGAACATAACTATATCGTTTACAAAATAAATCCGAAAAAGAAACAAATTGTAATAATTAATTTCAGAGACGGTAAACAAAAATCAATTTATTAAAGACAATATGAATATGAGTAAAAATGATGTGAGAATTGCACTTCTTGATATGAATAATAATCATCCGAATCAAGGGATGCGCAATATAAAAGAGCTGTCGAAAGCGTTTCAGGAGCAGTCGGAATATGAGGTTTCTGTGGAGCTTTTTGATGTTCGTTACAAAAATGAAATGCCCAATATTGAAGATTTTGATATTTTCATTTCTTCCGGTGGACCTGGGAATCCGCATCGTGAAGGTTACGAATGGGAACAGAAATTTGCTGATTTTCTAACGCAAATCTGGGAACACAACAAAACTAATGAGCAGAAAAAATATTTATTTCTGGTTTGCCATTCTTTCCAATTGGCGGTTATTCATTTCGGGATTGCGAATGTTTGCAAGAGAAAATCATATTCTTTCGGTGTGATGCCCATTCACAAAACCGAAGACGGCGAAAAAGATTTTTTACTAAAAAACTTGCCGGAACCTTTCTATGCCGTAGATTCCAGGGCTTACCAATGTATAGAACCAAATGATGACAAAATCAATGCGTTGGGAATGAAAATCGTGGCGTTGGAGAAAATCCGTCCAACGATTCATCTGGAAAGAGCAATGATGGCCGTTCGTTTTTCTGATGAGATTTTCGGAACGCAGTTTCATCCTGAAGCCGACCCACTTGGTTTCATCAAAAATCTGGAAGACGAGAAAAATAAAGAAGCGATGATTGAAACTTTCGGAATGGAAAAATACCTTGAAACCATTGACAGAATGGACGATGACGACAAAATTGTTTTAACCAGAGCGCAGATTATTCCAAGGTTTTTACAGCTGGCTTCTGAACAAATTACTAAAAATTTAGTATTCGGTTAAAAACTCAACCCACAAAAGTCACAAAAGCTTTTAACTAAAATTATTTTTAAAAGTTCAAAAAAGTCTATCTTTTAATCTATTCTTTTTTTATCTTAAAAATAAATATTCTAACTTTTGTGACTTTTGTGGTTAATAAAAAATTAAACTATGATTCCAAAATACAGAACTCAATTCAACGCAGAATTTTCTCAGGAAAAATATCAAAAAGTCAATGAATTAATAAAAGAGAAAACGGGATACGAAGCTGGTTTCCGAATATCAGAAAGTCCTGTTTTTCTTACCAAAGATTTTTGGCAAAAGCTGGATGATGCTTCTGAATCGATTATTTCGCAAATCAAGGAAATGTCTGATGAAGAACTCAGCAAAGCTATTCCTGCGAATTGTAATGTTCCGAATGACACTAAAAAGCCACATTTTGTAGCAATCGATTTTGGAATTTGCCAAGATGAAAATGGAAATGTAATTCCGCAGTTGATAGAATTACAGGCTTTTCCGAGTTTGTTCGGATTTCAGAAGTTGTTTGAAGAAGTGATTACCGAAGTTTATCCTTTTCTAAATGAACTGAAAAACTCGCTCCCAAAAGATGAATACATCAAAAAGCTGAAACAAGTTATTGTTGGAAACGAGAATCCTGAAAATGTAATTATTCTGGAAATCTATCCTGAGAAACAAAAAACGCTTATTGATTTTATTGTCACAGAAAAATATCTTGGAATCAAAACGGTTTGTCTGACGAAAATCAAAAAAGAAGGAAAAAAGTTATTCTATGAAAATGATGGAAAATTAGTTTCTATTCATAGAATTTACAATCGTGTAATTTTTGATGAATTGGATAAAATCGAGGGTTTGGAAACGGAATTTGATTTCCGAGAAGACATTGATGTCGAATGGATTACGCATCCGAATTGGTTTTTCAAAATTTCAAAATACATTCTCCCAAAACTGAAACACAAGTTTGTTCCGAAAAGTTATTTCTTACCGGATTTTCCTGAAACTGAACAATTAGAAAACTTCGTTTTAAAACCGCTTTTCTCATTTGCAGGAAGTGGCGTGAATCTGAATCCAACCCAGGAAATCATCAATAAAATTGAAGATAAAGAAAACTATATCCTTCAAAGAAAAGTGACTTACGCTCCACTTTTCGAAGACATCAACGGAGAATTTTCCAAAGCAGAAATCCGTTTACTTTTTGCGTGGAATCCAGAAAAAGAAAATCCAGAATTACTCGTCAACCTTGTAAGAATGACGAAAGCTGCGATGGTGAATGTAGATTTTAATAAGAAAGATGCAATTTGGATTGGAAGTTCTATGGCGTTTTTTGAGAAATAAAAATCAAACCTAAATCAATTCTAATTCATCAACTTTCAACTCATCAAAATGATGAATGACCAAATCTGCAGTTTCGTAGTTTTGATTTTTACTGTTTTCGCTTTTGTAACCAACACAAAATATCTCTGCAGCATTTGCTGCCCGAATTCCGTTTGTACTGTCTTCTATGATAATGCAATTCGACTTTTCATTTCCAGAAAGCCTTTGAGCTTCGATGAAAATAGCGGGATTTGGTTTTGATTCGGGAAAATCTTCACCACTTACGAGATGTGAAAAAAACGGAAATAAATTGAAACGCTTAAAAACCCGATGAATGGTAGATTTTGCAGCAGAAGAAGCTAATATCAATTGGAAATTGGCAGAATAAAGATTCTTAATCAATACTTCTACTCCATCTAACAACTTCAAAGCTGGGTCAGAATCGAATAAATCGTAAAATAGGGTTCTTTTTCTTTGGATTAAATCTTCAACATTGGTATCAATTCCGAAAATCTCTTTTATCATTTGATAGACATTTCTGGTAGATTTTCCTGTGAATCTTGAGAATAATTCTGCATCTACATTTATATTAAGTTCTTCAAAATGCTGATAGTAAGCTTTTTTATGAAGCGGTTCTGTATCTACAATCACGCCGTCCATATCAAAAATAACCGTGTTCTTCATCTTCTAAATTCTCTTGTCAATTTTCATTAATTCGGTGCAAAAATAGGGATTGAAAATTAAACTGAAAGATTTGGAAATTATTGAAATGTTAATTTGACAATTTTATCCTTCCCTGCTAAGATCAACGTATCGTGATTCAGCCATTCGCAGGCGTAGAGATTTTTTTCGTCGGAGATTTTTGTCCAAGTCTGTCCGTAATCTGATGAAAAACTGATATGTTGATCGCCAACTGCAACAATCTCTTTTCCTTTGGTTTTCGGACGGAATTTCACACAAGTCATATAACCTGCATTTTGTCCGCTGGCTTGGATTTGCCAAGTTTGTCCACCATCATTGGTTGTTGCGATATTATTAATATTATCGGATTGTTTTGTGTAATCTCCGCCAACTGCGATTCCGAAGTTTTTATCATAAAAATCTATTGAGTAAATACCTTGGGATGATGTTCCTTGTATAAATGGGGTTTCGAAAACTTGCCAATAACAATCTTTGTTTTTCATTCTGTAAATTCTGGATTTTGCACCTCCGGTCGCAATCCAGATAACATTTCTAAAACTTGCAATATTAGTATTACTTGCTGCAAAAGCCGCTTCGCCTTTTTCTAAATAAGGAAAATCTTTACAATTTTTACAATTGATCCAATTTGCACCACCATTTCGGGTTTGAGAGATATTCAGTCTTTGATTGGCTGATGGGTCACTAAATGCTAATCCAAAATTATGATCTGTGAATTTCAAAGCATCATAAAAAGCCGTCGGATCATTATCATTAAACACAACTTTGAAGTCTAATGTTTTTTTATCAACTTGAAAAAAATAAGCAGGACTTTCTATGTTGATTGCGTAGAAATATTTGTTGTTTTGAGCCAATGTTCGGAACTGAAGAGATTTCTGAGACAGTCGGATTTGCTTTTTATTATTGACATTCTCTAAATCGACATACCCAAACTTGGAATCTGTCCCCGCATACCAGACTTTTCCGTCCCAGAGTTGTATTGCTCGGATGCTGATTTTATCAGTCAATAATGTATCGATCGTGAATTTCTGAGACAGGAGAAATGACGAAATTATGATGAATGGAAATAGTATTAGTTTTTTCATTTTATAAATTTAAATAAACTTTCGTAAAGTTCTCAATATTTGACAAAACTTGATTGACAGACAAAATCCATAGCCCCGATAGGAGCGGCATCCTTTTTTGTTATTGCGATGAGTGAATGGTTCTACAGATTGCTTCACTTCTTTCGCAATGACGAAAAAGATATAGCGGATAGCGGGAAACAGCTCCAAAAAACAATAAATAGAAACTGTTCGACGAAGTCAATAAGCTCCAAAAAAAATTCCGCAAAAAAAATGCGGAATTTATATTTTAATGTTTGTTGTCGATATCGATATCTACATCCTCCAAAGGTTCTTGTTCTGCTTTGAACGTCTCTCCAAACCCTCCATTCTGCAATTTTGAATTTTTCTTACTGTACAAGAAATAGATGAAGAAACCTATAAGCAACCAGCCTAAAGAATACATTTGCGCTTCTTTACTCAGGTTGATGATCAAATAGATGTTGATTGCAATTCCTAAAACTGCAATGACAGGCAATGCAGGCACTTTAAAGTTCCTTTGCAAATTGGGCTCTTTTACTCTCAATACCCAAACTGCTACACATACCATAGTGAACGCGAATAAGGTTCCGAAGCTTGTCATATGTGCAAGATCATTAATCGGGGTAAATGATGCAACCACAGAAATAACGGTGCCCAAAATTACCAGATTCTTGGATGGCACACCACTTAAAGGATTTACTTTTGCAAAAGTTTTAGGTATCAGACCATCTTTTGACATTCCTAAAAATATTCTGGATTGTCCCATAATCATTACCATTAAAACAGAAATAAGTCCAACTGTAGCAGCAATCGTGATGATGTAACCTGCCCACGCTTGTCCCGCTATATCAAAAGCATAAGCTACAGGAGCTTTGATAGCATCCGGATATTTTCCCAAAGGATTGAAGTCTGTATAATGCATCATCCCTGTTAAAACCAATGATACCAAAATGTATAATAATGTACAAATTACCAATGATGCAATGATTGCAAACGGAACATCTTTCTTAGGATTTATAGCCTCACCAGCCTGTGTAGAAACAGCATCGAATCCTACATAAGCAAAGAAAATTGCAGACGCTCCGGCCACTACTCCAGCATATCCATAAGCTGGGTGCGAAACACCATTTTCTGTAATAGTTGTAGGCTCAGGTATAAATGGCGTCCAGTTCTCTGGATTGATAAAGAAAACTCCTGCTACAATTACAAAAATAATCGCTGAAACTTTCATCACCACAATGAAGTTATTAGCTTTTGCTGCGCCTTTTGTTCCTCTTAAAAGAATCCCAATTACTACCCATACAATTAAAAATGCAGGTAGGTTCATAGAAAATCCAGAATTGCCTGCAGCAAGATACGTTTGTGGATCCGTTGTGAGCCAAGCTGGCATGTGCAAGCCAAACATTTTAAGCAATTTTCCAAAATAACCCGACCACGAAACAGCGACTGTCATAGAACCCATCGCATATTCCAGAATCAGTCCCCAACCAATAATCCATGCGAAAATTTCTCCAACGGTTCCATAGGCATAAGCGTAAGCAGAACCTTCCACAGGAAGAATGGACGCAAACTCTGCATAACATAGTGCTGCAAAAACACAAGCGATCCCCGCGATAACGAAAGAAAGTGCTAATGCAGGACCGGCGTTATAGTAAGCACCTGTCCCTGTTAAAACAAAAATACCACCTCCAATGATGGCACCAATCCCGATAGCTGTTAAACTCCATTTTCCCAATACACGCTTGAGCTGACTTTTTTTAATGTCCGCTTCATAAGCTTCCATTGGTTTCTTAATCCAAATATTTGCCATAGTTGTAATTTTTTTTACCCCAAAAATTAAGGGGGACTTTTCTTCTATATTTATTTTTGAATTACGAAAATATTAAAAAAATGCTTTCATTAACTTTTTTTAACTATTTAATTTTACTTATCTGTATTAATTATGAATAAGCCAACGCATTTTTGAACATTAATAATTATCTTTGAGACTATGAATTTCCTCGAAGAACTCACGGCCCAATATCAATCCTACGAAACTTATCTAATTGTTTTAGAAATCATTGCAACTATATTCGGTTTACTTAGCGTTTACTTCTCTATCAAAAAAAATATTTGGGTTTATCCTACAGGAATAATTTCCACAGTTCTTTTCATTTATATAATGTTTGTTTTTGGACTTTTGGGCGATATGCTAATTAATGTCTATTATTCAGTTATGAGTATTTACGGATGGATTCTTTGGTCAAAAAACTCAGACGACAATATCCACGTCAACGTCAAAAAAGCAAGTGCCTATGATTGGAAAATCGGAAGTGTTCTGTTTGTGGGAAGTTTACTTTTCGTAGGTTTAATCTATTATTTCAAACCGTTTATCGATAACCAGTTTTCTATGGAAGGTATAAAACTCGGACTTTATCATTTGGATTGGGCGAATTATACCGATATCGTTACCACTTCTCTATTTCTTGTTGGAATGTATTTTATGGCAAAGCGTAATCTTGAGAACTGGATTTTCTGGATTGTTGCAGATATTGTCTGCGTTCCGATGATGCTTTACAAAGGTCTAGGATTTACAGCGCTGCAATATTTGATTTTTACCGCAATGGCTATCATTGGCTATCTGGAATGGAAGAAAAACTTAGTTCAGTCCTGATAATTTCTCAGCGTATTCCTTAGCAAAAAGCGCCTTATCTTCTTGTAATTTTTCAATTGTTGTTGGCAGTATGTAATGAAAAATATACTCTTTGTCATCATTCAAGAAAACAATTTCTTTTTCCTCGCCATCAATCATTTGGGCAAAAATATCCCACATCGATTGGTCTTTCAACTTCAGTAATTCAAAAAAATCGTTGGCTTTTATGGTGATGTTTTTCATTAATGTAAAATGTATTTTGTAAAAAGTAAAATGTATTCTCTCTAATAGACTTTAAATATCCTTAATAAAATCCTCATACTCGTAAAACAAACGCTCAAAAGCGTCCATTTTTTCAACAAAGAATTCGAAAATATCTGGCCAAGTCTGCTTATTGAAAATGCTGACTCCATTTTTCTCCACCCAAATCCTACTGATGACTTTTCCATTTTCCAAAACATAAAATTCATCTTTTGAAAACGCTCCAATTTCATCTTCTAAAATAGATTCCAAAGACCAAATCTTCTCGTAGTAGGCATTACGAAACAATTCATCTTTCATCTCGATATCAATAGAAACCTCAGCTTTTTTGTTATCTGCGTAAAATTTGAAAGAAAAATCTTTGATTTTGGTATCATATAACAACCACTTCCGAGGAAAAGCTTTTCCGAAAGCCGTCCAAAATTCTTTCTTTAATTGTTGAGCTTCCTGCTTTGAGAACATTTGAGTTAGAGGGTTTGAGTGTTGGAGAGTTTATTGGCCAGGCCGAGGCTCTCGAAGCCATTTATACTTGAATCTTTTTACTTTTATCATGTTTCTTATAAAGACAAATCCAATTTTGAATCATTGAATTCTTTTATTAAGTTTTCAAAGACTTTTTCAACAGGAAGAATTTCGTCTATGAGAGCAGAGACTTGTCCGATTTCCAGTTCGCCTTCTACCAAATCGCCTTCAAACATGCCTCGTTTTGCGCGGGCTCTTCCGAGAGTTTCCTTCAATGCTTCTACATTTCTGCCAGTTTCATACAGACCTTCCAAATCTTGGAAGAATTTATTCTTAACCAAACGAACCGGTGCCAATTCTTTCAATGTTAATTGCGTATCGCCTTCTTTCAGTTCAACGATTTTATTTTTAAAATTCTGATGAGAACTTGCCTCGACCGTTGCTGCAAAACGAGAACCAATCTGGACACCATCTGCGCCCAAAGTCATTACCGCACGCATCTGACTTCCCAATCCGATTCCGCCTGCTGCAATCAATGGGGTATCAATATGTTTTCTGACATTAGGAATCAGGCAAAGCGTGGTCGTTTCATCTCGCCCGTTATGTCCTCCCGCTTCAAAACCTTCTGCTACAACCGCATCCACTCCAGCTTCCTGACATTTTATCGCAAACTTTGCACTTGAAACTACATGAGCGACTTTGATGCCTTCTTTCTTTAAAGTTTCTGTATAAATTTTCGGATTTCCTGCGGATGTAAAAACGATTTTTATGCCTTCTTCCAAAATGATATTGATGATTTCTTCAAGATTTGGGTAAAGTAGAGCAACATTCACACCGAAAGGTTTATCCGTAGCCGCTTTACATTTCCTAATATTTTCTCGCAAAATATCAGGATACATACTAGCCGAACCAATCAATCCCAATCCCCCATTATTAGAAACGGCGGAAGCCAATCGCCAACCGGAATGCCAGATCATTCCGCCTTGCACAATTGGATATTTTATATTGAACAGCTGGGTGATTTTATTCATCCTGTTATATTGTTTGTGAGCCAATCCGAAATCTATAAAGCTTGACATTATTTTATTTTTTCAAAAATAAGGATTCGAATTGGAAATAAAAAAGCCGATAGAAAATCTACCGGCCAAATTCAACTTTTATTATCAATTAATTTTTAATAAACTTAATGGTCTGTACACCATTATCGGTAAAGATCTTAATGAGGTAAGCGCCTTGTATTAGGGTATGAATATTCAGTTTTCTTTCTCCATTCAAAGATTTTTCAGAAACTCTTTTACCATCTATGGACATAATTACAACCTTACTTATTTTCACATCACCATTGAAATACATTGATTCTTTAACAGGATTTGGATAAATTTGGATTTTGTCTTTTCCATTTAAATCACTAACATTTAAAACCTCAGACCAAGCCCTTACCGGCAAAGATGCCTTTGACTCACAACCACCAATGGTCTGCGTAGCATAATAAGTGGTATTATTTACGATTATTATACTGATTGGCAAAGCATTGACATGATTATTAGCATCGGCTGCTGTAGAATACCACTTGATATTTTGACCATTTACAACAAGAACGCTTAAAGTATCTCCAGCATCAAAGGTTTGCGTCGAAGCTCCTGTTGGTGCTGTTACCGCCTGTGCTTCTGTAATTGTAAACGCATATGTAACACTACAACTATTTGCATCTTTAACAGTTACTGTATAAGTTCCAGCAGCCAATCCTGTTGCTGTCATTCCTGTTTGTACAGGAGTTGTATTCCAAGCATAGGTATAACTGCCTTTTCCACCAGTAACATTAACTGTAGCTGAACCTGTTGCGCTACCATTACAAGCAACGTTGGTAATTGTTCCTGCTGTGGCTACTAATGCTGTTGGCTCGGCTATAGTCACAGAAGTAACACCAGTACAACCATTAACATCTTTTATAGTTACTGTATAAACTCCTGGGGCAAGACCTGTTCTATTTTGGGTTTTCACACCGTCATTCCATTCAAAAGTATATGGCAAAACGCCTCCAGAAGGTGTCAGAAATATCGATCCATTAGAACCTCCATTACAACTAATATCGGTTTTAGTTATTGACCCGCTTACCAATGATACAGTCAGAGCTGCACTATTTGAATTTTTAGGACTGCATCCCGTAGAACCTGAGATTACTGCACGATAAACATAACCGGTCATATTGGCAGTTGCTCCTGTTACAGTTAAGCTTGATGTCGTTGCTCCGGAATATATTGGAGAGTTTGTGATATTTGTAAAGCCTGAACCTGTATTAACCTGCCACTGATAGCCTGTAGCATTGCTTGCGACTGCTGTAAATGTTGTATTAGAACCTGCGCAGATTGTACTTGCAAGCGGCTGAGTCGTAATATTTAGTTCAGGATTAACTGTTATAATTTTACTACTGAAATGCGTACAGCCATAAGGATCTGTATATTTATAAGTAATAATTTGCGTACCCGCTGCTGGATCAAATTTACCTCCACTCACGCCTGTTCCGCTATAAGTTCCGCCTGTAGGAAAAGCTCCTATTAAAGTATATACACTGCCATTGCTACAAAGTATTGGAAAATCAGCCATGGTAATCGGGTTTGTCGGACATTGTACAGTAATAGAATAAATCTGAGAAGCTGAGCATCCACTGGCATCATTAACTCTTGCCATAAAAATAAATGTTCCAGTAGCAGTAGGCGTTCCTGAAATAGTTCCCGCGGAAGATAATGATAATCCCGGAGGAAGTGATCCCCCCATAATAGCAAAATTTGGTGATCCCAAAGCTCCTGTTTGGGAAAGCGTAGTACTATAAGCAACTCCCGTAACTCCTCCTGTTAGAGCTCCTTCTGTTGTCATTGTAAAAGCAGGACACACATAAGGCGTATAGACTACATTATCAATGCCTATATAATCTGAATTAGTTCCTAAAGCACCAGCACCTGTTACAAAATATCGAAAAGCAATACGACCTGATGTGGGTGCAGGCAAACCAGAAACGGTAATAGTATACTGCGTCCAAACTTGTGGATAAATGTTTGCAACCAAAGTAGGATTGATACTAAGTAATAATGTAGTAAAGTCTCCTACAGCAGTTGCGCCAGCTCCGACATTTGTACTCGCTCCGTTTGTACTTAATCTAACCTCCAGACGATCCACGTACACATCTGGAGAGGATTTACGTGTATAAAATGTAAAAACATCGCCATTTCTCAAGGTTCTATTGGGCGTTATTAACCAGTTGGAAATGGTTCCTGTATTTCCTGTACTGTTAAAATTAGCTGCGATGTAGGAATTAGTTGCTCCATTATAGGAGTTAAAAGGTCCTGGAGTTGGTGTTGCAGTCGTAGCAGTACCTTGAAACCAACCGAGTGAACCTACTGGTGTACTGTTGTTTTGTATCACCCAACCGTCGCCAGCAAGTGTAGTAATGTCATCAAAATTCTGCGTATAGCTTTGTGCAAAAATTAATTTTGTCCAAAGCACAATTACGAGAATGGCAATTTTTCTGTAAAAATTTCTCATATATATCATTTTTGAGGTTATTTGAAATAATTTCGAATTGAATTAAACGTTAGCAACATATCCAGACACATTCTTCAGAGCTGTAATTAGTAAAAATCAATAATATTTGATTTTAATATAAATTACGTAAACGCACTGACACATTAACCAAGTAATAGAACTATATCATTAACATGATTTGGTAAATGTAACAAACCCACTAATCAAATATCACATTAGGGGGGTGGACAAATGGGTGGACAAATGATTTTACAAATTACCATTATTGATTATCAACAACATAACAATAGTTACTTTGACTCAATGACAACTGAAAAATTTAAATTTGACTAAATATCTTCCAATTATTCTGTCAGAACACATTCAAAACAAGCATAATAATTCCATTAGTAAATCTAAAACTAGTCTCTTGTTGGTAGAAAAAAATCTTCTGAAAGTGGTATATCTTGTTCTGAAATACAATTCATAAAAATTCTTTTTTAAATCCCTACTTTTACAAAAAAATTAAAATTGGATCTATCATTGAGAACCGTGTCGGTTACCAGATATATTTTGCCGTTGCGAGAAGGCGGTTCTTTGCCGGCGCTTGCAGAAGCTGACGATGACTTCAAATATGTGCTGAAGTTCCGAGGCGCTGGACATGGCGTGAAAGCATTAATTTCCGAATTGATTGGAGGCAAGGTTTCTCAAATTTTAGGATTTCGTATTCCGGAGTTGGTGTTTGCTAATCTTTCTGACGATTTTGGGAGAAGTGAAGCCGATGAAGAAATCCAGGATTTATTAAAAAACAGCTGTGGGCTGAATCTTGCTCTACATTATCTTTCCGGTGCCATTACTTATGACCCCGGTGCGGTAAAAATCGATCCTAAATTATCTTCTGAGATTGTCTGGCTGGATGCGTTCCTTACTAATATCGATCGTACTTTCCGTAATACTAATATGCTGATGTGGCATCAGGAACTTTGGCTCATCGACAACGGCGCTTCTTTATACTTCCATCATTCTTGGGACAATTGGGAGAAAACAGCAGTAAGTCCATTTGTAATGATAAAAGATCACGTTTTATTGCCTCAAGCTTCAGAGTTGGATGAAGTGAATGAACGATTCAAAGCGATATTGACAGACGATGTTTTGAGGGAGATTGTAGAACTGATTCCTGAAGATTGGTTGCATTGGAACGATACAGATTTAACTCCAACTGAAATCAAGGATGTGTATTTCCAATTTCTAATTCTGAGACGTGATAATTCTGATAACTTTTTAAATGAAGCCAAAAATGCAAGAGCCAAAGTTATATGAATATGCGGTAATCCGCTTGGTCCCGACGCCTGAGCGCGAAGAGTTCTTCAACGTTGGATTAATCATGTTTTCCAAGAAAGAAAAATTTATCCGTGTGAAAACACATCTTTGTGAAGAAAAATTCCGAATGATGGCTTGCAAAACCGAATATGAAGACGTGCGAAAACATCTTTTGTCTTTCGAAAATATTGCAAAAGGGGAAAAATCTGCGGGTGCTATTGCCCAAATGGATATCCCAGAACGTTTCCGGTGGCTTACTGCTGTAAAAAGTTCTATCATTCAAACATCCAGACCACATCCTGGTGCAAGCAACGATTTGAGCAAAACGTTTGACAGATTGTTTGATGAGCTAGTGATGTGAGTAGATGAAAGATAATAGATTTACAATCACAGATTAATGTTTAAATTTAGCTTTAATTATTTTTAAGCACTTAAAATGATTCTCTGTGCACCAAATCCATTGAAAAAGCAGGCAAACAGATTGCAATATATTCACACGGTTCTTTAAAAGGATTGGAATATCGCACTCTTGCGCCTTTTTCGATGAGAATACTTTGACCTTTTTCTAAAATAACAGAATCACCATCTATCTCGAAATGTTTTTTTCCGGAAATGATCAATGTAAATTCGTCAAACTCAGGCGTCTGATGCGGCTCGCTCCAGTTGGATGGCGCAACCATATGCGCGATAGAAATTTCTGAGTTTCTCGTAGAATTTCCCCAATGTTCTTCTATCAGTTTTCCATCTGTGGTAGGAACTACAAATGGGCTGGCTTGTATTCTGTACTTTTTCATTTTTATGGTTTATCGATTTCAAAAACAACATTTAATTTTTCTGGTTCTCCGAAGTAAGCAACATTGACCTCATCCACTTTCTTAGCGCCAAGTTTTTCCATCGCCTTCTGAGAACGTATATTATCTTTCCCAACGTGAAAATTAACCTTATCTACGAATTGAAAGATGTAATCTAACATTAGCTTTTTGACCTGTGGATTTAGCTTTGAACCCCAAAACTTCGTAGCATAAAATGTATATCCTATAAAAATGGAATTCTCTTTGGGATTATAATCATAGAATCTTGTGCTACCAGCTATTTCGCCAGTATTTTTATCTAGGATTTTGAATGCACCTTTACTTTCAATCGCTCCTTGGAAGAACTTCTCAAACACTTCTCTTTGGTAACGGTCTTTGTTAGGGTGTTGTTCCCAAATTTTCGGATCAGATGCAACGGAAAACAATTCCTCAAGATCATTCGGATTCAAAGGGACGAGTTTGACATTTTCGTTTTCTAAAGTGGCTTGGACATTCATTGTAATGATTTCAAATCACTAAACTATAATATTTTAAATTTAAAACAAAATTGCTTTCTCCAATTCAAGCAATTTTTGTTTTCGCCAGATTCCGCCTCCATAGCCTGTCAAAGTTCCATTGCTTCCAATCACTCTGTGACAAGGAATGATAATGGAAATTTTGTTAAGCCCATTGGCATTGGCCACAGCTCTCACCGCTTTTGGATTTCCCAGAATGTCGGCTTGTTGCTGGTAAGTTCTTGTGGTTCCGTAAGGAATGGTTCTGAGGATTTCCCAAACTTTTTTCTGAAAATCTGTCCCAACCGGAGCCAATGGAACGGTAAAATCTTTTAATTTTCCTTCGAAGTATTCTTCTAATTCTTTTTCTAAAGTTTTAAAATGAGGATTTTCTCCTTGAACAATATTCGCATCAAAATGTTTTGAAATCTCTTTGAGTTCCGTTGGAAGTGCTTTTCTGTCGGAGAATTCCAGCATACAGATTCCGTTTTCGTTGGCGCAGGCAATCATAGTTCCAAGTGGAGTTTCAATTCTTTTGAGGTCAACAATCTTTTCCAATTTCGAGTTTTTAGGTGACACACCAAATACATTTTTGAAACTGTCATTGAAACCACTCAAACTTTCATAACCATTATCCAAAGCCACATCCAAGACATTCTCGCCTTGCTGAAGTTTCTTAAAAGCCGAATTGATTTTGAACGTTCTCTGAAACGCGTGAAAAGTCATTCCGTGATGTTTAAGAAACCAGCGTTTTACGGTTATTGGTTGTAATCCTCTTTCAACTAAGTCAATATCTTTGAATTTAGTCTCAGGATTAACTGACAATTCATCCATCAGTTTCTGAATTTCGGGAGGAGTTTCATCTGGATTTTCCAATGGTTTACAAACTTTGCACGGGCGATAACCTTTCTTTATCGCATCTTTTGTATTATCAAAAAATTCTACATTTTCAGGTTTCGGTTTTCGGGCCGTGCAAGTTGGACGACAAAAGATTCCCGTCGTTTTCACACCCATCCAAAAAACACCTTCGAAGTCGGAATTTTTCTCATAAGAGGCTTGATACATTTGGTCGAAACTAAGATTCATTGTTTATAAATGATAACTGAAACAAATCTAGTGATTTTGAATATTCATCAACAACCGAAAAATGAACAGGTATTTTTTACTCCGGTATCGCTTTCCATTTTTTGACAAATCCAGTATAGAAGTATAGAAAAACAAAAGTTGAAATCAGCATAATATAACTGGATGTCAGTCCCAAATTATCCAACACGCCTTTACAATTCATATAATTATCTCCGATATAAACTTTGGTTCTGCAATCTGACACCTGATGCTCATTCACAATTCCGAAAATCAACCAAATAAAAAGAGGAAAACCTACCATTGAGATTATCATAAAAATTGAAGTAACAATTTTCCGAGCTTTTCCAATAGTGATCAATGGTATCAAAAGAATTATGACTCCGACCGTAAGAATAGTATAAAGAATAAAAAATGCATTCTTAAAACCACCAACAAAGGCGAAGAAAACACAGAAAAGCGTTACCAGCAAAATGATAACTCCTGCAGAAATAATACTAAACAAAAGTGCGCGCAAATCTGTAACTCTGAAGCTGAATATAAGAATAGCTAGTGCAAAAGCAATCCAGATAAAAAGATGAACCGAATCTGAAAAGAAATCATCGGTCTTGATGGTGTCTACATTTTCCAAGAGATTTTTTAGATCCTGGGTGTAATAGTAAAAATGGCTTACATTTCTTTTGAAATAATCTTCAGGCGCAATCTCCCGATCCACATTTGGATTAAAATCCCTGATGTTGATAGTATCTTTGTGGATTTCACCATTAGCAGCCAGATAATTATCCTCATAAGCGGCAGTTGAGTCCGCAGCTACGGCTACTTCATAATCGTTATAACGCTCAGCCGGTGCTTTATTAGGGTCATAATCAGTTCCCGAATCTGGTTTGTATAACATTATAAACTGCTTAACCTCAAATTTTTTCGGATGATAGACCATCGCAGACCAATCTTTCACATTAAGATTAGTGACAATACCAAACTCTTTTGAAACACGTAGAAAATCCTTTAGTAATTGTTCTAATGCTTTGGAATCCTTCGAAGTAATAAGTCTAATGGTATTGCCATTAACTTCAATTTGCTTTTGTTTGTAAACCTCTTTATCTGGATTGTTAGCATAACTGTATTTTCTGTCATTTCCAGAAGGATTATTCACATTATCATAAAAAACCGAAGAGTAATTATAATAACTTGGGGCAACCGTTTTGATGAAAGGCGACAAATCCTCAACCTGTTTTTTAAAAAAATAAGTTCTGGACTTGTTATCGGCACTGTTCTCAAAGTAAGCCAACGGAACATTTTTCTTTTTTTCCTCTGCGGGATATATGAACTGTCCACGTTCGTCGGTTTGATTTACCGTTTTTTTATAAAGACTGAAATACTGATAAACCCTATCGTGATATACAAAATATGGCCGTGTCTTTTCAATCTTATTGATGTCTGTCTCACAATAAAAATCCGCAAAAGGTTTGGGTGACAATCGATTTTCTAGCGTATAATCTTCAATATTCTGCGACAGGAAAGGAACAGAATGATTAATAATTTCTATATTTTTCGCCATCGTCTCATCATCATATTTATAATTGATGAAAAGCCTAAAACCAGTCATATAAGAAAAATAAAACGTCACCGAAACGAAAATGATGATGAAATACTGGACAAATTCAAAGAACAGCTTTTTGCCAGAACTCGGATAAAAATTCTTGAAAGCGTTATTCTTCAGCATATAAATCAGCCAGCCGACAATCAGAAGCACCGAAATAATAATGTGGACAAACACAAGTCCTGTGGAGAAATAATCATCAATGGCTCTGGTATGTTGCAACGTGCCAGGACTGGCATGCGAAACGAAGCCGATAAAGAAGAAAACGAGATGGACAGCAATTCCCAAAAGCAACATCCAGACGATTCTCGTGTTCCAGATATTGGGAAATCTCTCCAGTAAATATTGATTGATTTGATTGATTTTTCGCATTGGTCAGAAGTTTTTATTCCACGAAGAAACGACGTGTAGAAGTTGAAATATTACGGATGTAAGTCACTTGGATTTTCGAATTTCCAATAGCCGTTAAAACATCGGAAAGCTCGGTTTCCGGACTGAAATATGCCACGAAAATCCCACCATTGAAATTCAGTTTTTCAATTGCGAAAGGATGGAAAATTTGCAATAATTCTTCTCTGGAGTTAGCCGTATCGATTTCTACAATCAGATTTGGATTTTCCGTTTCAGATTGGGATTCGTTGTCCTGATATTTTCCGTTTTTGAGGAAAATCACTTTGTCCGAGATTTTCTCTACTTCGTATAATTGCTGAGAACTTAGAATCAGCGCAATTGGATGATTCACCGAATTGGCAATGGCCTTCAGATCTTCCAAAATCACTTGCTGAGCGAGTACATCCAAATTCGCCAAAGGTTCATCCAGCAACAAAATTTCGGGCTGACGAAGCAATGTTCTCGCCAATTCGAAACGCATTTTATATCCAGAAGAAAGTTCGTTCCATTTCAGATGTTTGTAATTCCAAAGTCCAAGACGGGCAATCATCATCAGCGTTCTGGTTTCGTTTTCTTCAGGTTTTACGCCATAACTTGCCAAGACAAATTTCAGATTATCCTTCAGACTTCCGTACCATTTTTCGGTTCGCTGTGGGATGTAAACCAATTTTGTCCGCAACTCAAATTCATCCTTTGGGACAGAATCGAATTGATATTTCAGCTCTCCTTTGTTATGCGAAATTTCTTTAGCTAAAATCCTCAACAACGTCGTTTTCCCATTTCCATTTTCGCCCACCAAACCGTAAACTTGTCCCTTTTTGATTTCCAAAGAAACCGGACCAAGCGAAAAACGATTGCTTCCATAAGATTTTTGGATATTTATTGCTGTTAGAACTGCGATGTCCGTGGGATATTCCTTGACTTCTATTTTCTCTATTTCACCAAGAAAAACCTTGCATTTTTCAATGAGCTCATCGGATTTTTCAGGGTTCTTTTCTTTCCAATCCGTCAATTCAATGGCAGTTTTATAGACATCCATATTCTGAGTATCCATCGCACAATCTAGCATTTTTCGGAAACCCAGAACTGTATCTTTATTATCAAAAAAGTGGAAAACGGCTTTCACTGTCTGTTGATGTTTCGTCATAGTTATTTTGTTTTGAACGTTTTTAAAGATAACTAATTTGTCACTCAATTTATTATTAATTTCAAAAATAAATCATCATAAAATATTGTGCCTTTTGGGTTTAGCAAAAATTATTTTCAATTGATATTCCGAAAATATTTATCATATAAAACGCAAAATATGATTATTTAAATGCTAAAGAATTGGTGGAAATCCTTACCAAAAATCTATTCAATTTTTTAGAAATACAATCTATACTGAAAAAAAAACCACAGAAAGTTCTTAAATTAGCGAAGATAATTATCATTTTTTTGAAAAATTAAAATAATTTACCTGCTATAAGAGATTCTCCATCACAAATTCATTAAAGAAAAAATCTCATTACAAACCAAACCAAAAGATATAATTTTGATTTTGGACATTATTAGATTGTCAAAAAGGATTACACAATTCAATAAAAAACACCTCATCGATTGATGAGGCGTTTTGGTTTATTTTACACTTTTAACTCTTATCATTCCTTTGTTCTCGTGATACATCATACACATAATTTTGCCATCTCTTTCCTTGCATTCTTTAGTGTAATCATAAACTACAGATACTTTTTCGCCCTCTTTTTTAGACGCTAAAATATCAGAATTACAAACCAGATAATCTTCGTTTTCTCCAACTCTGAGGTAAGTTCCCGTGCAGTCTTTTACGATTGTTCCCGTTTGTAATCTATCGTGAACAGTTGCGCAAGAGAATAGTAATGTTGAGAAAAGTCCTAAAGATAAAATGTGTGATGCTTTACTCATCTTAGATTTATTTTTATTTTGGAATTCGTGAATCTGCGATTTCATAGATTTTTATTTGATTTAAAAGTACAATTTTAAATTATCATATTATAATCATTTTATTAACTTTGATAAAATTATAAATGATGGATATTTCTAAACAAACGCTTTATCAAGAAATTATAGACAAATTAAAAAATGTCCCAAAAGAAGTCCTGGAAAGGATTTCGGCTTATTTATCTGAAATTGATGAGAATAAAGAACATATTAATTTCGAACTTTCAGAAGAGCAAAAAGAAAGTCTTTCCAAAATACGAGAACGCCCTTATTCTGAACATACAGAAATCAATATTTTTCTGAACGAAATGAGTGAAAAATATGGCATTTAAAGTCATTATTTCTGATGAGGCAAAATTAGACTTAGAAAATTCATATTTATATTATCGGGAAAACGCAAGCAAAAAAGTTGCAGATAATTTTATTAAGGACTTTAGAAAATCAATAAAAATAACTTCTGACAATCCTTATTTTAAAATTTGGTTTGAAGAATTCCGAGCTAAGCCATTAGTAAAATATCCTTTCTTAATATTTTTCTCTTTTGACAATAAAGAAAATATTATTTTGATTGCAAGAGTTTTTCACACTTCTCAACATCCTGAAAAATATCCATAAAAAAAGCGAAAGAATTACCTTTCGCTTTTCTATTTTGAAAAGTTGGTCAAAGATTTGGAACTTTGACAAATTGTCTACATCGTCTCCATCTTGAAACTCATACTTTCTATCACTTTCAAAATCGCTTCAACAGTATCCATTGAAGTCAGACAAGGAACACCGTTTTCTACCGACATTCTTCGGATTTGGAAACCGTCTCTTTCGGCTTGTTTTCCTTTCGTAGTCGTATTTACAACGTACTGAACTTTTCCTTTCTGAATCAAATCAATCAAGTTGACATCTTCCTCTCCTATTTTATAACCGATTTTCGTATGGATTCCTTTTTCCTCGAAGTATTTCGCTGTTCCTTCTGTTGCCCAGATTCTGAAACCAGCTTCCTGAAATCTTTTTGCCAACAAAGAAGCTTCTTCCTTATCTGAATCTGAAACCGTAAACAAGATAGAACCGTGCGTCGGAACTTTTCTTCCCGCACCGATTAATCCTTTATACAAAGCTTTTTCGAATGTCGAATCTTTCCCCATTACTTCTCCTGTCGATTTCATTTCAGGTCCTAATTGGATATCAACTTTCGTCAATTTACTGAAAGAGAAAACCGGAACTTTCACGAAGATTCCTTCTTTATTCGGAACTAATCCTGATTGGTAACCAAGGTCTTTGAGTTTTGTTCCAAGTATTGCTTTTGTTGCCAGATTCGCCATTGGAACATCAGTAATTTTCGATAAGAAAGGAACGGTTCTGGACGAACGTGGATTCACTTCGATAACGAAAACTTCTCCGCCTGAAATCACGTATTGAATATTCATTAATCCAATGACATTCAATCCTTTTGCTAGTCTCTGAGTATAATCTTCTAATGTTTTGATTTGAGTCTCCGTCAAAGTCTGAGGTGGATAAACCGCAATCGAATCTCCAGAGTGAACGCCCGCTCTTTCGATGTGTTCCATAATTCCCGGAATCACCACTGTTTCTCCGTCAGAAATCGCATCCACCTCCACTTCTTTTCCTGTCAAGTAACGGTCAATCAGAACCGGGTGTTCCGGACTTGCATCCACAGCATTTTCCATATAGTGAGCGAGTTCTTTTTCAGAATAAACTATTTCCATAGCACGACCTCCCAAAACATAACTCGGACGAACCAAAACCGGGTAACCAATTTCGTTGGCAATTACAATCGCTTCTTCTTTTGAAGTCGAAGTTTTCCCAAGCGGTTGTGGAATCCCTAAATCTTGAAGTGCTTTTTCGAATTTGTCTCTATTCTCGGCTCTGTCCAAATCTTCAAGAGAAGTTCCCAAGATCTGAACACCGTAAGCGGCTAATTTATCGGCCAAATTAATCGCCGTCTGTCCTCCGAACTGAACTACAACGCCTTTTGGTTTTTCAAGTTCGATAATATTCATCACATCTTCTTCTGCCAAAGGTTCGAAGTATAATTTATCAGAAATCGAGAAGTCTGTGGACACTGTTTCCGGATTTGAATTGATGATAATCGCCTCGTAACCCATCTGCTGAATCGCCCAAACCGAATGTACGGTTGCATAGTCAAACTCAACTCCTTGACCAATTCTGATTGGACCAGAACCAAGAACTATGATTTTTTCTTTTTCAGAAACTACACTTTCATTCTCCTCTTCGTAAGTTCCATAGAAATAAGGTGTTTCCGATTCGAATTCGGCAGCACAAGTGTCCACCATTTTGTAAACCGGCATTATTCCGTTGTCTTTTCTGAATTGGAACACTTCTTTCTGAGTTGTTTCCCAAAGATGCGCGATATTCAAATCTGCGAAACCTAATTTTTTAGCTTCGAGAAGAATTTCTTTGTTGAATTTATTTTCCTTGATTGTCGTTTCGAAATCAATCAGTTTTTTGATTTTCCAGATGAAGAATTTATCAATTTTACTCCATTCCACAATCTGTTCCCAATCGTAACCTCTTCTTAAAGCATCTCCGATGATAAATAATCGTTCGTCATCACAAACCCGGATTCTTCTTTCGATTTCCTCGGCTGTTAAAGCATCCGCCTGTTTTTTCTTAAGTCCAAGATGTCTCAATCCTGTTTCCAAAGAACGAATCGCTTTTTGCAAAGACTCTTCGAAATTTCTTCCTATTGCCATTACTTCGCCTGTTGCTTTCATCTGCGTTGACAATCTTCTGTCAGCCGTTTCAAATTTATCGAATGGAAATCTCGGAAACTTAGTCACAACATAATCCAAAGCCGGTTCGAAACAAGCGTAAGACGTTCCTGTTACAGGATTTTTGATTTCGTCCAATGTCAAACCAACTGCAATTTTTGCTGCGATTTTGGCAATTGGATAACCTGTTGCTTTACTTGCCAAAGCCGATGAACGCGAAACTCTTGGATTAACCTCGATGATATAATAATTGAATGAATGCGGGTCTAATGCCAATTGAACGTTACATCCACCTTCGATTCCTAAAGCTCTGATGATTTTAAGAGAAGCATTTCTCAGTAACTGATATTCCCTGTCAGAAAGTGTCTGCGAAGGCGCCACCACAATCGAATCTCCTGTGTGAACACCAACCGGGTCGATGTTTTCCATATTACAGACCACAATCGCGTTGTCGTTGGAATCTCGCATTACTTCATATTCAATTTCTTTGAAACCTGCGATTGACCTTTCTATCAAACATTGAGTCACAGGCGAATGTTTCAATCCTAATTCAGCGATTTCACGCAGCTCCGATTCATTGGAAGCAATTCCGCCGCCGGTTCCTCCCATTGTAAAAGCAGGGCGAACAATCACAGGATAACCTAAATTATCAGCGAAAGCTAAAGCACCTTCAACAGTAGTGACGATGTCAGATTCTGGAACCGGTTCGTTCAGTTCGCGCATCAATTCGCGGAACAAATCTCTGTCTTCTGCCTGATTAATCGCTGAAAGTTTCGTTCCTAAAACTTCCACTTTACATTCTTCAAGAATTCCGGATTTCTGTAATTCAACCGCCATATTCAGTCCGGTTTGTCCTCCCAAAGTTGGAAGAAGTGCATCCGGACGTTCTTTTCGGATGATTCTGGAAACGAATTCCAAAGAAATCGGTTCAATATAAACTTTATCGGCAATCTCCACATCTGTCATTATCGTCGCAGGATTGGAATTAATCAAAATCACTTTGTAACCTTCTTCCTTCAAAGAAAGGCAAGCCTGTGTTCCCGAATAATCAAATTCCGCAGCCTGTCCAATAATGATTGGGCCTGAGCCGATTACTAAAATTGTTTGTATATCTGTTCTTTTCATTTTTACTTTTTTTGTCCGAAGTCCGATGATGGATGTCGGAAGATTTTTTATTTTATTTCTTGCGTTGCTTTGTCATTCTGAAAGAATCTCAACAGTTTAGATTCCTATTCAATGATGAACGTTGCTTTAATATTCTACTTTATAAATTTCTTCACGATTATTTTCAACAAGCTGATTTATTAACTTACATTCTCCACCAATAGTTGAAAATGGCAAATCATAATCTGTATTGATTAACCAATTTTTTTCTTTTGGATAAATTAAACTTGGAGGTCTTGATTTATTATTTAAAAGATGGGGAAGTTCAGATATTTTTCCAACAAAAAGCTCATCTTCTTCATACTTTTCTGTTGCCATAAATACATAAAATGCCTCAATTTCTTGGTCTCCATAGATTGAAAGTACCGTATTTACAAATGAAATCAAATGTTCTTTATCCATCAACCCTTCTCCACAATACAATTCATTATTCATTTGCTTTCCAAAAGGGCGTTTCCATTCTACTGCGTCAATCATAGCTTTATTTAAATCGAATTCAACATTTTTATACTTATAAAAATCTCTCCAACTTATCCTATCATAATCTTCTTCGGGAAACTCTCCCTCCGACTCATTTATATTTATTTTTATTTCGTGAATATTATTTGTTTTATAAATCCAGTACGAAGCCAATGAAATTGCATAACATTTAAAAATATTTGGCTGTGTTAAATTCAAAAAATATTTCACTGGATTTATAGATTTTAAATCTTTATCCTGTACTTGGTTTGAACCATAAATTGTTACATAGGGTTCAGTCCAATCGTCTATTTTCTTATTAATAAGTCTCATCTTTAAATCTTGTATTTAATTTCAAATAAGGGCTTTTATTAATGATTGATTTCACACCTTTGACTGTCTATTTCACACCTCTGACAATCTACTTCGCTTCTTTGACTGTCTACTTAACTCAAATTATTTCTTAAAATCCTCCATCAAAGTGATGAAATTATCAAAAAGATAATTCGCATCTTCCGGACCTGGACTTGCCTCTGGATGGTATTGAACTGAAAAACAAGGATGGATTTTATGTTTCACACCTTCGTTTGTTCTGTCATTCAAAGCGATGTGAGTTTCTACTAAATCTGTATTCTTCAAAGATTCTTGGTCAATTGCATAACCGTGATTTTGAGAAGTGATTGCCACTTTGTTCTTTTCTAAATCCAAAACAGGATGATTTCCACCTCTGTGCCCGAATTTCAGTTTGTAAGTTTTTGCGCCACAAGCCAAACCAATCAACTGATGACCTAAACAAATCCCAAAAATTGGAACTTTTCCTAATAACTTCTGAATCATTACCAAAGCTTCCGCATTATCTTCCGGATCGCCAGGGCCGTTGGAAAGCATAATTCCGTCTGGATCCATTAATAGAATTTCTTCTGCAGTTGTGTCGTGAGAAACTACGATGATGTCACAATTTCTTTGAGACAACTCTCGGATGATTCCCAACTTGGAACCGAAATCAACCAAAACCACTTTAAAACCTCTTCCCGGACTTGCATAAGACGTTTTTGTAGAAACCTGTTCTACTTGATTTGTTGGAAATTGAGTCGCTTTTAGTTCTTCGATTACTGCTTTTTCATCTGCATCTGCATTGACGATTTTTCCTTTTTCAACCCCTTTGTTTCTAAGGATTCTTGTTAATCTTCTGGTGTCGATTCCTGAGATTCCTGACAAGTTTTTCTTCTGGAACAATTCGTCCAAAGTGATTTGAGTTCTGAAATTGGAAGGCAAATCACACAATTCTTTTACAATCAAACCTTTGATTGCAGGTTCGATGCTTTCGTAATCGTCACGATTAATTCCGTAATTTCCAATCAAAGGATACGTCATACAAACGATTTGTCCGCAATAACTTGGGTCGGAAATCAGTTCTTGATAACCCGTCATTCCCGTGTTGAAAACTACTTCTCCGGCAGTGTCCTGCTCTGCTCCGAATCCCGTTCCGTAAAAAACTTCGCCGGATTCTAATATTAACTTCTTTTTCATTTTTACTTTTAAGTCGGAAGACGGAAGCCCGAAGTCCGAAGTTTTACTATTACTTATTTCATCTTCTGTCATCGGTCATCAGACTTCTGACTTTAACCTCAAAAAAAACACGCCCGAAAGCGTGAATAAATATTTTAATTTTTGGAGTCGATGAATTTGAATCCTCTGTTTTCTAAATCATATTTAAGGATTGCCATTCTAGCAAAAACGCCGTTTTGCATTTGTTTGAAAATTCTCGACCTTTCGCATTCAACTAATTCTGAATCAATTTCCACTCCTCTGTTGATTGGCGCCGGATGCATAATGATGGATGTCGGTTTCATTTTCGCTTCACGCTCTTTTGTCAAACCAAATTTCTTCAAATAATCTTCAGACTTGAAATTGAAGCTTTTCTCGTGACGCTCGTGCTGGATTCTTAATAAAATCAAAACGTCAACTTCTTTTACAAGGTCATCAAACTGCATATAAGTTCCGTTCACCAACATTCCTTCGTCAAACCAAAATTCTGGTCCGGAGAAATAAACTTTCGCACCTAACCTTCTGAATAATCCCGAATCTGAATTCGCAACGCGGCTGTGTTTTACATCACCAACGATTCCTATCTTAAGGCCTTCGATTTTTCCAAATTCCTGAATGATTGTCATTGCATCCAAAATGGCTTGCGAAGGATGATGTCCCGTTCCGTCACCTGCATTTACGATACTTAATTTAGTATCTTTCAATGCGTCATAATAACGTGTTTCCGAATGTCTGATTGCCGCGACTTCTACGCCAATAGCTTCCAGGGTTTTAATCGTATCCAAAAGTGTTTCGCCTTTTGCAATGGAACTTTTATCAGCTTCGAAATCGATAACTTGAAGTCCCAATTTCTTTTCTGCAACTTCAAAACTTGTTTTGGTTCTCGTGCTATTCTCAAAAAACAGGTTCGCGGCGAAAACATCGCCTTCAATCTTGCTAATCTTTCCTTCTGAAAACGCCTGAGCTTCTTTTAAAATTTTCTCTATACTTTCTGTAGATGTGCGGGAAAGCTTAATCATATCTCAAATTTTTAAATAAAAAAAACGAAGCCTAAAAAGACTTCGTTAAATATAAAAAATATTGTTGTTGTCGGCAAACTTGCCAATAGTTTTTGTCGCTAAATTCTGTACCAGATTCATTGGGTGCAAAGATACCAATATTTTCTATATTATGAAATCTTATTCATAATTTTTTATGTTATATGAATGAACTTTTGCTCTAAAATTTTTACAATCAAAAATTTTCTTTACTTTTGAAAGAATGATTTGCCATTATGGGATTGGATAAAAAAGACAAATTAATACTTTCGCTTCTACAAGAGGATTCTACATTATCTGTAAAAGAAATTTCCGAAAAAATCGGACTCACTTTCACTCCAACTTACGAACGCATCAAAAACCTTGAAAAACAAGGTGTCGTAGAAAAATATGTTGCGATTTTGAACCGAGAAAAACTCGGCATCAACATCGTGGTTTATTGCAATATTCGTCTAAAAGAACAATCTCAAAAAACACTTCAAGAATTCGAAGATTATATTTCCAAATATGATGAAGTACAGGAAATCATCAGTCTTTCCGGCGAATATGATTATATGTTGAAAATTCTTGCGAGTGATATCAATTCGTACAATAATTTTACAGTCAATATAATCTCCAACGGTCCTAACATCGGGCAATATCACAGTTCTATTGTTCTTGCCGAAGTTAAAAAGACGACTAAGTTTAAGTTGGATTAAAATTTATCTTAAACGCAAAGTCCGCAAAGTTTTCTTTATCAAACTTGAAAATATTTTTAAGATTCGCAAATGCGTAAAACTCAGCAAAGCAAACAAAAGTTCAATTATTATCCCAACAACTTATCTCTAACTTTATTGAATTGATATTCGATTTCATCGAGGCAAAGATTTCCTAAACTGCCTTGATGAGAATGATGGAGTTCTTTGTAATCGTATTCAAAAACACCATTTTCAATCTCTTGACCGATTTGGATATAAGCATCACGGAATGATTTTCCCTTCTTCACTTCTTCATTGATTTTTTCAACACTGAAGATGTATTTATATTTCTCATCGTCCAGAATATTATCTTTCACTTCGATGTTCGGAAGCGTGTAAATCAAGATTTCCAAACATTCTTTCAAAGAATCGATGGCGGGAAAAAGGATTTCTTTCGTCAACTGCAAATCCCTGTGATAACCAGAAGGCAAATTATTGGTCAACAAAATCAATTCATTGGGCAAAGCCTGAATTCTGTTGCATCTCGCTCTCACCAACTCAAAAATATCCGGATTTTTCTTGTGTGGCATTATGCTACTTCCCGTTGTAAATTCTTTCGGAAAGCTGATGAAATCAAAGTTCTGACTTAGGTAAAGACAAACATCGTAAGAAAACTTGCTTAAAGTTCCAGCTAAAACAGAAAGCGAATTAGCCAATAATTTTTCTGATTTTCCACGAGTCATTTGAGCGTAAACTACATTATAATTCAGTGTTCTGAAATCTAATTTATAAGTTGTACTTTCTCTGTCAATAGGAAAAGAGGAACCGTAGCCTGCAGCCGAACCTAATGGATTTTTGTTGATGATATTTTTCGTTGCAAACAGCAATTCCAAATCGTCAACCAAAGATTCTGCATAAGCACCAAACCACAAACCAAAAGACGAAGGCATCGCAACCTGAAAATGCGTGTAACCAGGCAATATAACGTTTTTATGTTGATTCGCTTTGTCTTTCAATATTTGAAAAAATGAATCTGTTCGTTCAGTAATTTCACGGATTTCGTCTAAAAGATATAATTTGATATCTGTCAAAACTTGGTCGTTTCTTGACCTTGCTGTATGGATTTTTTTTCCTGTTTCTCCGAGTTTCTCAATTAGAATCGTTTCGATTTGAGAATGGATGTCTTCTGCTGTTTTGTCAATTTCGAAACTTCCTTTTTCGATGTCTATAAGAACTTCTTCCAAAACCGCAACGATATCTTGCTCTTCATCCAAACGAATCAGACCAACTTCTGCCAGCATTTTGGCGTGGGCAATGGAACCCAATACATCGTATTTTGCTAATCTATCGTCAAAGTCCAAGTCTTTACCAACCGTAAACTGGTTAATCAAATCATTGGTTTTTACATTATCTTTTTGCCAAATTTTTTTCATTTTTTTTATATTTTGAACGCAAAGAGCGCAAAGATTTTTTTTTATTTTATTGAAAATATTTAAGGTTCGCAAAGGCGCTTATGCTCATCAAAGCCTAAATTTTAAAGTTCTCTTATATTGAAAACAAATCTTCAACTTTGCGAAGCGCAGCCCGACTTGAGCGGAAATCCTTTTTTGCGTATTCATCAAGTTCTATTTAAACTGAAATCGTCTTGCAAAAAAGATTGAGAGCGGAAGGCGGTTAAGCTGCCCAAATTATTTTTATTTTGTTGACTTTATAAATTTTGGCTAAAGCCAATTCCTAATTTCCTTTCTAAGACGGGCTAAAGCCCGCCTCTATTTATATTTATAAAACTTTTTCTAATATTTTGATGTAAATATCGATGCCTTCTCGGATTTCGTCGATGTAAACAAACTCGTCCGCTGTGTGAGAACGCAAACTATCTCCAACACCCAACTTGACCGATGTGCAAGGAATAATCGCTTGGTCGGAAGATGTCGGCGATCCGTAAGTTGTCCTTCCCAAAGCCAATCCCGCTTGAACAAACGGATGACTGACCTCGATTTTTGAGGAATTGAGACGGAATGACCTCGGCGTGAGTTTCGATTTCATTTGAGATTGGATGATTTCGAAAACTTCGCGATTCGTATATTCGTCTGTCACACGTACGTCCAAGGTGAAATTGCATTTTTCCGGAACCACATTGTGCTGAGTTCCCGCATTGATAACCGACAAAGTCACTTTCACTTCGCCTAGATAATCGGAAACTTTTGGAAATTTGAAATCCAAAATATTCTGTAAATCCTTCATACATTTCACAATCGCATTGTCATTGTTAGGATGCGCTGCGTGAGAAGGCGTTCCCGTCATTTCCCCGTCAATCACCAACAAACCTTTTTCTGCAATGGCGAGATTCATTTTGGTTGGTTCGCCTACGATGGCCAATTCTACATTCGGAAGTTGTGGAAATAAAGCTTCAATTCCGTCCAAGCCAGAGATTTCTTCCTCAGCCGTCAAAGCAATTACCAAATTATGAGTCAAATCCTCGGCTTCATAAAAATAAAGAAACGTCTGCGCCATTGCCACCAAAGATGCGCCTGCATCGTTGCTTCCCAAACCAAATAATTTCCCGTCTTTTTCCACAGGAATAAACGGATCCAAAGTGTAAGCCTTGTTCGGTTTTACCGTGTCGTGATGCGTGTTTAGAAGAATCGAAGGTTTGCCTGCATCAAAATGTTTGTTGGTTGCCCAAATGTTATTTTTGAATCGGTTCACAGTCAGCTGATGCTCATTGAAAAATCCTTCAATGATGAGCGAAACATTATATTCGTCTCGGCTCATAGACGGCGTTGCAATGAGTTTTTTCAGTAATTTGACTGCATTTTCCGTTAATTCTTCTCTGCTAAAGACAGATTTCAGTTCCTTCATTTCCTCGATTTATTTGATCTGATAATTTTTCTTCTTTGATTAAAGCCACTTTCTGAACGCCATTTTCTTTGGCTCGGAAAGCATTTTCAAGTTTTGGCAAAATCCCTTTATGGAGTTTTCCTTCGGATTTTAGTTCAGAAAATTCTTGTTTATTGATTGTTTTCAAATTTGAATTTTCGTCCTCAATATTTTCTAAAACCCCGTTTTTATCGAAACAGAACAACAATTCTGTATCGAAATGTTTTGATAAAGCCTGAGCGATAGTTCCGGCAATCGTGTCTGCGTTGGTGTTGAACAGATTTCCTTTTTTATCGTGAGTGATTGCAGAAAACACCGGAACCAAACCCAGATTTATCATATTGATGATCAATTCGTGATTGATACTTTTTTCGTCTATATCGCCAACAAATCCAAAATCGATTTCAGGATGTTGTCTTTTTTCGGCTTTGATAACGTTACCATCCGCTCCGGAAAATCCAATCGCATTGCAGTCGAAACTCTGAAGTTTTGCCACCAAATTTTTATTGATTCTACCTGCATAAACCATTGTTACGATTTTCAACGTTTTCTTATTCGTGATTCGTCGTCCATCAATCATTGTTTGCCTTATTTTTAGCTTTTCAGCTAAAGTTTCAGCTATCTTTCCACCGCCGTGAATCAGGATTTTAGCGCCTTTGATTTCAGAAAATTGCGCAAGAAAAGCTTTCAATGCTTTTTTGTCATCGATAAGAGTTCCGCCGATTTTTATGATGTGTAGTTTTTGCATTTTTGTTTTCAATTCTTACATAATTTACACAAAGGCACAAGGATTACTAATTATGCAATATTGTGTTTTAAGGCACAAAGTTTTAAAATCTTTGATTTTTTTGTGCCTTAAAATTCTTTTCAAAAAAAATCTTTTGTGCCTTTGTGTTTAACATTTATCTAACTCATCCAAAATTTCAGAAAACACAACTTGAGCAGAAAAAATTCTGTTTTTTGCTTGCTGATAGATGATTGAGTTTTCTCCATCCATTACTTCATCACTCAATTCAAGATTTCTACGAACTGGCAAACAATGCATTACTTTCGCTTGATTGGTTAATTCTAATTTTTCATTCGTCAACATCCAATCGCCTTCAACTTTTGGCATATTTGCGTAATCTTCAAACGATGACCAGTTTTTCACATAAATAAAATCTGCATCTTTCAACGCTTGTTCCTGATTGTGAATTACAGGCGTATCTTTAGTGAAGTTTTTATCTAAATCGTAACCTTCTGGGTTTGTGATTACAAAATCAACATCCATTTTTTGCATCCATTCTGTGAAAGAATTGCCGACAGCCTGTGCAATCGGTTTGATATGTGGCGCCCAAGTCAAAACAACTTTTGGTTTTCTATTAATCTTGAGCTTGTCGAAAGGCCAGTTTTCTGTAATCGTGATGCAATCCGCCAAACTTTGCAAAGGATGTCGCGTCGCAGATTCCAGGGAAACCACCGGAACTTTCGCATATTTCAGAAACTGGCTTAGTATACTTTCGTTAACGTCGTCTTCTTTACTTTTCATTCCGGCAAAACATCGTACGGCAATGATATCGCAATATTGATTCAGAACCTCTATTGCATCTTTGATATGTTCGACCGTGTCGCCATTCATCACAGTTCCGTCAGCGAATTCTAAATTCCAAGCTTCCTGAGCGGCGTTGAGAACTAAAACATTCAGTCCTAAATTCTGAGCTGCGATTTGTGAACTTAATCTTGTTCTAAGACTGGAATTAAGAAAAACCAAACCAATTGTCTTTCCCTTTCCTTTGGTTGGATTTTCTAACAGATTGTCTTTTATTTTTAAGGCTTTTGCAATGATATCTTGCAAGTTATCTATATCGTAAACCGAAGTGAAATTTTTCATTTTATCTTTTTTATCGCAAAGGCGCAAAATTATTTTATGTAATTCGACTTTTATAAGTCGCAAAATTTTAGTGTACAATTTTTGCGACTTTCCAACATTATAATAATTATTGATATCTTGCGACTTTGCGTTATTTAAATTCTACAATTTCTTTTTTATCAATAGCTTTCAAAGTTTTTTCTAAAGCATTGATGAATAAGTCGGATTCTTTTTCCGAAATGTTGAGCGCCGGTAAAATCCGCAGAACATTTTTATCATTAGCATTTCCAGTGAAAATACAATGTTCAAACAACAATTCTTTTCTGACATCTGCGCAAGCTTGGTCGAGCTCAATCCCAATCATCAAACCACGTCTTTTAATATTTTTAATGTGAGGAAAATGTTTAATTTTTTCTTCGATGTAAGCTCCAATTTTCTCTGAATTTTCAATTAAATTTTCATTTTCAATAACTTCTAAAACGGCTAATCCAGCAACACAAGCCAAATGATTTCCGCCAAACGTTGTTCCCAACAATCCGTAACTCGCTTGGAATTTTGGACTAATCAAAACACCACCAATCGGAAAACCATTGCCCATTCCTTTTGCAACTGTAATCAAATCCGGTTTGATGTCGAATTCCTGATGCGCAAAGAATTTCCCTGAACGTCCATAACCAGACTGAACTTCGTCTAAAATCAAAACTGTATTATTTTCTTTGCACAATTTTTCAATCATTAAAACGAAATCTTTTTCCAACAAATTAATTCCGCCAACACCTTGAATTCCTTCGACAATCACTGCTGAAATATCATCCTGATTTTCAGCAAAAATCTTTTTCAGTTCTTCTGAATTATTGAATTCACATTTGATGAAATTTTCAGATTCATTAACTGGTGCTACAATTTTTGGATTATCTGTTACCGCAACTGCAGCCGAAGTTCTTCCGTGAAAAGACTCAGAAAAATAAACGACTTTCTTTTTATTATTATGGAATGAAGCTAATTTCAAAGCATTTTCATTCGCTTCCGCTCCAGAATTACATAAGAACAATGAATAATCTTCGTAACCTGACAATTTTCCTAACTTTTCAGCCAATTTTTCCTGAATTTTGTTCTCGACAGAATTGGAATAAAAACTGATTTTTTCTAATTGATTTTTCAATTTCTCTACATAATGCGGATGATTATGACCAATGGAAATCACAGCGTGACCGCCATAAAAATCGAGGTACTGCTGTCCGTTTTCGTCCCAAAGAAAAGAACCTTGAGCTTTTATAGGATTGATGTTGAAGAGTGGATAGACGTTGAATAAATTCATTTTGGTTGATGGTTGTCGGTTGATAGTTGATTGACTTTAAAAAGCAATTGGTTTTAGGTTTAATCCAAGATTTTGTTCCCAGCCATTGGCGATATTCATATTTTGAACAGCCTGTCCGGAGGCACCTTTCAAAAGGTTGTCAATTGTAGAATGGATTGCTATTTTATTTCCTTTCTTTTCTATTTGAATTGTACAAAAATTGGTATTTACAACTTGTTTCATATCGATTGGTTTTTCTGAAACTTTCACAAAAGGCGAATCTTTGTAGAAGTCATTATATATGGAATAAATCCTTTCCAATTCCAAATCGCATCCGATAACAGAACTGGTAAAAATCCCTCTTGCAAAATCGCCGCGCCAAGGAACAAAATTGAGTTCTACTTCTTCTTTATTCAGCAAATTAACCTGTTTCAAAATCTCATCAACGTGCTGATGATTCAGAGTTTTATAAGCCGAAATGTTATCATTTCGCCAAGTGAAATGCGTTGTCGGTTGCAAAGATTGTCCAGCTCCCGTTGAACCCGTGATTCCGGTTGTGTAAACATCTTTTAACAGATTTTCTTTTGCTAAAGGCAATAACGCCAACTGAATCGCAGTTGCAAAACATCCAGGGTTAGCAATACTTTTCGAATTCTGAATTTCATTAAAATGAATCTCTGGCAAACCATAAACAAAATCTCTGCTTCCAAAATGGGTAGAAAGTCGGAAATCGTTTCCTAAATCTATTATTAATACCTCATCGTCTGCTGGTCTTTCTGCAAGCCATTTTGCACTTTCTGTGTGAGGCAAGCAAAGAAAAAGAATATCAACCGGACGCAATGTATTTTCTAAAACCAAATCGCAAACGGAATCTAAATCCGGATACAAATCCGAAATCTTAACGCCGGAATTGGAACGACTGTACAAAAATTTTAATTCTATATTCGGATGAAAAGCCAGCAATCGAACAAGTTCGCTTCCTGTGTAACCGTTGGCACCGATGATTCCGACTGATTTTTTCATTTTTTAATATTTTGAACGCAAAGCGCGCAAAGTTTTTTTATTCTTATTGAAAATGTTTTAAGTTCGCAAAGGCGTTTACGCTCAGCAAAAGTTTATTAATCATTGAATCACTCGCAGCCCGGCTTGAGCGGAAATCCTTTTTTGCTTGTACTTAAGTTCTATTTAAAATGAAATCGTCTGCAAAAAAGATTGACTTCGTCGAACCACTTCGTTAGGTTTGGGAGCGGAAGACGGATTAAGCTGCCCCAATTATTCTAATTCAATTTATTAACCTGATGATAGATGTTGAGCGAGTTGCTGAGGATTTTGGTAAAACCTTTCACATCTTCCCCGCTCCACGCGAGATTTTCTTCACCATAACTTCCAAATTTTGAAGACATTAAATCGTTGTCAGACTCAATTCCATTCAAAATGAAACGATACGGATGAAGTGTGATGAAAACTTTTCCATTAACCGTTTTCTGAGAATCCTGTAAAAACGATTCGATATTTCTCATCACCGGGTCAAGGAAAAGCGCCTCGTGAAGCCAGTTTCCATACCAATCTGACAATTGTGATTTTATCGTCTGCTGGTACTTTGACAACGTATGCTTCTCCAACAAATGATGCGCTTTTATGATGATTGACGCCGCGGCAGCCTCAAAACCAACACGACCTTTGATCCCAACAATCGTGTCTCCAACGTGAATGTCACGCCCGATTCCGTAAGGTGAAGCCAATTCTTCAATCTTTTTAATCGCTAAAACCGGATGAGAAAACGTCTCGCCATTCACAGAAAATAATTCTCCGTTTTTGAATTCTATTTCCAATTGAGAAGGTTCTGTTTTTTCGATTTGCGACGGAAATGCTTCTTCAGGAAGGTAATTTTGCGAAGTCAAAGTTTCTTTTCCTCCGACTGAAGTTCCCCAAAGTCCTTTGTTAATCGAATATTTTGCTTTGTCAAAATCCATTTCGTAATTGTGATTTTTCAGGAATTGAATTTCATCTTCACGCGACAAACCCAAATCACGAATTGGTGTGATGATTTCGATTTTCGGGCACATTACTTGGAAAATCAAATCAAAACGAACTTGGTCATTTCCTGCGCCTGTGCTTCCGTGCGCAATCGCATCTGCTCCGATTTCCAAAGCCACTTCCGCAATCGTCTGCGCCTGAATCGTTCTTTCCGCACTCACAGACAACGGATAAGTATTGTTTTTCAGAACGTTACCAAAAATCAAATACTTAACACAATCATTATAATATTTTTCCGAAGCATCAACAAACCTGTAAGAAGCCACGCCTAATTTTTCCGCTTTTTCTTTAAGCGAAACTTCATCTTCCTTATCAAAACCTCCTGTATTAATCGTGACTGCGTGAACTTCGTAACCCAAAGTTACACTCAGATATTTTGCGCAATAAGAGGTATCCAAACCGCCGCTAAATGCCAAAACTACTTTCTTACTCATTGTTGTTATTTATTGATTCAAAATTTTTCTTATTCTCTTTATTCAGATTTTCGGGAACGAAAAGCATAGCTGTGCATAGACAGTTTTTGCGTTCTTTCATCATCAGAATTTCATAATTCACACAGTTTTTACAACCATTCCAGAATTGTTCATCTTGCGTTAGTTCAGAATAGATTACCGGTTTATAACCGAGATTACTATTGATTTTCATCACCGCTAATCCAGTTGTCAATCCAAAAATTTTAGCATTGGGATATTTCTCTCGTGATAATTGGAAAATCCTTTCTTTAATCTGAGTTGCTAATCCAGCATTCCTGAATTGAGGCGAAACGATGAGTCCAGAATTAGCGACATATTCCCCATTTGTCCAAGTTTCTATATAACAGAAGCCCGCCCAAGTTCCATTTTCGTCAATTGCAATAATGGAATTGCCTTCTGAGATTTTTTTGCCCAGATATTCTGAAGAACGTTTTGCGATACCTGTTCCGCGTTTTTTCGCAGAATCCTCCATTTCGTTTCTGATTTCTTCCACATAAACCAAATGTTTCTCTGAAGAAACTTCTAATTTCATTGATATTATCTAATTAATATGCAAAAATAGAAACATTTATCTTTATAAAACAAATTAAAAAGATATTTTTATCTGTTAAATTTACATTAACAATAATATTATCTTTAATCCAAAATATAATATTGCTAAATTATTATACATTTGCTAAAAAGCTATAGTTATGGAAAATCAATGTCCTAAATGCAATAATCAAAACGTGTCAAAAAGCGGAATTATCAAAGGAAAACAAAGATTTTTCTGTAAGAATTGTAACTATAATTTTACAGTTAAAAAATTAGGAAAACAGATTGATGACTATTATGTCACCAAAGCTTTACAACTGTACCTGGAAGGGTTAAGCTATCGGGAAATCGAAAGAATTATCGGTGTTTCTCACGTAAGTATCAGCTCTTGGATTAAGAAATATAATATCACAAGACCGCCACATTCAGAATTCCATCCCGTGTATAAGGTTTTGAAACAAAACGAATTAATAGAATATATCTCTCAAGAAAATAATCTTGAAAATTCAGGATTAATTATCACTCAATTTGCTGATAAATATATGTTGATTAAATGGGAAAGGTTTAAAAAATAGAGAAAGAAACAAGATTAAAGTAAAAAGAATCAAGACTAACTATACTATTAGCATTAATATATATTAAATTTTTGTAAACAAAATATTAATAACAATTTGGCAATCACAAAATAAACACCAAATTTTTATTAATATATGAAGAAAATCATCACTTTTATAGGATTAGCTTTAATCAGCTCTTCTCTATATTCACAAGGTTCGCCTGATTATGGGAATGGTTTGAAATTAAACCTAAATCCAGAAGGCGACAAGTATGTAAGATTTATTCTTTGGAACCAAATCTGGTTGCGACATACGGAAATGAATCCCGGAACGATGGTTTCTGACGATGCTACCAAAAATTCCTGGAACATCGGAAACCGCCGATTGAGAGCACTTGCTTATGCACAAATTACCAAAAGATATATGGTTTTGATGCATTTCGGAATTAATAATCAGACTTTTATCAATGGTGGCGGTTCAGGTTCTAATGGAACAGGCGGTTATGGAAATGGCAAAAAGCCACAAATGTTTTTTCACGATGCCTGGAACGAATATGCAGTGGTTTTACCCGGAGAAGCAGGAAAATTCAGTTTGAGTTTGGGAGCAGGACTTCATTATTATATGGGGCTTTCCAGAATGACAATGGCTTCAACCTTAAATTTCCTGACTGTTGATTCCCCGATTTTCACTTGGCCTTTGATCGACAATTCTGACCAATTCGCCAGACAAATGGGACTATTGCCAAGGGAAAATATGGCAAATTCGAATATCGATTCAGTTTAAACAAACCTTTTGCAACCAATATTGCACCTATTAATCTTACAAATCCAGCAGCCAGAGTTGCAGTTGACAACAATGGAAATCCGGAATTTTCAAAAGCAGGATATGTAGAATATCAATTTTTGGATTCCGAATCTAATCTTTTACCTTTCAAAGTTGGTTCTTACTTGGGAACTAAGAAGGTTTTCAATTTAGGAGCCGGTTTTTATCATCAGAAAGATGGAACGAGAACTTCTGTTAATTCCCAAATCGAGAAACACGACATTGCACTTTATGCGATTGATGCCTTTGCAGATTTACCTTTAGGAAACGCCAAAAACAAAATGGCACTTTCTGCTTATGCTGGTTTTTACAATTACAACTTCGGACCGAATTATTTGAGAAATCTTGGAATAATGAACGTTGGCTCCAATGACCCCAATTTCATCGGAGACAAAGCGATTGCCGGCGCCGGAAACCTTCAACCAATGATCGGAACAGGAAACATCTATTATCTGCAGGCCGGATTACTCTTGCCAAACAATGCCGATAAACCGAAAATCAGAATTCAGCCCTTTGCAGCTTACACCAATAAGAATTTCAAAGCTTTGGAAAATTCTTCTTAACAATTTGATATCGGAGCGAATTGGTTCATTGACGGTCATCATGCAAAATTGACGACTCAATATTCAACAAGACCAACCTACACAAGTGCTTCGGCAGAACCAAAATCAAAAGGAGAATTCATCCTTCAGTTCCAGATTTATCTATAAAAATTATTAACACAAAATCTTAATATACAATGAGCGATTCACATCACGTACAGTACGAGAACCTGAGCGACAAGCAAAAAAACCGCACCATTTGGAGCGTGATTATGGCTTCATCTCTCGGCACCCTTATCGAATGGTATGACTTCTATATTTTCGGAAGTCTGGCAATTGTCCTAGCCACAAAATTTTTTCCGGCAGATAATCCAACAGCAGCTTTCCTATCAACTTTAGCAACATTTGCAGCAGGCTTTGTAGTAAGACCTTTCGGCGCATTATTCTTTGGAAGATTGGGAGATTTAATCGGCAGAAAATATACATTTCTGGTCACACTTCTGATTATGGGATTTTCCACATTCCTTATTGGATGTATCCCAAGCTATGAAACCATCGGTTTTATGGCTCCGGTATTAGTTTTAATCCTGAGACTTTTACAAGGTCTTGCTCTGGGAGGCGAATATGGCGGTGCGGCAACTTATGTGGCAGAATATGCACAGCCTGGCAGACGCGGCTATTGGACTTCTTGGATCCAAACGACAGCAACAGCAGGTCTGTTCATCTCACTAATCGTCATCCTGATTACAAAAACATCACTTTCTACAGAGGAGTTTGATAACTGGGGATGGAGAGTTCCGTTCTGGATTTCAATTCTGATGGTTATCGTTTCCTATTTCATCAGAAAAAACATGAAGGAATCGCCACTTTTTGCAAAAGCGAAAAGCGAAGGAAAAACATCAACCAATCCATTGAAAGAAAGCTTCGGGAACAGATTCAATTTCAAATTTGTATTGCTTGCACTTTTTGGAGCTGCGATGGGACAAGGTGCCATCTGGTACACAGGACAGTTCTACGCCATGAGTTTTATGCAAAAAGTAATGAACATAGACACGACCCAAGTAGATTCCCTGATGGCTATCGGATTATTCCTGGGAACGCCATTTTTTGTTTTCTTCGGCTGGCTGTCTGATAAAGTCGGAAGGAAAGCCGTGATGATGACGGGAATGCTCATTGCCATTTTAGCTTACAGACCTATTTACAGTGCGATGTTCAATTCTGTGGACGTTGCTAAAAAAGAAATTTCTGCTGATGGAATTACAGAAAAGAGAACCGTGAAAGTTCACGACAAAATTGCTGCGGACAGCCTGATCACTTTCCATAAAGAAATTGCTTACACAGATGGAACTCTAATGAAAAGAGACAGCATCATCCATTGCTCAGCAGCCGAACCTGTGATGAAAGATGGAAAAATTGAGGAACCTAAAGTTACAAAATCAGTCAAAATCAACGATGACACCAAATGGTATTTAGTATTTCTGGTATTCATTCAGGTGATTTTTGTAACAATGGTTTATGGTCCGATTGCAGCATTTTTGGTAGAAATGTTTCCTGTGAGAATCCGATACACCTCTATGTCACTGCCTTATCACATTGGAAATGGTGTTTTCGGTGGATTATTACCGGCGGTTGCAACGTATCTGGTAACTACAGGGAAAGATGCCGGGCACGAAGGCTGGTATCTGGAAGGTTTATGGTATCCGATTGGTGTAGCTGCGGTCTGTCTTGTGATTGGTATGATTTACATCAAAAACAAAAATCAGAATATCCACGATTAGCAATAATTGATGATTGATAAAAGAAGAACGATATTAACATCATCAATAAAAAACAAAAAAAACACATTATAAATTAATTCACTTTTATTAATTTTAAAACAAAGAAAAATGGACGGACTAAAAAAAATATTAGGTATAGTTTGGATCTTACTCGCATTGGTAGTTCTGTACTTCGGGCTGACAGTAATGGGAATCCCTAAACTAAGCTCCGGTAAGCAGGAAGATTTGGTATTCGGGATTATCATTGTATTTATTTTATTGCCTATTGTTGCAGGTGGCATGGCAGTTTTTGGATACTATTCACTTAGCGGTGATTATTCTGATGAACAAGTTTAAATCAACACTAAATTATAATAAGAAACCACACAATTTCAATTTTGTTTTGTGTGGTTTTAAAATTAACAATGAAAAAACGTCACGAACAAAAACTGGTTATTCTAAGCTTTGGATTGGTAATTCTTTTCAGCGCTCCAATAATACTTTTGTTCAATAGCGAAAAGGAAGTGTTCGGTTTTCCGATGATTTACATCTACATCTTCGGAGTGTGGATTTTCTCGATTTTTATTTCGTTTGTCATTTTCAAAAAATACGATGAATAGCTACGTCTTATTTGCAGTTGTAATTCTCTATCTCGCCCTTCTTTTCTTGGTCGCCCATCGCGCAGAAAAAAAGAAGAGCAAGATTTGGGTGAACAATCCTTACATCTACGCATTGTCGTTGGCGGTTTATTGTACAGCGTGGACGTATTACGGAAGTATCGGTGTTGCCGTGAATGACGGATTAGATTATCTTCCGATTTACATTGGACCGATGATTATTATTCCAGCTTGGATTTATATTAATCGTAAAATTATCCGGATCGCCAGAATCAATAAAGTCAGCAGTATTGCAGATTTTATTTCTCTGCGTTACGGGAACAGTCGTTCGTTTGGTGCGATTATCACTTTGGTCTGTATTTTTGGTATAATCCCTTACATCGGGCTGCAGATTAAAGCGATTTCTGAAACATTTCATTTGGTTACTAACACGCCAATTTCTAAGAATATTTTTACAGATAATGCAACTTACGTTGTCGTACTATTAGCCTTATTTTCATCTTATTACGGAACTCGTTATGTAGATGCATCTGAGAAAAGATTAGGAATCATTTCTGCTGTAGCATTGGAAAGTTTTTTGAAGTTAATTTTCCTTATAGTTCTAGGTGTTTTCGTGACATTTTTTGCATTTGACGGACTTTCTGATATTTATGAAAAGGCGAGTAAATTTCCAGATTTTAAAGCCAAAAACACATTTTCAGGATTGGAAGGAAGCTTCAATTGGATGATACTTTGCTTGATTTCGGCTTCAGCGATTTTTCTTTTGCCGAGACAATTTCATACTGCGATTGTAGAAAATCGACAAGAGAAGCATTTGAAGACAGCCATTTGGTTTTTTCCGCTTTATCTCTTGATTTTCAATATTTTCGTATTTCCTATCGCTTGGGGCGGACGGATTATTTTCGAAGGACAATCAGTTAATCCTGAGTTTTATTCGATTTTAATTCCTCAACATTTCGGTAATCAAATCATCACGGTTTTGGTTTTTCTTGGTGGATTAAGTTCATCAATTTCTATGGTAATTATTTCGAGCATTACATTGTCAATTATGTTATCAAATAATCTCATCATTCCTTATGGCTGGTTGGATAAACTCAAGTCTCATAACGATGTGAAAAATACCAGAAACATTACTAATATTAGAAAAATCAGTATTTTCATTTTGATTGTGACTTCTTTTGCTTTCTACAAATATTTCATTTTAAGGAACAGTTTATATTCCGTTGGGTTGATTTCTTTTGTTGTGATTTCTCAACTTGGGCCATCATTTTTCGGAGCGATTTTTTGGAGAAGAGGAAGTTACAAAGGCGCAGTTATCGGATTGACTGGAGGTTTGATTATCTGCTATTTCGGTTTGATTATTCCGCAGTATTATTTTTCTTTCAATCAGGAATTCAAAGGATTTTTGATTGAAATGTACAATTGGTTCAGCTTTTTTAATATTCCGTATTTAGGTAGTATTTCTCAGATTTTCTTTTGGTCGATTTTAGTTAATCTGACTCTGTTCACCATCATCTCTGTCAGTCAAAAAGGTGATTATCGCGAACGGAATTTTGCTGAAATTTATATTGATGTTGACAAATACATCCAAAATCACGAGAATGCATTTATCTGGCGAGGAAAAGCTTATGTTTCTGACATCCGAAATATCTTGGTCAAATTTCTTGGAGAAAAGAAAACCGAACAAGCACTGAGAATCTTCAACCTAAAATATAACATCGACACAAGAACAGAAACTGCCGATGCAAGATTCATTAAGTTTTCCGAGAATCTTTTGTCTGGGAGAATCGGCACTGCATCAGCGAAAATCCTTATTGAAGGTGTGACTTACGAAGATAAAATCTCCCTCAAAGAAGTTTTAGAAATCCTCGAAGAATCGAAAGAAAATATCAGCCTTAATAAAAAACTGACGGAACAAAGCCGAGAATTAAGACAATTATCCGACGAGCTACGTTCTGCCAACGAAAACCTCATCTTCAAAGACAAACAAAAAGATGATTTCTTGGATACTGTCGCACACGAATTGAGAACGCCACTTACCGCGATTCGTTCTGCTGGCGAAATTTTGGCTGATGACGATGATATTCCGTTGGACATCAAAAAAGAATTTTTCAATAATATCATCACAGAATCTGACCGATTGAATGAAATCATCAATGATATTCTTTATCTCGACAAATTGGAACACGGCGAAATCGCTTTGAATATCAGCAAAAACGACATCATTGAAACCTATCAGAAAGCCCTGAACCCAATTAGTCATCTTCTGCACCAAAAGAACATTCATCTGAGTGAAGTTAATCTTTTAACGAAAACTCAATTCGAATATGATGAAGCAAGGTTGATTCAGGTTTTTCAGAATATTTTAGGAAATGCTTTCAAATTTACAGATGAACAAGGAACAATTCAGGCTAAGTTTCAGGAAAAAGATAATCACTTGATTATAAGAATCTTCAATACTGTAAAACAAATTCCGGAAGATGATTTGAATTTGATATTTGATAAGTTTTATCAATCGCGAAATCAGAATATCAGAAAACCTTTGGGAAGCGGATTGGGTTTGGCAATTTGTAGGAAAATAATGCAGGCACACAGAGGAAACATTTCCGCCAAAAATTTAGAAATTGGTGTCGAGTTCCAAATGATTTTAAACATAAATAATACAGAAAAATAACAAAAGAAAATCGAATCCTTGGGGATTCCTCAAGTTAGAAGAAATATGAAAAAAATATTAATCGCGGACGATGAACACAAAATATTAATGTCCTTGGAATACAGTTTCAGGAAACAGGGTTACGAAGTCTTCATTGCAAGAGACGGAACCGAAGCTCTGGAACTGCTGAAAACCATAACACCGGACGCTATTCTACTCGATATTATGATGCCAAAACTAGACGGTTACAGCACACTGAACGAAATCAAAACAATGGAAAACCTCAATCATTCCAAAGTGATTTTCCTCAGTGCGAAAACCAATCCGAAAGATATCGAGAAAGGATTGGAATTAGGAGCAGACGCTTATGTAACCAAGCCATATTCCATCAAAAAACTGATTCAGCAGATTGATGAAATGCTTAAGTAGAACAAAGAGAAAAGATTAAATAAACAAGATTTATAAAAATTAAAAATATTAATATAATGAGAAATTATCACATTCAGAATTTACAGGATTATTTCAAGGAGTACAAGAAGTCAATTAAAAATCCAAAGAAGTTTTGGGACAAGATTGCGGATGAGAATTTTGTGTGGTATCAGCGTTGGTCCAAGGTCGTGGACTACAATATGGAGGAAGCCAACATCAACTGGTTCAAAAATGCAAAACTGAACATTACCAAAAACTGTCTGGACAGACATCTTTCCGTAAGAGGCGACAAAACCGCTATCATATGGGAACCGAATGACCCGAAAGAAGAAGCTCAACACATCAGCTTTAATGAACTCTACGAAAGAGTGAATAAAACCGCCAACGTTCTCCGTGCAATGGGCATTGAGAAAGGCGACAGAGTCTGCATTTACCTTCCAATGATCCCAGAATTGGCTATCACAATGCTGGCTTGTGCCAAATTGGGCGCCGTTCACTCCGTGATATTTGCAGGTTTTTCTGCTTCGGCGGTGGCATCCAGAGTAAATGATTGTGGCGCTAAAATGGTCATTACTTCAGACGGAAGTTACAGAGGGAACAAAGTCCTTGATCTAAAAAGCATTGTGGATGAAGCTTTGGAAAAATGCGAAACCGTGGAACATGTCTTGGTGGTTAAAAGAACTAATAATGATGTGAAGATGAAAGAAGGCCGAGATTACTGGATGTCAGAATACTATGATAAAGCTTCCACAGACTTCGTGACCGTGATAATGGATGCAGAAGATCCGTTGTTCATTCTTTATACTTCAGGTTCAACAGGAAAACCAAAAGGAATGCTTCACACTTGCGCAGGCTACATGGTTTACACAGCATATACTTTTAAAAATGTGTTCAATTATAAAGAGAATGACATCTATTGGTGTACGGCGGATATCGGGTGGATTACGGGACATTCGTATATTTTATACGGTCCGTTATTGAATGGTGCTACGACGGTAATATTCGAAGGGATACCGACTTTTCCTGATGCAGGAAGATTCTGGGAAGTGATTGAGAAACATAAAGTGACTCAGTTCTACACCGCACCGACAGCGATTCGTTCTTTGGCAAAAGAAAGCGTGGAATGGGTGGAGAAGCACGACCTTAGTTCTTTGAAAGTGATTGGTTCGGTTGGAGAACCTATCAATGATGAGGCTTGGCATTGGTACAATGACCACGTTGGCAAGAAGAAATGCCCAATTGTTGATACTTGGTGGCAGACCGAAACTGGCGGTATCCTAATCTCTCCAATCCCATTTGTAACGCCGACTAAACCTACTTATGCAACCTTACCGCTACCTGGCGTTCAACCAGTCCTGATGGATGACAAACGTAACGAGATCTCAGGCAATCAGGTGACAGGCAATTTATGCATCCGCTTTCCGTGGCCAGGTATTGCGCGTACCATTTGGGGTGACCATCAACGTTATAAGGAGACTTACTTCTCTGCATTTCCGGGTAAATATTTTACCGGTGACGGTGCTCTGAGAGATGAAGTTGGCTATTACAGGATCACAGGTCGTGTGGATGATGTCATTATCGTTTCCGGGCACAATCTTGGAACAGCACCAATCGAGGATAGCATCAATGAGCATCCTGCTGTGGCAGAATCTGCAATTGTTGGCTATCCGCACGATGTAAAAGGCAACGCTTTGTACGGTTTCGTGATTCTGAAAGAATCTGGGGAAGAAAGAAACCGTGAGAACCTAGCGAAGGAAATCAACCAGCTTATCTCCGAACAAATCGGGCCGATTGCCAAGCTGGACAAAATCCAGTTCGTCTCCGGTTTACCAAAGACCAGATCCGGGAAGATTATGCGCCGCATCTTGAGAAAGATAGCGGAAGGCGATTTCACTAATTTTGGAGACACTTCCACCTTATTGAATCCTGAGGTTGTGGATGAGATCAAGAATGAGAGGATTTAGGAAATCCTATGTCAGATGTTTAATTTCCATTTTGTTATACAAAGGTCATACTATTACTTTAACTAGGCTGGCAATGACATTCTGACAAAGTACATCCCTCAGTAAACAAAAAAACCGCACATTGGAGGAGGCCACTGAAAAACTA
>NZ_RJTU01000033.1 GCF_003730015.1 Epilithonimonas hominis | reverse complement strand
TTATCCCGAACTCAGGTTAATTAAATATCCTTTGTCGGTGTTAGAACATTTTCCATTCAATACGACGAAATTGTTATCTGGAACTTTATGGGTTTTTGATAAGTCAATTTCCTCAATAAAATCAGAGTTTGCTTTGCTCAAATTAATTCCTTCGTTATTTGTAGTGTTAACTTGCTCACTGGTTGCTCTAATTGAAGCAGTAACCCATTTGAAGAAATCTTTGTATGAATTTACGTTGGTATTATTGAACAATAGTACCTGATCAGTCAGTTTACCTAACAAATTGTAATTAGTATTATCGCCAATGGAAACGGCAACCAAATTACATTTTCCTTTGTAATGGTTTGCCCATTTCTGAATTTCGTTTTCAGGATTATCAGTTGGAATTCCGTCAGTAAATAAAAATACTATTGGCTTCCAATCACCTTTCTTTTCATAAGTTGTTTTAACAAGATCTTTATCTATTGAATTCATCAACTCCGTTAGTCCTTTTGATAGGGATGTTCCACTACCAATTGGAATTTTTGGAGGATAAAATGTGATAATATCCTGTAATGGTGTTATAACCTGACTTTTTCCCGCAAAACCGATAATGGAAATCCAAACAGTTTCCAGGGCATAAGGATCAGTTTTTAGTTCTTTTATAATTGTGGCGATTCCTTCCTGTACCTGTTCGATTGGTTCGCCAACCATAGATTCTGAAACATCTATGAGGAAGTAAATTGGTAGTCTTCTCATGATTTATTGTTTTGGATTTTTACCATTAAAAATTGGGAGTTATAATATTGTTAATCCATGGTGCTTTATACAATAATATTTAATTCACTTGGAGGTGGAGGCAAGGTAACCGATTCACCAGTTCCTTGTGACTTACTACCTAATTCAATTGACGAACTTACCCATTTGAAAAAAGTAGTTAAAGTATTACTATCTGTAGTATCTAATTTCACAACATCATCTGTTAACTCCTGTAAAAATGAAACTTCTGCTTTAGGACCTGCGGCACAACCAACTATTACTCCAAAATCCAGGGCTTTTATTTTAGGTATGTATTCACGATACATTTGTAAATCAGAAGGTTTACCATCTGTAAAAACAAAAAGCAAAGGTTTCCAGTCGCCTTTGCGCTCTGGAGAACCTTTTATTAATTCTGTTTTCACAAGATTATGAACCATTTCTAAAGCGTGACCAGTGTGGGTAGGTCCACTTTCTGGACATGTAATTTCTACAGGTTGATAACTTGCTAAATCAACTAGGGGAACCAGATTGGTGACATTTCTATCAAATGTAATTACACTGACATGCAAGGAATCCATTGCTTGTGGATCAGTTCGTAACATGCTGATTAAGCCATTGAAGCCATTGTTCAATGCTTCAATTGCTTCACCTTTCATGGATCCAGAAGTATCTAAAAGAAAGTATGCTAATAATCTTCTGTTCATAATTAAGAAACTATTATTAGTTCAGATGGAGGTGGAGGCAACTGATCCATTTTGTTTAAATCAATGCCTGACTCTTCAACTTTTGTAGATGTAGTTGAAATGGACGCAGTAACCCATTGGAAAAATTTTGCAATGCTGTCTGAATCCGCACTGTCTAACCGCACAACGGATTCTGTAATTTGTTTTAAGATTGAATCATCAGCACCGCTTCCTGCTGCACAGCCCACAATTAATCCTTTATTTACAGATTTCAGTCGTGAAAGTCCGGATTGCCAATCATCTGTCGGGATGCCATCAGTCATAATGAAGGTCATCGGTTTCCAGTCTCCTTTCTGCTCCATTGTAGTTTTAGTTATTTCACTTTCCATTTTATCTGCCAATAAACTTAAAGCAGAGCCTAAGGATGTAACACCTTGAGCCTTGATCTCAGGAACTTGAAATGACGCTAAATCAGTTAGTGGTACAACTTGACGAGCATCGGTATCAAACGTTATAATGCTCACATAAGCCGTTTCAATTGCTTGTGGGTTTTGTCTTAAAGAATGCATCATCATTTGAACGCCATTCTTAACGGCCTCTATTGGTTCGCCAGTCATAGAGCCGGAGGTGTCTAACAATAGATATACTGGTAATCTTCTCATAATTATTGGTAAGTATAATTTTTTAAAATATCAACAAAGTTGTCGGTGTTATGTGGTTCTCCGATTGCTCTGAATTTCCACTCTCCATTATGTCTGTAAACTTCTGAAAATACCATTGAGCATTTTCCATTCATTGTAGCATCGCCCGACAAACTGTATTTTGCAATTTCTTTGCCTCGGGCATCTACCGCACGGATAAAAGCATTTTCCACCATTCCGAAATGTTGATTGTTCTGGCGACCTTGATAGATAGTCTCTCCTTAAACCACCTATAATCTACTGATTATTAGTATTTTGGGTTTAAAATAGCTTGTTTTTT
>NZ_RJTU01000085.1 GCF_003730015.1 Epilithonimonas hominis | reverse complement strand
GTTTATCGGACGAGGATGATCTTTTATAATATTATCCTCATATTGCTCCTTTGTTACTTTATCAAACAAGCCTTTGGCTTCATCAATATTCCTTTCTAATCCATAAGCATTTTCCCAAGTGATTATCATTTTGGTCTTACTACCAAGAGTCTTTGGAGTAAACCAAAATTGTGTATCAGAGTAACAATCTGTGTAATTAGAGTAAAAACTCTGAGGATAAATTTTGATATGATTCAAAATTTTTTTAAAAGGCTTCCCAACGTATTTTTGTTTTTTAAGTTCAAAATGTTGTTTCAAGTAATTCAGAGTATCTAATTGAGCAAAATTTAGATTAGAAAATAAAAAAAAGAAGACATAGATTATTTTCATAATTTATCTTTTCATTATCTATAAGCCCTTATATCTTTTACTATTTTACTACCATAGAAATTTTTTTCATCATTCGTAAAATAAAATTTATTTTTATTTTGATAGTATTTAACATCAGTTGCCGGGATTGATTCCTGCCATTCTATAGTCAAATTAATTACATTATAAAATGAAGCATTCATAGTAGCAAATCTAAAATCTGTCGTAGTTCTTATATTCCTATTATTTAATGGACCTTGTGACCAAACTGTTTGCGGTTGAATTTGAGTCATTTTACTTAATAAATAAGAAAAAGGCTTCCCAATATATTCAGCTTTTTGAAGCTCGAAATTAGTTTTTAAATAATTTAAAGTATCTAGCTGAGCATTGGATTTAGCATAAGCTCCAAGTATTATAAGAACAAAGACTATTTTATTTATATTTTTCATAATTATTTTTTTTAGTAGTTGCATTCTGTTGTCTGTTCATAGGTTTTAACAAAGACCATAATACCTCCGGTGTTGATAGAAATTAGATTTTCTTTTACGAAAACCGGCTGATAATTTCCGCTTGCATCTTTATTACTCATTGCAATGCCTGTTCCATATTTGTTAAGTACAAAAGCCATTGCTAAATCATAAGCTTCATCATCTGATTTTCCAACTTTTATTTGTTGGTCTTTAATATATTTAAATTCATTCCCTATACTTGTTCCTTCTTTCCACGAAGCAGTCGCCGGGTCAAAATAAGTAGCTTTTGGATAAGTGGTTATAAAGGTGTCGAACTTGGTTTGGTCAGCAATTACAAAAACATAATCGTTATTATCCTGCGCAAATGTATTGTAAAAACTAAATTTAGAATTTGCCGCTCTTGCTGTAAAAAAATTATAGACATCTCCTGCAGAAGGAACATTATAAACGGAAGGAGTATGTGTATGTGCGGCTCCTACAACAAAAAAAGAGGAACTGGAAACATCTACGTCGACAGCATTTCCCCCTATCCCAGTTTTGACTCCAGTTACTTGTTCATTTCCTGAGGAATCAACACCGTATGAAAATCCTTTTTCCTGAGTGTCAGTAGATAACGTGGCTGTTATTTCAGCTTTTCTTCCCGCTGCCTTTGTTTTCTCAATAAATTCTTTTGCTTTAGTATTTTTAGTTGGGATATATTCACAAGGGGTAGGTTCTTCCGGTGGCTCAGGATTACAACCACCGGGAATTATTTTATACCAACCACCAGAAGAGCATTCAGAACCACCACCATCACCTGTTCCGCCGCCTTCACCGCCTCCACCATCTCCTCCTGTTCCGGAACCTCCACTACTACCTGAACCCCCTCCGGATTCAACCCAAATAATGCTGCAAAATACTGAGGTGCAGGAACCACACATATCGCAGTGTCCCCAAGAACTTGGACAATTACATTTATTGGAGTCACTTAATAAAAGACATTCCATCATCGGAACGGCGAAATTTGAAGTATTGGGATATCCATCAGAATGTTCCGCAACTGTCCTTCCGCTCGTTGTCTGAGATTTCATACTTAATTTCCCGTTTTTTATATATTTTGGAAGTAAATCATTCGGAAGTCGCACATAGTTTTGTGTTCCATAAACATAATGGTCTGCAAAAAGATAAGCAATCAATACTTCCTCTCTCATTGATATTGGAATAGTTGTGTCAAACACAAAACTTCTCAAAGAACTGTTGGTAATATTATTAAAATCAAAACTGCCATTCACTTTTTTTGCATAGATAACGGAAGACAATTCATCTTCATCCTTAGCAACTGGAATAATAATATAGGTTTCTTCTTCGGAATTTGATTTTGACAGGCTTTCTGTCTTTTTATCCGTTTTGATAATCATTTTGTCCCAAATAGGGATTCCTTTTCTGTCATTCAGACGACTAATAAAATTTGTTTTGGAGTTTTCATTATCTAGATAATGAAGAATTTGCTTTTGTTCTTCGGATAGTTTTTCAAGATTTGTTTTGAAAAATTCAGTCTCTCGTACTTTTTGCTCAGTTGTAATTGTATCAATTTCTTGCCTGCAGGCAAAGAAAAAAGTAATAATTATTATCGCAATAATTCTTAAATAGATTTTTTTCATACTTTTTTGTTTTATAGTTGATTCTAAATTAACATTTTTTCTTAAATGTAGAAAATTAATTTAATTTTTTTTTCATATAGAGCTAAATAAAAGCCAAAAATAATTTATTCACATATAATATTATTTTTAAGCATTTTTTTGCAGCCTTAAAAGTCTTTTGAGTTACAAAATTTCCTTCTTTTTTATTTAGCACGATATCTCTCTGAAAATTAGTTTTACAAAAAATTAAAAATCAACAAGTTAAAACATCAGTCTGGTTTACAAATAGATTCGGATTGATTTGCAAAATAGCTTTCATTTTAATTATCAATTTTGGAATAGGCAGTTTCGATTGATTGTCTGAGCGGAATTTGGAACGACTAAACCCGCAGCCCGACTTGAGTGGAGCTCTTTTTCTTTTTTGAATAAAAAAGAAAAAAGCGGGAACGGAAGGCGGATAAAGCTGCCCAAATAAAAATATTAATCTTTAAAATAATCTATTATGAAAACGAAAATCTTATCAATCAGTTTAATTGCCATTCTTTTGATTGGCTGTAATAAAGCGGAAAGAGCAGAAAGTGCTCACGATAATTCTGAAGCCAAAGATATGGCAATGGCTTCTGACAGCATTGCCGTCGTCGCATCACAAACGATAAAGGACAAACAATTTGTAAAAACCGCGGAAGTCGATATGGAAGTGAGGGATGTTTATGACGCAACCATTTCCATAGAAAAACAACTGGTTTCGATGGGTGGATTTGTAACGCAAAGCCGATTGGAAGCGCAAACGATGTCAGAAGACACTTATAATATTTCAGACGAATCGTCTATGTTGGTGAGAAAATATCAGAATCAGAATAAAATGCAGGTTAGAGTTCCGACAGAAAAATTGGGTGAATTTTTGACTTTCATTAATGACAAAAAAGTGTTTCTTAATTCCAGAATTATCTCTGCAGAAGATGTTTCTGCCGGAATAAGATTGGCAAAAATGGAATCTGAAAGACAAGCTAAAACTCAATCCAATATTTCTCAACTGAAAGCCGGAAAAGATAAAGTGAATCTTGATGACAACAATATGTCGGAAGCAAATATGCAGAAATATTCTGACGAAATTCTTGCCGATAATTTGAAATTCTCAACCGTTGATATTTTCATCAAAGAACCTAAAACAAGCGTTGCGAAAATCCCAATTATCAACACCAAAAACATTGACAACGAGTACAAATACAATTTCTTTTATGATGTGAAAAATGCTTTTGTAGAAGGATTTTACTTGATTCAGCAATTGTTTGTTTTTCTGATTTCTATTTGGCCAATTGTTTTGATTGGAGGATTGGTATTTTACTTTTTGAGAAAAAGAAAAGCGTTTGTGAAAACTGAGAAATAGGTTTTAACCACAAAAGGCACAAAAGCTTAACACTTAAGTTGATTTAATTGTTGAAAACAATTAGTAAAAATAAGTTCACATTAGTTTTTAAAATCAAAGATTTTCTTCTGATGTGAACTTTTCGCTGCAAACATTATTTAAATCTTAAGTGACTAAAGTGTTTTATAAAAGCTTTTGTGTCTTTTGTGGTTAATATAAATTTCATAATTTTGCAAAACGATGCTGAGAAAGTTTCAATTGACATTAATGATTTTCTGTTTGGGGATTTTTGTGTTTCCAAAGCAGAATTTTAATGTTCAGTTGGCGCAGAGTTCTTGTTGTGAAGCTCAGAAAGACAATTCTGACTGTTGCAAAAAGGATGAGAAAAAATCAGATTCTTGTCATCACGATTCCAAAAAAGAAAAAGACTGCAAAGACAATTGTACCACTTGCAAAACCTGCAGTTCAGGATTTGTTTTTTCGGTTGTTCTGAATAACTTCGACAACAAACTGAAAACGTTGGTTTTCGAAATCAATAATCCATTTTCTTACTATTCACAATCACCATTAGCAAGGTCTTTCAATATATGGCAACCGCCTAAATTGGGTTAATTTTAATTAACAATCTCTCGCTGATTAAGCAAATCTTGCAGATTTTTCTGAAAATTAATCTGCTAAATCCGTAAAATCTGCGAGAATGTAAAACTTCAAGATTTTTATAAAATCTTAATTCAAACCATTAAAATTAATCAAAATGAATACAATTATAAAATCAGGAATTTTATTCCTTTCCATATTTCTATTTTCAAATTTTTCTGCTCAAACCAAATCTTTCAAAGCCAAAGTAGAAGGCAACTGCGGAATGTGCAAAGAACGCATCGAAACTGCTGTTAAAGCTGATAAAAATGTAAAATCAGCTGACTGGAGTATGAGCAAAAAAGTCTTGACCGTGAGTTATGACGCTTCTAAAACTGACAAAAAAGCAATCCTGAAAAGCGTAGCCGAAGTTGGTCACGACAACGAAATGTTCCGTGCTTCTGACAAAGCTTACGATGATTTGGACGCTTGCTGCCAGTACGACCGTCCTGACAACAGCAAAAAATTGGCAAAAAACGCTGATACAAAACAAGTCTGCGATCTTAAGTAATTAATTAAAATTTTTGACGATGAATTATTTAAGTAGAAAACTTATGTTTTCTGTGCTGCTCGTTTGTTCGATATTTTCATTCGCGCAAACCGTTACAGAACAGTTTTTGGTAAAAGGAAATTGCAATATGTGCAAAGAACGAATCGAGAAAACAGCCATAAAAGCTGGCGCACAAACAGCCAACTGGACCGCAGAAAATCAAACTTTGACGATGACGCTTGACGAATCAAAAGTGAAATGTGACGATATCCTGAAACAAATCGCTGAAGTTGGTCACGATAACGAGAAATTCAAAGCACCTGAAGATGCATACAAAAACTTGCCTGCGTGTTGTTTATACACAAGAGGTTCTGATTTTGAAAAACCGAATGACACGCTTGAACATCATTCAGATTCTGATAAAAAAACGAATCAGATTGAAGGTGTAATGCTGACGAGAGAAAAAGAAGCAACGGCTATCAGTAAAAAAGAAGCGGGATTGATTTTCAATATCAGCTCCAAAGAATTGTTGAAAGCGGCTTGCTGTAATCTTTCCGAAAGTTTTGAAACCAATGCGACTGTGGATGTTTCGTTCAGTAATGCGGTCACAGGAACTAAGCAATTGAAAATGCTCGGACTTGACCAGAAATATACACTTTTAACCAAAGAACAATTACCTGAAATCCGAGGATTGGCTTCGCCTTATGGGCTCAATTTTATTCCTGGAAAATGGATTGGCGGAATCCAATTGACAAAAGGCGGAAGTACCGTTGTAAATGGTTACGAAAGTATCACAGGACAAATCAATACGGAACTTCTGAAGTCTCACGACGATGATAAAAAATCGGAAACTGAAATCAATTTATTCTCTGATAACAATGGTCGTGTGGAAGCCAATGTGACGAGTACATCTCAGATTTCTGACAAATGGACTCAAAGTGTTTTGCTTCACGGAAACGGAACTTTTGGCGATACAGATATGAACGATGACGGTTTTCTTGACAGACCAAAAGGAAGTCAGTTAAATGTTGCTTATCTTTTGAATTACAATGATTTGGAGAACTCTGGATTTGCTTCGCACTTCGGAATTAATTATCTGAAAGACGAAAGAACAGCAGGACAAATCGGATTCAATAAAAGGATTCCACAGAAAGACCAATCGCTTTATGGTGTTGGTATTGATATTTCGAGATTTCAATTGTGGAACAAAACGGGTTATGTTTTCAAAGGAAAACCTTATCAAAGTCTCGGCTGGATGAATCAATTGACTTATCATCAGCAAGATAGCTTTTTCGGATTGAGAAATTATTTCGGGAAAGAAACGTCATATTACTCTAATTTGATTTTCGAAAGTATCATCGGAAATACAAATAATAAGTATAAAGTTGGTGCGAGTTTCCTTTATGACAAATACGATGAAGATTATCTTTTGGACAATTACAAGAGAACCGAAACTGTTCCGGGATTGTTTGCAGAATATACTTTGACAGGCGAAAAATTCACTTTGGTGACAGGTGCTCGTGTTGATTTTCACAATCTTGCAGGAACGCAATTTACACCTAGAATGAATTTCAAATATGATTTGACCCCGAAAACGATTTTCAGAATTTCTGCTGGGCGAGGTTTCCGAACTGCGAATATCTTTGCAGAAAGTCAGTCTTATTTTGCATCCAATCGTCAAATCCAAATCATCAATAATGGTGGCGAAATCTATGGTTTGAAGCCAGAAATTGCTTGGAACTATGGCGTAAGTCTTCAGCAGGAATTTAAATTGTTTGGAAGAAAATCGACTGTTTTAGCTGATTTTTTCAGAACCGATTTCCAGAATCAGGTGGTGACAGATTTGGATGAATCCGCTCAGAAAATCTTGTTTTACAATCTTGAAGGAAAATCGTTTGCGAATAGTTTCCAAACACAATGGGATTTTCAGCCTGTGAAAAATCTGGAATTCAGAATCGCTTACAAATATTATGATGTCGCATTAGATTACTTGAGCGGATTGAAAAAAGTTCCGTTTATGGCGAAACATCGTGGATTTGCTAACCTGGCTTATTCAACCAATAAAACTGAGAAAGGCAGATTTTGGAGTTTTGACACGACTTTAAATTTAGTTGGAAAACAGAGACTTCCGAATACAAAATCAAATCCGACAGAATTTCAGTTAGGTGATTATTCGCCAAGTTACGCCACTTTGAATGCTCAGATTTCCAGAAACTTTTCTGAGAAAATCAGAGTTTATTTAGGTGGAGAAAACTTAACCGGTTATCAGCAAAAAGTTGTAATTCTTGACTCAGCAAACCCTTTCGGAAATTACTTTGATGGCGGAATGGTTTATGCACCGATTATGAAACAGAATTTCTATGTTGGTGTAGATTTTAAGTTTTAAATCTTTAAAAATAATTATTAAAAAACCTCGTCGATTTGACGAGGTTTTGCTTTTATTGATTGTCTTTATTATAAAATTCAGTCATCAATTCATTTGCTTTTTCGAAGTCATTTTCTGACACTTTTAGCTGAACGCCGCCACTTGTATTGTTGAAAAGATTGTAAGTATTCGCTAAAATATTTCCGAAAACATAAGTTTCAATGTCATTGGTTTCCAGGAAGATTTTAAGAATTTCGGCTTCTATTTCTGTATTGAAAATCTTGAGTGTGATGAGTTCCATAAGTAATTTTTATAATTTAATTTCAAACGCTTCGACTCCGCTCAGCGTGACATAGTAAACTTTCTTTAAGAAATGTCAGTCTGAGCGGAGTCGAAGACTTTATTTCTCTTCAAATATTAAAGCTTTTGTTTTAGAATCGCTTTGTTGATTTCATTAATCAATTCCGGACCTTCATAGATAAATCCTGTGTAAAGCTGAACAAGACTTGCTCCTGCTTCCAGTTTTTCCAATGCATCTTGCGCAGTATGAATTCCGCCAACGCCGATGATTGGAAATGCTTTTCCGCTTTTTTCGGATAAAAACCTAATGACTTCTGTCGAACGTTTCGTTAAAGGTTTTCCGGATAATCCACCCATTTCGGATTTGTTTTCTGAAATCAAATTTTCTCTAGACAAAGTTGTGTTTGTTGCAATAACACCTGCAATCTGAGTTTCTTTAACAATATCAATAATATCCAAAAGTTGAGAATCACTCAAATCCGGAGCGATCTTCAGAAGAATTGGTTTTTGTTTTGGCTTTTCAAGATTGAGATTTTGAAGCGTTGATAATAGCTCTGTCAAAGGTTTTTTATCTTGAAGTTCACGTAGATTTGGTGTGTTGGGAGAACTGACATTGACTACAAAATAATCTACGAAAGGAAATAATTTTTCGAAACAGATTTTGTAATCGTTAACGGCTTCTTCATTTGGAGTGACTTTATTCTTTCCAATATTTCCACCAATCAGAACATTTTTATTTTTTTTCAGACGTTCTATTGCTTCATCAACACCACCGTTATTGAAACCCATTCTGTTGATAATTGCAGAATCCTCTTTCAGTCGAAACAATCGTTTTTTATCATTTCCAGCTTGAGGTTTCGGTGTCAAAGTTCCGATTTCTATGAATCCGAATCCAAGGTCAGACAATTCATTAAACAAATTGGCGTCTTTATCAAAACCCGCCGCTAATCCAACAGGATTTTTAAATTTCAATCCAAAAACTTCACGCTCGAGACGTTTGTCTTCAATTGGTTTTGGTAGAAATAATTTGGCTAGAAATCCAAAATTCTTCAAAAAAGAAAATGTAAAATGATGAACTTCTTCGGGATCGAATTTGAAAAGTATCGGACGAATTAGGCTTTTGTACATCGGAGAAAAGTTTTACAAATTTAGGTTTTTGTAAGGACAATTCTTCCAATTTATAAGGATTTCTCGGTAAACTAAATATATTCCTGAAAATTGAAACCTAAGATTTTTCCTATTTCTAAAAACCCAGGATTCACATTCAGAGTTGCTCTGAGGGAAATGTTCTGATTGGTAACAGGATGTTTAAAATTAAGCTGATGAGAATGCAGCGGCATTGCAGTCACATTAAAACTATTAAGCCACAGCTTATTCTGTTTATTGCAACCGTGTTTTCTACAGCCTAAAATCGGATGTAAAATATGTTTGAAATGTTTTCTTAACTGATGAAATCTACCAGTTTCGGGAATCGCTTCAACAAAAGAATATCGAGAAGTTGGATGTTTTAGAAATGGTAGATCGATTTCAGAAATTTGCAGACGACGATAATAGGTGATGGCGTTTTGGACGATTTCATTTTCATTGGTCAAATCGTAATCAATTGTTTCTTCCTCTTTTGTCCAACCACGCAGAATCGCCAGATATTTTTTTTCCACTTCACGATTCATAAACTGGTCACTTATTAGTTTAAGAGTTTCTTTATCAAAAGCAAACAGTAAAACACCCGAAGTTTTCCGGTCCAAACGATGCACAAGATGAACCTTTTTGCCAATTTGATTCGTTAATTTCTCTACCGCATATTCGTCTGCTGGGCCGGCATATTTTGACTTATGAACCAAAAGTCCGCTCGGTTTGTTGATGGCAATAAGGTAGTCGTCTTGATAAAGAATTTCTAACATTGGGCAAAAGTAGAGATTTTCTGTAGAATCAGTTATTACGTAAGACAAGGATTCTAAGGAATGGGGAAAAGTAACTAGTCCTGATTGACTCATTGGTTATATGGTATTTATAATGAATCGTCGAAGCTCATAGTTCGCTTTGTAGTGGAAATCCCACAGCAAGCTATGGGAAAGCTTGGCGCGAGGAATTGCAACGGATAGCAGGTTCCCGGCTCCTAAAAATGAATCTGTTAAAAACTTCCTCCATCCATCTTCCAACTTCCTACATTTTCCTTATTTTTGCTCTTCAATTCAACATAAATTATGGCAAAGCAAGAAGATGTTTTCAAAAAAGTGGTTTCCCACGCTAAAGAATATGGTTTTATTTTTCCTTCCAGCGAGATCTATGACGGACTTTCGGCCATCTACGATTACGGACAGAACGGTGCGGAACTGAAAAATAATATCAAACAATACTGGTGGAAAGCGATGGTTCAGCTGAACGAAAATATCGTTGGGATTGATTCTGCCATTTTTATGCACCCAACCATCTGGAAGGCTTCCGGACACGTGGATGCGTTCAACGACCCGTTGATTGACAACAAAGATTCTAAAAAACGTTTCCGTGCGGATGTTTTGGTAGAAGATTACTGCGCTAAAATCGAAGACAAGGAAAATAAAGAAATAGAAAAAGCGGCTAAGAGATTTGGTGACGCTTTCAACAAAGCTGAATTTGTAGCGACCAACCCGAGAGTTTTGGAATACAGAGCAAAAAGAGAAGCCATTCTTTCCAGATTGGCAAAATCTCTTGAAAAAGAAGACTTGGCAGATGTAAAAGCTTTGATTGAGGAATTGGAAATTGCTGACCCGGATACTGGTTCTAAAAACTGGACGGAAGTGAGACAATTCAACCTAATGTTTGGAACTAAATTGGGTGCTTCAGCAGATTCTGCAACTGACCTTTATCTAAGACCAGAAACGGCTCAGGGAATTTTTGTGAATTACCTAAATGTTCAGAAAACTTCTCGTCATAAACTGCCTTTCGGGATTGCTCAGATTGGTAAAGCCTTTAGAAATGAGATTGTTGCGAGACAATTCATCTTTAGAATGAGAGAATTTGAGCAGATGGAAATGCAATATTTTGTTCCACCTGGAACTGAGCTGGAATTCTATGAGCAATGGAAAAAAACGCGTCTTAACTGGCATTTGGCTCTTGGTTTAGGCGAAGATAATTACCGTTTCCACGACCACGAAAAATTGGCACATTATGCTAATGCAGCGGCCGATATCGAGTTTAATTTCCCTTTTGGATTCAAAGAACTGGAAGGAATCCACAGTAGAACGGACTTTGACCTTTCGGCTCACGAAAAATTCTCCGGTAGAAAAATCCAATATTTTGACCCGGAAAGAAATGAGAATTATGTGCCTTACGTTGTAGAAACTTCGGTTGGTCTGGACAGATTGTTCTTAGCAATTTTCTCCAACTCATTAAAAGATGAAGTTTTGGAAGATGGTTCCGAAAGAACTGTTTTGAGTTTACCACCAGCTTTAGCACCAGTAAAAGCAGCGATTTTGCCTTTGGTGAAGAAAGATGGTTTACCGGAATTTGCTGATAAGATTTTCAATGATTTGAAATTTGATTTCAATGTGATTTTTGAAGAAAAAGACAGCATCGGAAAACGTTACAGAAGACAAGATGCGATCGGAACACCTTTCTGCATCACAGTTGATCACGATTCTTTGAATGACAATACTGTAACTTTAAGATACAGAGACACAATGGAACAGGAAAGAGTTCCGGTTTCTGAACTGAGAAGAATTATTGATGAGAAAGTGAATTTCAGAACGTTGCTTTCTAAGATTTAAGTCTTTGAGAGCATCAGACTGATAAAAATTAATAAAATAAAAATCCCGACATTTGAGTTCGGGATTTTTTATTTTAAGCTATGAATAAACCAATCACATTTTCCGCAGAAATCCAGCAACACCAAGACATCAATGCTGCTTTTGTCAATTTTCCATTTGATACCGTTGAATTATTCGGCAAGAAAGGACAAGTTAAAGTGAAAGTTCTGCTAGATGATAAAGTGGTGTACAGAAGCAGTCTTGCCAATATGGGCGGCGGTTGTCACAGATTAGGATTGACTCAGGCGATTAGAAAAGAATTAGGGAAGACATTTGGAGACATTGTTGAAGTTAAACTTTGGGAAGACAAAGAAGAACGGATTGTTATTGTTCCCAATGATGTTCAGGAATTAATTAATCAAAACGAAAAAGCGAAAGAATTCTATGATAAAATGTCCTACACTTATAAAAAAGAATACATCCACTGGATTGACGATGCCAAAAAAGAAGAAACCCGCGAACGCCGGAAAGTGAAAATGATAGAAATGCTTCTTACGGGAAAAAAAGGGATTTAAATATTTTCAAATCCCCTTTTATTTTTAATTAAGATTCACCCTTACGAGAGCTATCTCATTGTTATCCTGACTGATAATCAGAGAATCTCCTTTTGACTCTGCAGAAATTCCGCTTCTTTCATAAAGCTCACCCTCCGGTGTTTTATTTTTAAAGTCTAGCTCAAATTTTCTGTTATTGGCTTCTATCAAAATGGTTTTAGAACGTCCGTTATTCATAAATGTCGCCTTAGCACGGCTGCCGTCCGAAGCTTTGTAAGGATAGGAATACGAACCGTTTCTATTACCATCTATTTCTTTTTCCACAGAAGTGGTGGTCATACTATCTTTTTGTCCGTTGTCATCTACGGTTGTTGTTTCCGATGAATAGGTTTCTTTCATCATTTTACTGTCCTGATCTTTTTTGCAGGATAATAGAAGGCTTAGCACGGGTAGGCTTAGTAGGAGGAATGTTGGTCTCATCGATTCTGATTTTAAATTTTCTAAGCAATATTATCAAATTGTTTTCCAAAACAAGAAATTATCTCATAAAATTACAAATCTCTTTTGTTTAATCATCCGTATCGGCAAGAATAAAATATCCTCGAAAAACAAGATTAAAACTGCTGCTATATTTTTTCTTAAATTTGCAGGTCAGATAAAAAGATCTCACTTCTTCTAATATAAATATCTAAAAGAATGTTACCAAAAATAAATCCGATACAAACGAAAGCATGGAAAGCCCTGGATCAGCACTTTGCAAACCACGATTTTGAGTTACGATCACTTTTCCAATCTAATCCTAACCGATTCAATGAATTTTCGGTAAAAACCGATTCCTATCTTTTCGATTTTTCAAAAAACCTCATCGATTCCAAAACTCTGGACTTACTTCTCGACCTTGCTGAAGAAGTTAAGCTTAAAGAAGCGATGGAAAAAATGTTTTCCGGCGATAAAATCAATGAAACTGAAGGAAGAGCAGTTCTCCATACAGCTTTGAGAGATTTTTCCAATAAAGAAATTCTGGTTGACGGCCAGAATATCAAACCAGCCATAAAGAAAGTTTTGGATCATATGAAATCTTTTTCAGAATCCGTTATTTCTGGCGTTCACAAAGGTTTTACCGGCAAGGAAATCACAGATGTGGTCAATGTGGGAATCGGAGGGTCAGATCTTGGTCCGGTGATGGTTTGTTCTGCATTAAAACATTTTAAAACAAGGCTTAATGTTCATTTTGTATCCAACGTAGATGGCAATCATATGGCCGAGGTTGTGAAGAACCTGAACCCTGAAACCACTTTGTTCATCATTGCTTCCAAAACATTTACCACACAGGAAACTATGACCAATGCCAACTCAGCAAAAGAATGGTTTTTGAAATCTGGTGCTAAAAATGAGGATGTCGCCAAACATTTTGTGGCATTATCAACGAATATTGAAGCTGTAAAAAAATTCGGGATTGCAGAAGCAAATATTTTTGAGTTCTGGGATTGGGTTGGTGGCCGATATTCGCTATGGAGCGCAATCGGATTGAGCATTGTTCTATCCATTGGCTACGAAAATTTTGAACAACTGCTTAGAGGTGCGTATGAGACCGATGTGCATTTCCAGACCAAAGATTTTAAAGAGAATATTCCTGTGCTGATGGGGCTTTTGGGAATATGGTACAGAAATTTCTATGCAGCTGGAACCTACGCGATTTTGCCATACTCACAATATCTTGACCGTTTTTCGGCCTATCTGCAGCAAGGTGATATGGAAAGTAATGGAAAATCTGTGGACAGAAATGGCGAATTCGTGGAGTATGAAACAGGCCCAATCATCTGGGGAGAACCAGGAACTAACGGTCAGCACGCTTTTTATCAATTAATCCATCAGGGAACAGAGTTGATTCCTGCGGATTTCATTGCTTATGCAAAATCTCCGAATGATGTTGGCGAGCATCAGGATATCCTTTTAGCAAACTATTTTGCGCAGACAGAAGCTTTAGCATTCGGGAAAACGGAAGATGAAGTTTTTAATGAATTAAAGTCATCTGGCAAAACGGAAGAAGAAATCGAAAAACTATTGAACTATAAAATTTTCTCAGGAAATACGCCTACCAATTCTTTCTTATTTAAGGAATTGACGCCATTTTCATTAGGACAATTAATTGCTTTGTACGAGCATAAGATTTTTGTACAAGGTGTGATCTGGAATATCTTCAGTTTTGACCAGTTTGGAGTTGAATTAGGAAAGGTCTTGGCAGGAAAAATCCTTCCAGAGCTGGAAGCCGATGGAAAAATTGAAACCCACGATAGCTCTACAAACGGATTGATTAATTATTATAAATCAAATCGATAAATTATGAAAATGGCTTGTTGGGAAAGGAACATTTCATTTTTTTTAAAATAAATCTAAAAGTAAAAAGAAAGAACAATGGCAAAAATTCTAGATGGACTAAAAGTCTCAAAAGAAGTAAAAGCTGAAATCAAGCAAGAGGTAGAAAAAATATTGGCTAACAAAAGAAGAGCGCCACATTTGGTAGCGATTCTGGTAGGAAATAACGGCGCCAGTAAAGCCTATGTGAACAGCAAAGTAAAAGACTGCGAAGAGGTCGGTTTCTCCTCTTCGCTTATCAAATTTCCAAACACAGTGTCTGAGGCCGAGCTGTTGGAAAAAATTGACGAGTTGAATAAATCAAAAGATGTAGATGGATTTATCGTGCAGCTGCCGTTGCCTAAACAGATTGATCAGGAAAAAATCATCATGGCAATAGACCCGCGAAAAGACGTCGATGGTTTTCATCCGGAAAATTTCGGAAAAATGGCACTGGAGATGGATACTTTCTTGCCAGCAACGCCATTTGGAATATTGACATTATTGGAAAGATATAACATCGAAACCAAAGGTAAGAATTGTGTCATCATTGGCAGAAGCAGGATTGTTGGAAAACCAATGAGTATCCTGATGGGAAGAAAAGATTTCCCGGGAAACTCTACGGTGACGCTGACACACTCTTACACAGAACATATAGAAGATTATACAAAACAAGCCGATATCGTGATAACAGCACTGGGCGACCCGAATTTTCTGAAAGGAGAGATGATTAAGCAAGGTGCAGTGATTGTGGATGTCGGCATCACAAGAGTAGATGATGATTCGGAAAAAGGGTATCATCTCGCAGGTGATGTAGATTTTGACAGCTGCGCAGAAAAAGCAAGCTGGATCACTCCGGTTCCTGGCGGAGTGGGTCCAATGACGCGCGCAATGCTGATGAAAAATACTATTATCGCTTATAAAACTTCGGTTTATAATGACTAAAGAACAAGAAGAATTACTATTAAAACAAGGTAAAATGCTCCCGGTGATGGAGCATTTTTACACTATTCAAGGGGAGGGATTTCACGCCGGGAAAGCGGCCTATTTCATCCGCTTAGGTGGCTGCGACGTAGGCTGTCACTGGTGCGACGTGAAGGAAAGCTGGAATCCAAAACTCCACCCCTTGATGGATGCCACAGAGATAGCGGAAACGGCAGCAAAATATTGTAAAACCATTGTTCTGACCGGTGGCGAACCACTAATGTGGAATCTGGAAATACTTACATCCCGGTTAAAAGAATTAGGTTGTACCATTCATATCGAAACATCTGGCGCATATCCTATGAGCGGTCATCTGGACTGGATCACTCTCTCGCCGAAGAAAACAGGACTTCCACTGGAAGATATCTATAAAGTTGCCAGTGAACTGAAAATGATTATTTTCAACAATAATGATTTCAAATTTGCTCAGGAGCAGCAGGCTAAAACCAATGATAACTGCGTGTTGTATCTCCAAAGCGAATGGAGCAAACGCGATGCGATGTATCCTAAAATTACAGATTTTATTCTTGAAAATCCGGAATGGAGGTCTTCTATCCAAACGCATAAATATCTAAATATTCCTTAATTTCGGAAGTTTATGCAGCGACTAAGATATTCTAGATATTTCAAATCCTTCGTGATCCTACTAGATATGATTCTGGTAGCTTCAGTTTTCGTTTCATATTACCGAATTAATTTTGAAATCAAATATGATTCGGAGTCTCTGGAGCAAAACATACTTTCTGTTTTATTATTATGTTTTTTCTGGCTTTTACTTAGCGCAAGGACAAGATTATATCACATTCCTAGAAATATTACCTATACCATATATCTGGAGAGAATCATTATCCATGTTTTTTTCTTTTTTATTGGGGTGGTTCTGCTGGGAAAAGTCAGCAATAATGATTTCCTGAAAACGGAACGTTTCTATCTGGCGATTATCTTGGCATTAATTGTAATTCCTATAAAAACACTGATATTTTTTCTTTTGAAATATATCCGGAGTATCGGGAAAAATCACAGGAATGTTATGTTTATCGCAGAAACGGCATCTACCAATGTTCTTCGAGACATCATAAGAGAGAGAAAAGATTTCGGTTTCAGAATATATGATTACTCAGGAAATATTAATCTGGAGTATATTGCGAAATTTTGGAAAGACAATGGCATACATACCGTTTTTATCCCATCAGAACATACATTGGAAAAGAGTTTCGAAGAAGCGCTTTTTCATCAGGCAGAACTTAATAAAGTGAAAATTTCCTTGGTTCCGAATACTGTACAGAATGATTTCTTTGAGTTTGAATACAATTACATCGGAACTGCTCCGGTTCTTACACAAACAAAAAATCCATTAGATATTTTTACCAATTTTTTTGTTAAAAGGCTTTTCGACATTGTTTTTTCTTTATTAGTGCTTATTTGTATCTGCACCTGGCTATTTCCGATTATTATATTACTGATAAAATTGGATGGATCCAAAGGCTCTCCCTTTTTCATTCAGGAACGATATGGTTATCATGATAAGGTTTTCAAGTGCTTCAAATTCAGAACAATGAAAGTCAATATTCTGTCATCTAAAAAAACGACCGATCCAAATGATCCAAGAATTACCGAGATTGGCAAATTTCTTAGAAAAACAAGTCTGGATGAGATGCCACAATTTATCAATGTTTTATTAGGAAATATGTCTGTTGTTGGGCCTCGGCCACATATGCTTTTGGTGGATGATTTTTACAAGCCGAAGATCAGCAGATACAGTTTGAGAAGTATGGTAAAACCAGGTATTACCGGCCTTGCGCAGGTAAGCGGACTGCGGGGCGACGCAGGTGATATGAACATCGAGATGAAAAAAAGAATACTTGCAGATTCTTTTTATGTCCGTAATTGGAGTTTTAGTATGGATATTGTAATCATTTTCAAAACCATTTTTCTGATTATTACCGGCGATAAAAAAGCGCATTGATTGTTAGAAAAAAAACCTAATTTAGCTTTATGTTAAAACGACTATTTGAATCCGTAGGAGAATATTTTCTATTGTTGGGAAAAGTCCTAAACAAGCCTCAGAAAAGAAATGTATATCTCAAGCTGCTGGTAAGAGAATTTTATGACCTCGGCGTCAATTCCTTTGGATTGGTATTATTCACATCTTTTTTCGTAGGGGCGGTTGTTGCTATTCAGATGTATAATAACTTCAGCGCATCATCTTTTCCTATCCCTAACAGTTTTATTGGTTACGCAACCAAAGTGGTGTTGATTTTGGAGTTCTCACCTACCATTATTTCTGTTATACTTGCTGGAAAAGTTGGTTCCTACATCGCTTCGAGCATCGGGACAATGAGGGTTACAGAGCAGATCGATGCTTTAGACATTATGGGTGTCAATTCTCCCAATTTTCTTATTTTGCCAAAAATTATAGCCAGTGTGATATTTAATCCACTACTCATTGCAATCAGTATTGCTGTAGGAATCTGGGGCGGATATATTGCCGGAATCGCAACTGGAAATTGGACAAAAGCAGATTATATAACAGGTATCCAGATGTATATGCCATCTTATTTTATCTGGTACGCTTTTCTGAAAACAGCTGTATTTGCATTTCTAATAGCTACAATTCCTGCTTATTTCGGTTATAATGTAAAAGGCGGATCTTTGGAAGTTGGACGTGCCAGCACACAAGCTGTAGTATGGACTATGGTTTCTGTAATTATAATGGATCTATTACTAACCCAAATGTTGTTAAGCTGATGATAGAAGTTAAAGATTTAAGAAAAAGTTTTGATGGGGTAGAAGTTCTGAAAGGTATTTCCACAACATTTGATACCGGCAAAGTAAACCTGGTAATCGGGCAAAGCGGATCCGGAAAAACAGTATTTCTCAAGTGCCTGCTGAATGTTTTCGAGCCATCCAGCGGAGGCATTCTCTTTGATGGAAGAGATATTGTACAGATGTCCCGAGATGACAAACAGGCTTTGCGCTCAGAGATTGGAACCGTTTTTCAGGGAAGTGCGCTTTTCGATTCCATGACTGTTGAAGAAAACATCAGTTTCCCTCTAGATATGTTTACCAATCTTACTTACCGAGAAAAGAAACGAAAAGTTTTGGAAGTAATAGGTCGTGTCAATCTTCAGAATGCTAATAAAAAATTCCCTTCAGAAATCTCCGGGGGAATGCAGAAAAGGGTTGCCATAGCAAGAGCTATTGTTAATAATCCAAAGTATCTGTTCTGCGATGAACCTAATTCGGGCTTAGATCCTTACACATCTAAAATAATTGATGATCTTTTACTGGAAATCACCAAAGAATATAACACCACTACTATTATCAACACTCACGATATGAATTCCGTGATGACGATTGGGGAAAAGATTCTCTATCTGCGATTGGGCATAAAAGAATGGGAAGGCAATAAAGATATATTAGCAACAGCAAAAAATAAGAACCTTTTGGATTTTGTTTACTCTTCAGAGCTTTTTAAGCAATTAAGAGAATTTATGCTTGAAAATGATCAGACAAGTCTCTCGCATAACAGCAACAATACCGAAAAAAAGGAAAAATAATTCACTAATTTTAAATTAAAATCAATTGAAAATGAATAAAAAACTGATCAGTGCAATGACCTTATTCCTAGGAATGATGGCTTATTCACAAGTTACTGTAGGATTGAGAACCAATGCTTTAATAAATACTTCATCTGCAAGCTGGGATAATTTTAAAGGCGCTGTTAATACAGCTGTTGATTCAAAAGGTGATAATGCAACAGGATTCAATGTTGGATTGGCTTTTAAAGTAGATTTACCTGCAAGTGGGTGGTTTGTAATGCCAGAAGTGTATTACACATCTTTCAAAAATACGGTAGAAACTACTGGCGATGTAGAACTAGAAGCCAAAAGCAATAGAATTGATGTTCCTGTTTTAGTTGGACATAACTTTTTACTTGGAAAATTAGCTGCTTTTGTAGGACCAGTTGCATCATATAATTTATCAAAAGACAATACTTTTGGAGACTTCAAGGAAAATGGAACTAAAGAATTTACTGTAGGATACCAATTTGGAGCGCAAGCAACGTTGTCTAAATTTGTTGTCAATGCAAGATATGAAGGAGCTTTTTCTAAAGATTCTCGAAAATTCATTAACGCAGGCGCTGGAGTTCCAGGAAGCGAGACAGAAATCAGATACGATAATAGACCTAGTATGTTTATCCTCGGTATCGGTTATAATTTCAAATAATTGCAACTCAGAAAATATGAGAAGGCTGGAAATCACTTTCCAGCCTTCTTCATATATAGACCTTAAAAATTCACAAAAATTACATTCTTTTAAGAAATCATTTTTGTAATACGAAAATATGCGCTTTTATTCAACAATTGTTTAACATAATAAACAAAAAATTGAACAATATTAACATGTTTTCTTTATTTTTGTTTTTAAAGAACATTAACTTGAATGAAGGTTATACTCGAACATATTTCACCAGACGAAAACAGTTCATTTCGTGTGCTGCATATCAAAGGAGTTCCTATTTCTGAACTCAACTGGCAATATCATTATCATTCTGAGATTGAGATCGTTTGCGTTTTGCATGGAAAAGGAACAAGACACGTAGGCTATCATAAAAGCCATTTTGAGGATGGCGCACTGGCTCTAATAGGCTCTAATATTCCCCATTCTGGTTTTGGGCTCAATGCTACAGATCCGCATGAAGAAATCGTAATACAGTTCAAGGAAGACATCCTTTCCCTACCAGAGGGAGAACCAGACACTAATGCTGTGAGAAAGCTGTTGGAAATATCAAGGTACGGCGTCCTTTTTTCCTCACAAGTAAAAAAACAACTCATTCCAAAACTTGAATTGATAGCTGAAGCTGAGGGTTATAAAAGGTACTTGCTACTTTTAGAAATCCTTTTTGAACTATCAAAAACAGAGGATTTTGAATTAATGAATACCGAAGTGATGCCTTACACAATCGTATCTAGAAATAGAAATCGTTTGGAAGCTGTATTTACATACGTAGAAAACGGTTACCAGAACGAAATTGATATTATGCAGGCCGCACATCTTGCTAATCTCACGAAACCCGCATTTTGTAATTTTTTCAAAAAAGCCACATCGCTTACCTTTGTTGAGTTTGTTAATAGATACAGAATAGACAAAGCTTGCATATTGCTTTCTCAAGAAAAAAGCATAGCAGAAAGCTGCTATGCTACAGGTTTTAATAATATTACTTATTTTAATAAGATTTTCAAAAAATATACAAACACTACTCCAGGACATTTTATAAAAAACTTATAGTCTTTTTAATAAGTCCTGGTAATATCGGTTTGCACTTTCTGTTTTTCAAGTTCAGCTTTCTCCTGCTGAAGTTGCTTTAATTCGCGTCTGATCTGAGCGTCTTTTACAGCACTGCCTTTGCTAATATATCCTACTAATCCACCTATAATAAGACCAATGCCAATCCCACAAAGTGATCCATAAACCACACGTAGATCTACCGCCATATCATTCAGGTAAAAAAGAAGACCTCCCAAACCGAATAAAATGATACCAATAATTATTAAACTTTTCATAATTGTGTTTTTATTTTAATTAAAAAAAAGTTTAAAGTTTACCGCCTGCCGCTTTGTAATATTGCAAAGCTTTTGGCATATCGGCATTCAAATCAGCGATTCTATTAGCAGGACTAGGGTGGGTAGATAAAAATTCTGGTTGTCTGGTTCCTGTAGAAGAAGCTTCCATTCTCTGCCAGAAAGAAATTGCAGTTCTAGGATCATAACCGGCCATAGCCATTATTTGAAGACCCATTTCATCTGCTTCAGACTCTTGTTTTCTTCCATAAGCCAACAATCCAACTTGTGCTCCAATTGGGTACACTTTTTCAAAAACGCCTGACCATTGACTGTTAGACATTGTGCCACCTAAAAGACTACCGCCATATTGAGCCAACATCGCCTGAGAAATTCTTTCGTTTCCATGTCCTGCCAGCGCGTGAGAAACTTCGTGTCCCATTACAACAGCCACACCATTATCATCTTTACAAATAGGCATAATTCCTGTATAAAAAGCGACTTTTCCACCAGGCATACACCAAGCATTTAGTTGGCTGTCTTGGATTAAATTAAATTCCCAATTATAGCCAGTTAAAGCAGACTCACGACCAATTTGTTTATAATAAGCGTAAGCCGCATTTTTAATTCTATCACCAACATTTTTGATTCGGTTGGCGTCTGCAGTTCCAGTAACAACTTTGGAACTAGATAATGTGGTTTTATATTCTGCAGCTGCAGCGGTTGCAATCTCAGAATTATTTGCAATTTGGATGGAAGATCTACCAGTAATTGGGTTAGTGACACAAGCAGTAATTCCTAATGCCGCAATTACAAAAGCTGAAGTTTTTAAAATTTTCATCGTTCTTTTTATTTATATGGTTGTGTTTTACAAGTTTTATTCCAAAAGATTTACTCCTTATTTAGAAAGGCATCCCAGCCTTGTGCAGTTAATGGAATCAGTTGGTTTGAGCCTCTTGCTACCAAGAAATTGCCTTGAGATTCTTCAGTTGCGTGACCGATAATGGTGAAGTCTGGATGATTCTTAATTTTATCAAAATCTGAAGAAGAAATGGTGAACAATAATTCGTAATCTTCACCTCCGTTTAACGCGGCCATTGCGGGATTAAGATTCAGTTCTTCTGCAGTAGAAATAGTAACACTGTCCATTGGAACTTTTTCTTCATACAAATGAAATCCAACACCAGACTGATCCGACAAATGAAGTATCTCTGATGCCAGACCGTCCGAAACATCGATCATAGATGTTGGCAAAATATCCAACTCTTCCAATTTTTTCTTGATATCGGTTCTGGCTTCTGGTTTCAGCTGTCTTTCAAGGATGTAATCATAACCTTCCATTTCTGGTTGCATATTGGGGTTTGCCAAATAAACAGAATGTTCTCTTTCCAAAATTTGAAGTCCCAGATATGCACCACCAAGATCTCCGGTTACCACCAAAAGATCATTTGGTTTTGCACCATTTCTTTTAACGATTTTATCTTCATTTTCAAGACCAATTGCTGTAATGCTAATTACCAAACCTGTGTTGGAACTTGTTGTGTCTCCGCCAATTAAGTCTACTTTGTATCTATTGCAAGCCAAAGCAATTCCTGCATAGATTTCTTCCAAAGCTTCCACCGGAAAACGATTGGAAACAGCAACAGAAACCAAAATTTGAGTTGGAGTAGCATTCATTGCGGCAATATCACTCAGGTTTACTACAACGGCTTTATATCCTAAATGTTTTAGCGGGACGTATCCGAGATTGAAATGAATTCCTTCCGCAAGCATATCTGTGGAAATTACCACTTTTTTATTTCCTGGATCTATAACTGCAGCATCATCACCAACCGAAATTTTTGTAGAATCCTGTATAATCTGAAAATGTTGCGTTAGATGTTTTATTAACCCGAACTCTCCAAGTTTTGCTATCGGCGTTAGGTTTTGTGATTTATCTTCTAGCATTTAATAAATGATATTTGATTAATTATAAACGATTAAAAACAATCGAAATCGCTCTCAATTACTATTAATATTTATTTAAAAATTTCAGAATCAATATTTTCCGGACGGAAAGGTAGAGTCTTCAGGAATTCTTTTGAAATGATTTGTACATTCGCTGATTTGTATTCGTTCATTACTTCCATAATGTCTTCAGGCGGTGTTGTGGTTTTTCTGAGCATCATATCTATCCAGACACCCGTAGCTTCGGCTGTTGCACAATGTGTCCCGTCTGGCAGATAAAATTTATGCACGAACTGATAAATAGATCCGTCTTCCGAGATTGCAGACACCTCCAAGCCAACAAAAACTGTCTGGTCTGCATAGATTTCCTTGAAGAATGAGTAGCGCTCGTGCAACATAACAGGACCCACGCCCCAGCGGTTCAGTTGGGTTAGCCCAATTTTGTTTTTGTTTAGAAAAGCCATTCTAGTTTGTGAGCAATAATCCACATAGGTTGAGTTTCCAAGATGACGATTCGCATCAATATCACTCCATCTTACTTCAAATTTATGATAATAAACAGACATTTTATTTAATTTTATGATTGTTCAAAATTAACCATTTGATGTGGATATTAAAAATGTAATTTTGCAATAATGGATTTAAAAAAAAAGAAAATAATTATCATTGGCGGCGGCGCTTCTGGTTTTTTTGCCGCTGCAAATCTGGATGAGGACAAATATGACGTTTCTATCCTAGAGCAGAATTCGGACGTACTGCAAAAGGTAAAAATATCCGGCGGCGGACGTTGCAATGTCACCCACGCATGCTTTGATCCGAGAGAGCTCACTAGTTTCTATCCGAGAGGGAGCAAAGAGCTACTCAGTGTTTTTACAAAATTCCAGCCCGGAGATACAATGGAATGGTTCGAGTCTAGAAATGTTCCCTTAAAAATCGAAAAAGACAACCGGGTATTTCCGGTTTCGGACTCTTCACAAAGCATTATCAATGCAATGACTAAAGAAGTACTTGGAAAAAAATTTGAAATAAAAACCCAGATTTCGGTTTCGGAGATTATCAACCAAGACAATAATTATCTGGTTAAAACCAAGCAAGGCGATTTCCTTGCAGACATTATCATTTATTGCACGGGAAGCGCACCTAAATCTTTAAAAATGATTGAAAAACTTGGTCATAAAATTATAGAGCCTGTTCCGTCACTATTCACATTCAACATTAAAGATGACTTATTGAAGGATCTTCCCGGAACCAGTTTTGAAAACGCCGAAATCCAAATTCCTAGCCTGAAAACAGCAGAATCCGGTCCACTTTTGATAACACATTGGGGACTTTCCGGGCCAGCTGTGCTCAAAATTTCTGCGTGGGAAGCAAGAACATTGGCTGAGTTAAAATACCAATTTGAAATCGAGGTAAATTTTATTTCAATACCAATTTCTGAGGCTGAAAACCTTTTAAAAACCTTCAAGACACAAAATCCTAAAAAATCTATCGGGCAATCTAAAATATTTAACGTAACCAACCGATTTTGGAATAAGGTTCTAGAGATCTGCAATATCAATCCGGAAACGCAGATTGCTAATATATCCGCAAAAGAGTTGAATGCGATATTGGAAGCTCTGTGCAGAAAAAAAATGCAAGTAACCGGAAAATCTATTTATAAAGATGAGTTCGTAACGGCTGGAGGTGTTGATCTTAAAGAAATTGATTTTAAAAATATGGAATCCAAACTCTTACCAAATTTTTATATTTGCGGAGAAGTTCTTAATATTGATGCAATTACAGGTGGCTTTAATTTTCAAGCCTGCTGGAGTGAAGCTTGGTTAATTTCTCAAAAACTTAATACCAATTCGTGAAAATTTAGCTAAATTTGACAAAATTATTTTATCCATAATGAAATATCCTAAAATTATTTTCAAATTATTTACGTTATCATTGTTCGCTTTGATGATTTCTTGCCAAACAAGAGTGGTGAGTCCTAGCAAACCAATGTTCGATAATACATTAGAACTTTACAAAAAATACTCTATCCAAACAAAAGATGCCAAGACTCAGAAAATCGAAGTTTTGAAAGTGGACGCTACCAAAATCTACGGTAAAAACAAAGCTGGAGAAATGGTCGAAATTGAAAGAAGCGAAGTACGTGAAATCAAAAAACCAGATATTTTATCTTCCGTGATTATTGGTGCTGCTGCACTTGCTGCTGTAATCTTTATTCCGATTTAATGTTTGTGATTAAAAATAAAATCACACATCCTGCAAAGTAGCAAAGGATATCCAACCAACTGAATGAGTTGCCAAGCATAATCATCACAATGCGATTATCTTTGAAACCCATTAATTCTCCGAAGTGAAAATATTGGGCAAACTCAATCAGGCAGGAAAAAATGAAAATCCAGACAATCAATTTTGTTGGATTGAAATCGAAAAATGCTTTGATGAAATAATACATCAACATTACAACGAAAACATCACCCAAATAAGCTCTTACGAAGAAGATGTTTTTAAGTTCTGTAGCAATCAGAACTTCTACTGCGAAGATGAAAATAGCAATCAGAAAGCTTTTGTAATAGAATTTAAAATTAATTATCACAGCATTATTTTTAAATAAAACAAAAAATCGAGGTAATTATTATCTCGATTTTTTTATTAAAAGCGGTACTCTGACAATGAATTTTAATCGAGAACAATTTCGGTTTGATTTTTGAAAAGGAAACTGTAACCAAATCTGATTATTATGAAAAATCTATTGTTTATCGGAATATTATCATCACTTATTGTCAGTTGTGTACCGGATAAAGACAAAAGAGATAAAAGAAAAGCCGATCACAGTGCAGAACATATGAGAAACAAAGGTGTAGATTCTGCTGCGCTTTCTACAGATAAAAAGGTAGATACAGTCGGTGTAAAATAGCTATTTCCCGATCATCTTTTTAATGGCATTAAGTTTCATCAAAGCTTCAATTGGTGTCAATGTATTGATGTCGATTTTTGTCAATTCTTCGCGAATATTTTCAAGAACCGGATCATCCAACTGGAAAAATGAAAGCTGAAGATTTTCTTCGGTCACACGTTTTATTTTCTCTCCAGAATCTTGCGTTGCTCGGCTGGATTCCAAAGTTTTAAGAATTTCATTGGCACGATTTACTACCTTGGGAGGCATCCCTGCAAGTTTTGCTACGTGAATACCAAAACTATGTTCACTCCCTCCAGAAATCAACTTTCTGAGGAAAATAATATTGCCTTTCACTTCCTGAATGGAGACGTGAAAATTCTTGATTCTCTCAAAGTTGACAGACATTTCGTTCAACTCGTGGTAATGCGTTGCGAACAATGTTTTCGGTTGTGTCGGATGTTGGTGAAGATATTCTGCAATGGCCCACGCAATGGAAACACCATCGTAAGTAGAAGTTCCACGACCGATTTCGTCCAGCAAAATCAAACTTCTGTCTGAGATATTATTAAGAATATTCGCGGCTTCATTCATTTCCACCATAAAAGTAGATTCGCCGGCAGACAAATTATCCGTTGCGCCAACTCTCGTAAAAATCTTGTCCAAAGTTCCAATCTCTGCATGTTTAGCTGGAACAAAACTTCCGATTTGAGCCAACAAAGAAATAATCGCGGTCTGTCTCAGGATTGCTGATTTACCGGCCATATTGGGTCCGGTTACCATTATGATTTGTTGAGAATCTTTGTCTAAGAAAACATCATTCGGGATATAAGATTCGCCTAGCGGTAAAGATTTTTCTATGATCGGATGTCGTCCTTCCTGGATGTCAATTGAGAAAGAATCGTTCAGAATCGGTTTTGTGTAATTGTCTTCAACCGATAAATCTGACAACCCAACAGCACAATCTAATTCGCCAATGAGTTTCGAATTTTCTTGTAACTGGTCAATATAAATGAGAACATTTTCACAGATATTTCTGTAAAGTTCTAATTCTAATTTTCCAATTTTTTCTTCAGCGCCAAGAATTTGATTTTCATATTCTTTCAGCTCTTCGGTGATGTAACGTTCTGCATTTACCAAAGTCTGTTTTCTGATCCAATCTTCCGGAACTTTGTCTTTATGTGTATTTCTAACCTCAATATAATAACCGAAAACGCCATTGAAATCAATTTTCAAACTTGTGATTCCAGTTCTTTCGATTTCGCGTTGGCACATTTCGTCCAAAAAACCGCGACCTTTACTTTGAAGATTTCGCAAATGGTCCAATTCTTCCGAAATTCCTTCTTTGATGACATTTCCTTTGTTGATGTTCACAGGAAGTTCTTCATTCAGATGATTTTTGATGAAATCTATTAATTCCTCTAGATTAATAAAAGGGTCAATCCAAGCCAAAACATCAGAAAATTTCAGAAGATGTTTTCTGATTTCATTAATATTAATGATACTTTGACGGAGATAACCTAATTCTTTCGGTGAAATCTTTTCAGCAGCTAATTTTCCAATTAATCTATCCAAATCAGAAATACCTTTCAACAAATCTTTGATGTCGTATTTCAAAGAATCTTCTTTGTTTAGAAATTCAATCAGGTTCAATCTTCTATTGATATCGCCTATGTTTTTCAAGGGAAGAATCAAACGTCTTCTCAATAACCTTCCGCCCATTGGCGTAGAAGTTTTATCAATAATATCAAGAAGCGATTTACCTTGATGATTAGCCGAATAAACAATTTCCAGATTTCTCAGCGTGAAATTATCCATCATCAGATAATCATCCTGCGGAATCACTTGAATTCTCGTAATGTGTTGCAACAATGCGTGATGCGTATCTTCTACCAAATAAGCGAAAATAGCTCCTGCTGCGGTAATTCCTAATTTATGTTCATCAATTCCAAAACCTTTCAAAGACTGCGTTTTGAAATGCGAAGTCAGTTTTTCGTAAGCATAAGGATATTTGAACGCCCAATCTTCCAACTTGAAAACATTCTTATTTCTAAGCTGATTCGGAATTTCAGAAGTTCTTTGATAGATAATTTCGCTCGGGTCAAAAGTGTGAACAATGTGAAGTAATTTCTCAAGATTACCTTCACTCACGAGAAATTCTCCCGTTGAAACATCCACAAGTGCCATTCCGTATTTTTCTTTTTCTTTATGAAGAGATAGCAGAAAATTATTTTTCTTGGAAGATAAAACCTGATCATTGAACGTAACTCCTGGCGTCACCAACTCTGTAACCCCACGTTTTACAATTCCTTTGACGGTTTTCGGGTCTTCCAACTGGTCGCAAATTGCAACGCGCATTCCGGCTCTTACCAATTTTGGAAGATAAGAATCTACAGAATGATGAGGAAATCCAGCCAATTCGATATGACCTTCGCCATTGGCTCTTTTGGTGAGAACAATCCCAAGAATCTGCGATGTTTTTATTGCATCTTGTCCAAAAGTTTCGTAGAAATCTCCTACTCGGAACAATAACAATGCATCAGGATATTTCGCCTTGATTGTATTGTATTGCGTCATTAACGGAGTTTCTTTCTTTGCCAATTTCCTGAATTTTAGAAGCGCTAAAATACGAAATAAAAAAATCGCAGAAAAGGAACTTGATAATTAAACTTTTTTAGTGATTTGCTTTTTTTTTAGCTTATAAAACACTTGTATAAAAACAGACAATTATATTAGTATAGGCATAAATATTGCGAAAACAAGGAGTGTTGAACTTTCGTTTAACTATGAATTGGAATAATTCATAATATCTTTCAAAAATTATTTATTGTTAATCCAAATAACCTCATATTTGTATTTCAAAACGATAACCCAATAATATCAAAAAAAGTCTGATTAAAATCTACCGATACCTATGAAGGTTGAACAAATATATACTGGCTGTCTTGCGCAAGGTGCGTACTACATTGTTTCCGAAAACGAAGCGGCAATTATTGATCCGCTAAGAGAAGTGAAACCTTATTTGGAGCGTTTGGAGAAAGACAACGTGAAACTCAAATATATTTTTGAGACGCATTTTCACGCAGATTTTGTTTCTGGACATTTGGATCTGTCTAACAAAACAGGAGCACCAATTGTTTACGGGCCAAGTGCCCAGCCGGAATTTGATGCAATTATTGCAAAAGACGAACAGATTTTTGAAATCGGAAATATCAAAATCAAAGTTCTTCACACGCCGGGACATACTTTGGAAAGTTCCACTTTTCTTTTGATTGATGAAGAAGGGAAAGAAACAGCCATTTTCTCAGGCGACACCTTATTTTTAGGCGATGTTGGAAGACCGGATTTAGCGCAGAAAGCGGGCGAAATCACCGAAAAAGATCTTGCCGGAATGTTGTATGAAAGTTTACATAGCAAGATTTTGCCTTTGGGCGACTCTGTCACGGTTTATCCGGCTCACGGTGCGGGTTCTGCTTGTGGTAAAAATATGCAGAAAGAAACGGTGGATACTTTGGGAAATCAGAAAAGAACCAATTATGCACTTAATCAACCCAACAAAGAATCTTTTATTAATGAAGTTCTTGACGGGTTAACTGCTCCGCCAAAATATTTCGGAATGAATGTCGCAATGAACAAAGGCGGTTACGCAAGTTTTGACCAAGTTCTGAAAAAAGGAAAAAATCCGTTGTCTGTGGAAGAATTTGAAATTGCGGCGGAAGAAACCGGAGCTTTGATTTTGGATACAAGAAGTGCGGCGGTTTTTCATAAAGGTTTTGTTCCAAACTCAATCAATATTGGAATCAAAGGTGATTTTGCACCTTGGGTCGGCGCAATGATTGTAGATGTCCAACAGCCGATTCTTTTGGTTTCTGACGAAGGAACAGAAGAAGAAGTGATAACGAGATTGAGCAGAGTAGGATTTGATAATGTTTTAGGTTATTTGGACGGAAGTTTCGAAGCTTGGAAAAATTCAGGAAAAGAAACCGACGAAATTAGAAGAATCTCTGCAGAAGAATTTGCTGGTGAATTTTCTGAAAATGTGAAAGTTGTTGATGTGAGAAAAGAGTCAGAATACGAAGCAGAACATATCAATGACGCTTACAGCAAACCTTTGGCTTACATCAATGATTGGGTTAATTCTTTAGATAATTCTGAACATTTTTATATTCATTGTGCTGGAGGTTACAGGAGTATGATTGCGGCAAGTATTTTGCAGGCAAGAGGTTATAGAAATTTCACTGAGGTTGACGGTGGCTTCAATGCGATTAAGAAAACAGAGAAATTTCCATTGAGTAATTTTGTTTGTCAAAGTAAAACTTAGTAGAATCTAACATCTAAAACTTAACTTCTAATATCTTTTTTTATGTCACAGAAATTTCAAGAACTAATACAATCCGAACGCCCTGTTTTGATTGACTTTTTTGCAACGTGGTGTCAGCCTTGCAAAGTTCAATCTTCCGTTCTTAACTCGGTAAAAGAACAAATTGGAGACAAGGCCAGAATTGTCAAGATCGATGTGGATCAATTTCCAACAATTGCATCAGAAAATGGTGTTCGTGGCGTTCCGACTTTAGCGATTTTCAAAAACGGAGAATTGCTTTGGAAAGAAAGTGGTGTCCACGATCTGAATTCGTTGGTGGGGTTGCTGGAGCGGTTTTCTAGTTAGAGATTGATTAAAAATAAAAAGAGTTAAAGATTTAATCTAATCTTTTTAATCTGTTTTTTAGCACTTTTCTCAATGTTGTTCGGTAACGTCCATTCAACATATAACTTTTTATCTTTAATGCTAATGCTATCTATGCAATAATGAGGAAAGATACTTGAACAGTTCTCCCAATAGCTTCCAATATAAAGCCTTTTTCCCGAATTAATATTTTCAGCAAACAATTTGTAATTTGCTGAATCTGTTTCACAAACAACAATCCCGTTTAATCTATCATATGCTAAAGCATTTTCTATTATTTTAAAATTATTATTGTCTAATGGTAAGATTATATCTGTCCAAGTATCACTTCCATTAGAATGCCTTAGGCAAATAAATTTATTATTAGCCCATTTAATATGTGTTTTTTCATCCAAATAGAAATCATTGATTGGTTCTGATGATAATTGAACAATTTTGCCATTTGTCCATTTAATATTTGAGGCCGAATCCGAAACCTTTATTGTTTCAAAAGTATAATTCTTAAAATCTTTTTGCTTACAATTGATTAAAGAAAACAATAGTAATATTAGTAGCTTTTTCATCATTTCATTTCAAACCCATCTCTCTCCTTCAAAAACGGAAACTTCGCTCTGAATTCTTTCAGCTCGTCCAATTTCCATTCTGAAAAGACGACATTATTTTCTCGTTCAGAAATATCTCTTCCATCCGGAAAATAGACTAATGAACTTTCCTCATATTCAAGGCTATAACCGTCTGTCCCAATCCTATTTAATCCAAAAAGAAAAGTTTGATTTTCTATCGATCTTGCTTTCAGAAGTGTTTTCCACGCATCCACTCTGGATTTTGGCCAATTGGCAACATAAAGAATTGCGTCATAATCTTCCTGATTTCTGGAAAAAACCGGGAAACGCAAATCAAAACAAACCTGTAAAAGAATTTTAAATCCCTTATAATCAATGATTTTTCGATTTGTTCCTGCCGTGTAGATTTTATCTTCTCCGGAATAAGAAAACAAATGTCTTTTGTCGTAATATTCAAAACTTTCATCTGGAAAAACAAAATAAAATCTATTATAGAATTTTCCATTTTCCTCCACAGAAACACTTCCTGCAACTGCCGAATTTTTCCTTTTAGCAAAGGATTTCATCCAAGTCAAAGTTTCTAGATTTCTGTCGGCAACTTCATCCGCTTCCATACAAAATCCGGTAGAAAACATCTCCGGAAGAAGGAATAAATCAGCTTCAACCGAACTCAATTCCTGCTCGATCAGCTGGAAATTAGCCTCTTTATTTTTCCAGATAATATCCAGATTCAATCCTGCAATTCTAATTGACGACATTCTAATAAATTTACTGCAAGTTATAACTTTGAAGATTTCAATCATAATATTATCTTAATAAAAATCTATTATCTCCTATCTTATTGCGTTAAAGTTTACTAAAAAACCGTTAAAAATTTAGTTTGTAACATTCTGATAATGATTTATATATAATTTTGCACCACTAAAACAAAAAATTAATTTTATACTTAATGAAGAAATTCCCATTACTGTTATGCTTGATTTACCTGGTAACAACCTCTTTTTATCCGTCAGGTTCCGAGAACAAAAAATCTCTGCAACCCTTGTCAGTAAAAGAAATTAAGCTAACGCCAAAAAAGAATTTCTCTCCAAAAAACCCAGCTGAAGAAATCTACAGACAACTCCAGTTTGCGGATGAAACATTGAATTTTGAAGTCTTTGAAAAAGCTTATTTAGGATTCCAAAATTTGAAAAAATCCGGTAAACTGCAGTCAACCGTCAACCTGCTTTCTGTATGTGATTTCAGTTTGTCTTCTAACAAAAAAAGACTTTGGGTCATTAACGTGGACGAGAAAAAAGTGCTTTTTAATTCTCTTGTAGCACACGGAAAAGGTACAGGAGAAGAGTTTGCGACCCAGTTTTCTAATGTAGAAAACTCGCATCAGTCCAGCCTTGGATTTTACATCACAGAGCAAACTTATACCGGTGACAATGGCTATTCCCTGCGTTTATTCGGGATGGATAAAGGTTATAATGATGCAGCTTTGGAACGCTGTATCGTGATGCACGGCGCCAATTATGTAAGTGAAGATTTTATTAAAGCAGAAAAACGACTTGGGAGAAGCTGGGGATGTCCTGCTATCCCAAGAGAGCTTGCCGAGCCTATCATCAACACGATAAAAAATCAGACTTGTCTTTTTATTTATTATCCAGACCAAAACTATCTTGCCGGCTCGCAATGGCTTAAAGGAACTGAGGAGAAAGATAAAATCTTGGATTCTTTGGAGCAGCAGAAAATGGCTACGAATTGATAATTCCTCTTTTCAATCGCATAAAAAACCCTTCAGATTTTCAAATCTGAAGGGTTTTTTGACTGATAATTATTATGGATTCTTTACCAATAGTCGGAAACCTTCGCCGTGAACGTTGATGATCTCCAGACCTTCGTCGTCTTTAAGAAGTTTTCTAAGTTTAGCGATATAGACATCCATACTTCTGGCTGTAAAATAGTTTTCCTTTTTCCAGATTTTTCTCAATGCTAAATCTCTTGGCATAAAGTCGTTTCTGTGGATGCAAAGCAATTTCAGAAGTTCGTTTTCTTTTGGAGACAATTTGTATTCGTTTTCGCCAACTCTTAGTTGTCTCAACATAGAATCGAAGAAGATATTACTGACTTTAAACTGCTCCTGATCTTCATTTTCCAAAACGGCACTTCTTTGCAGAATTGCTTTAATCTTATACAGAAGTAACTCTGTATCGAATGGTTTTGTAATATAGTCATCCGCTCCTATCTGATAGCCTTTCAGGATGTCTTCTCTCATGTTTCTTGCCGTCAGGAAAATAATCGGTGTATTTTTATCGATTTTTTTCACGTCTTCAGCAAGAGAAAATCCGTCTTTTTTAGGCATCATCACGTCGAAAATACAGATATCAAATTCTTTTTCGGTGAATTCTTTCAGTCCCATTTCTCCATCGGTTGCTAATGTTACCTCGAAGTTATTTATCGTCAAATAATCTTTAAGAACTGCCCCAAAACTCTGGTCGTCCTCTACTAATAATATTCTATTGCTCATTGTTTTTAAATTAATAATGAAGATTTATAGATTCTTCGTTTGTTAATATTTTGATTTGCTAATTTTAACTTTTAATTACACCATCGGTAATTTTATAGTGAATGTACTTCCTTTTCCTTTATGAGAATCTACGAGGATTTGGCCCTTATGGATTTCCACAATTTTCTTTACATACGACAAACCAAGACCTTGTCCTTTTACGTTGTGGATATTTCCCGTTTCCTCGCGGAAGAATTTTTCAAAGATCTTGTTCTTATTTTGCGATTCCATTCCCATTCCTTTGTCTGAAATTTCGATAACATACCAATTACCTTCATTTCTAGTAGAAAGCTTTATTTCCGGTGTTTCTGGGGAATATTTGTTGGCATTATCCAGCAAGTTGATCAATGCATTCGACAAGTGAAACTCATCAACTCTGAAATTGTATTTGGTAGCGTTGAACTCAGTTATAAGTCTTCCGTTTCTCTCGTTGACGATTAACTGGAAAGATTCTGCAATGCTTTTAATCAGTTCCCGCACGTTCGTTTCTTTTAGATGAAGCGGCATTTCATTGCGTTCCAATTTGGACATATTCAGAACGGTTTCCACCTGTTTTTTCATCCTCAGATTTTCCTGTTTTATTAGTCCTGAATAATATTTGACTTTATCTGGGTCAGTGGCGATTTTATCATTGGCCAGAGAATCTGATGCCACCGAAATTGTTGCCAGTGGTGTTTTGAACTCGTGAGACATATTATTGATGAAATCGGTTTTGATTTCGGCAATCTTTTTCTGTCTCATCATATAATTAATCGAGATAATATAAATCCCCAATATCGTAAGCAGTGAGATAAAAGTACCCAAAAGCATTGGAAGATTATGTTTTACCAAAGAGTAATCTTTTCTTGGAAAGACCAGTGCCAGCGTAAACAAAGTCCTGTCTTTACTGTCTGTAAAAAGCGGATAAGTATAATTGGTTTTATCTTTTTGGTCCAGGTAAATATTGTTAGCTATCGTTGTCAATTGATTGGATTTATTGATAACGCCGAATCCAAATTTTGTATCAATCCCTTTCAATTTAAGCTCTTTAGTAACCACAGAGTCAATGATCTTACTGTCCACTCTTTTCTCAATCGGAAGATTTGTGGCGCTGAGCCTTGCAAACTCCTTCATCTGATAAGAATTATTGTCAATATCTCGGCTGATGTTTGTAGTAAGCGGTTCAGGCGTGCTTCGTTTTAACTTTAGCTGACCTTCATCTTTATATAATTTGGTGGTGTAAAGTGTGTCACCTTTGGCGGAAACAGGGATATTTTGCTTTTCGACAATGCTGGTCTGGAAAAGGATGTTGGAACGGTTTGCAGAGTCCGAACTTTGTTGAATGTAGGTTTTGATTGGTTGATCTTTCGACGCAAGCACTTCACTACCCACATTTTTGTAGGTATCATTCCAATATTTATTAACCTCGATCTGATTAACTTTCTGTGTAGATGTTTCCAGCGCAGAGTAGACTTTATTAGAAAAATCCTGTTCCAATGCGCCATATAATTCTTTAATCCAATATAACTGCAATGAAACGAAGACCATAAGAGAAATCGTCATAAATACAGAAATAATAGGAATAAATCTGTTATCCATTATTATTATTGATTTTGAAACGTTAAAATTACTACTTTTAAGAATATTCACACAATAATAACGATATAAAATTATTAAAAATTTCTTAAAACATCGTTTTTTAACATTTTATTGTGAATAAACAAAAATGTTGCCACAAGAAAAGTTTGGTGTGATTTTATCTGTTTAAGTTTTTAAAAACATTGAACGTTATGAATTCCGACATTATTTTTAACAAAGATTTAGATTCTGCAACCGCTTATATTTCTAAAATCTATGATGCAGATGTGACAGAACTTTGGGAATATTTCACCAAATCCGAATTGATAGACCAATGGTGGGCACCAAAACCTTGGCAATGTGAAACCGAAAAAATGGATTTCCGCGAAAATGGTATTTGGTTGTACGCCATGAAAGGTCCGGACGGAGAAAAAGAATTTGCCTTAGCCAGTTATGGCGAAATAATGCCACACAGAAGTATTGCGTGGACAGATGCTTTTGCAGATGAAAAAGGAAAAGTCAAGACAGATTTGCCACAAACTGCTTGGTTAATAGGTTTCACAGGAATTGATGAAGGAACGAGAATGACTTTCAATCTGCATTTCAATTCCCAAGAAGAACTGAATCAGCTCATTGATATGGGTTTTGAAGAAGGCTTCAAAATGGGACTGAATCAGTTGGAGGATTTGTTAAATCGATGATTTGATAATTTGTTGATTAGGATATTAATTGTATAATCAACAAATTACCTAATTATCATATCAACTCAATTTCCTCATCTATAAAATATTGGATAATCGCTTTTTTCATTAATAATGATTGTTCATTGGGTTTTAATTCCGGGAGGTCATCTAACTTTTCGAATTGTGGCCAGCCATCTTTATAATGCGTGAATTTGTAATATCCAAAAGGTTCCAACAACCTGCAAACAGCAATATGAACCAAATTGACCTTATCATCTTTGGTGAATTTCTGTTGTCCACTTCCCAATTCCTGAACACCAATAATGAATAGAAGCGTTTCTATTGGAGGGTTTTTCTCAGTTTGAAAGTTAACTTCAAAAAAGTGTTCTATTTTTTTCCAGATTTCTCCTGTCATAATTAATTTTTTATACCTTCAACTTTAAACAAAAACGCATATTCCAAAGCGACTTCTTTTAAACTTTCGAATCTTCCGCTTGCGCCACCGTGGCCGGAAGTCATATCCGTTTTGAAGATAAGAATGTTATTGTCTGTCTTCAAATCTCTGAGCTTTGCCGTCCATTTTGCCGGTTCCCAATACTGAACCTGAGAATCGTGAAAGCCAGTTGTTATCAAAATATTAGGATAATTTTTGGCTTCGATATTGTCGTATGGCGAGTAGGATTTCATATAATCGTAATATTCTTTTTCATTCGGATTTCCCCATTCGTCATATTCTCCAGTTGTTAAGGGTATTGTTTCATCCAACATTGTTGTCACTACATCTACAAAAGGAACCTGCGCCACAATACCGTGGAATAATTCGGGATTGTAATTCATCACAGCTCCCATTAATAGTCCACCTGCGCTTCCTCCCATTGCGTAAAGATGTCTTGGAGATGTATAATGGTGTGAAATCAAGTGTTTTGCAGCATCAATAAAATCAAAAAATGTGTTTTTTTTCCGGAGCATTTTGCCATCTTCGTACCATTCCCGCCCTAGATATTCACCGCCGCGGATGTGGGCAATCGCGTAGATAAAACCTCTGTCCAGTAATGATAATCTTACGCTGGAAAATGTAGCATCCACGGTGTGTCCGTAACTCCCGTAACCATAAAGCAAAAGTGGAGTGTCAGCAGATTTTGGTGTATTTTTATGATAAACTAGTGAGATCGCAATTTCTTTTCCGTCTCTTGCAATAGCCCAGATGCGCTCAGAAATATAATTCTCCGGAAAGAATTTTCCACCCAAAACTTCCTGTTGTTTAAGAAGCGTGGTGGTTTTGTCCTTCATATTATATTCATAAGTAGACGCAGGCTTGGTCATTGATGTATACCCGAACCTCAGAATATCTGTGTCAAACTCCATATTAATACCAATATATGCAGTGTAAGTCGGATCTGAAAAAGGTAGATAATAGGAGTTATTGTTTTGATTATCAATAATATTAATTTGTAAAAGTCCTTTTTGGCGTTCTTCCAGCACAAAATAGTTTCTGAAAATCTCAAAACCCTCCAATAAAACATCTTCTCTGTGAGGAATATAATCTTCCCAATATTCTAAAGAAGGTGTTTCTACTTTGGTTTTCACAATCTTGAAGTTGGTAGCATCATCCGCATTGGTAATAATGTAAAAATCATCCTGATAATGCTCAACTGAATATTCTAAATCTTCTGTTCTTGGCTGTATAAGTTTCCAATCTGCAAAAACATTATTGGCTGGAATAAATCTCATCTCATCTTCATTAGTGGAGGATGATGCGATGAATATATACTCCAATGATTTTGTTTTGAAAAGACTAACATCAAAAGTTTCATCCTTCTCATGATATATTAAAATATCATTTTCGGGATCGGTTCCCAGTTTATGTCGGTAGATTTGGAATGCCCGTAAGCTAGCATCTTTTCTGATGTAGAAAACATGTTCATTATCACCTGCCCAGACTGCTTTTCCGGTAGTGTTTTCTATGATGTCTGGGTAAACTTTTCCCGTTTTGATATTCTTGAAAAAAATGGTGTAAATCCGTCTTCCCACTGTATCTGTAGAATAAGCAATGACCTCATTATCAACACTTACAGAAATACTTCCAGTCTCGAAAAATGCTTCGTCTCCCGCCAGAATATTGGCATCCAAAAGTATTTCTTCCTCGTTTTCCAAAGTCTGGAACTTTCTGGAAAAAATTGGATATTCTCTACCTTCCTCATAACGAACTATGTACCAATATCCGTTGAAAAAATATGGTAACGACTCGTCGTCTTTTTTATAACGAGCCTTCATCTCCTCAAATAATTCGTTTTGGAGATCTTCGGTATCCTTCATCACAAAATCACAATAAGCATTTTCCTCCTCAAGATATTGGATTACTTCCGGATTTTCTCTTTCGTTCATCCAGAAATAAGGATCTATTCTTGTATCATTATGAACAGTAAGGATTTTCTCTCTTTTTCTAGCTTTTGGAGCGTTCATTTCTTTTAAATCAATTATTAGCCTGAATTACTTCAGATTAAACAAATGTAAACAAAAAACCATCCCAAAATTGAGGGACGGTTTTATTTTATCTCAGCAAAGATCTATTTATTAATGCTTCTGACATATTTCTCTATCGCCATAGTCATAGACGGTGTTTCTTTGCTAGGCGCCATCACGTTTACGGTGAGACCCGCTTCTTCCGCAGCAGCCTGAGTTGTGCTTCCAAAGACAGCAATCTTGGTTTCCTCTTGTTTAAAATCCGGAAAATTAATTCCTAAGGACTTAATTCCCTGAGGACTGAAGAAAACCAACATATCGTATTCTTTTACATTGATGTCTGTCAAATCACTGGCAACTGTTTTGTACATAATCGCTCTTGTCCAGTCCAGATTGGCAGCATCCAGTACACGCGGGATTTCCGGAGTAAGGATATCAGAAGAAGGTAGCAGATATTTTTCACTTGGATGTTTCTTGAACAGCGGCGAAAGATCAGAAAAATTCTTCTCACCAAAGCTGATTTTTCTTTTTCTGTAAACGATATGCTTCTGAAGATAATTTGCGATGGCCTCTGACTGGCAGATGTAACGCATAGAATCCGGAACGGCAAATCTCATTTCCTCTGCTAGACGAAAATAATGATCCACTGCATTTTTACTCGTGAAAATAATGCCTGTGTATTGTGTCAGGTCGATTTTCTGAGTTCTAAGTTCTTTGGCATCCACTCCCTGTACATGAATAAAAGGCCGAAAATCGATCTTGATTTTTTCCTTTTTAGCAATTTCCAAATAGGGTGAAGATTCATTCGGAGCGGGCTGTGAAACTAAAATAGATTTGATTTTCATCTCAAAACGTGTTGGTTACATTGATTAAAACAAGAACTTCCAAAGTACTAAAACGGGTACTATTTGAAGCGTGCAAATATACAAAAATTTATAATACCACTTTTCCGGCAATATAGGCTGGTTATGGAAAATATATACTAGATTTTTTAATATGAATGATCCCATAAACAGGAAAATAATTATATAAAAATATTGTACCAAATCTACCGGATAGTAATAGAGAATAAAACTCAGTATAATAAAAGCTATTGATTCCAGAAAAAAGAATTTGCTTGCGATGAGCGTAAGACTTTTCAGATTTTTATTACTTCCAACGCTGGAATAGAACAGAAATGTGAGAATATTCCTCAAGAAATCAAAAATGAGAAATGTAATCAGAGTAAATCCGAATTTATTAAGCTCCCATCCAAAAATATGGATATCTGATATAACTTTAGGAATCACCGGAACAAACTGTGATAGCAGCAGTGCTACCATCAAACATCTAACGAACGAAACGATGATCCAGGTGGGTGTAAGATTGCTAGAATCTTCCATCTTTTGCATTAGAAAATCTTTGACATTCGCATCTCTCTGAAAAACAGATAAAAGGATAATGTAGACAAAGATACTCCCAAGAATACAATATACCACCCAATCATTATGTTCTGCAATCCTTATCAACAGCTAAAAATTTTTGCAAAAATAAGAATTTGATTAATGGTAAGACTGCTATTCATAAACAAATTTTCAAATTAGATATTAAATAATTGAAAAATGCGATCTACAACAAAAAAAAACCTCGCTGAGCGAAGGCCTTGTTAATATAGAAAAATGTGTTTTATTTCTGATTAAGAAAATATTGTGCTTCGGCTTTTGCAACTTATTTTTCCTCATCTGCAGCGACTGCATCCAGTTCAACAGTTTTTCGGGATTGCATCAGAAGCGTTCCTTTCGGAATTGTTGCAAAATGCTGCGTAATAGTAGGGCAGCCAATTGTTACTTTCCTTCGTAGCGATTTTATCAAAATCATTAGCTAATGCTGTATACTCATCAGCTGTTTTCTGTCCTTCTACGGTGGTTATTTTTTCGGTTATTATTTTTTCGAAAGCAGTCTGCGCAAATGTAGTTGCTGATAAAAAAATTAATGCTGCAGTCAAGAAAATATTTTGATTATTTTATTATTGTAAATTTCTGATTCAAAGATAGATTGCGTTTTCAATTGTATGAATTTTATTATACTGAATAGTTCTTTTTAATTGCTGAACTGTTTTTTTTAAAAGCTCAATTTGCGATATGATAGACAGCTGAATATAAGTCTTTGTATTCTTTCTATTGTCTACAAATTATTATTGATCGCACCATTCGTTTTGTCTACCCTCTCCGTGGTTAGTAAAGCAATAACTCCCATTTGAATCAGTATTTGCTACATCATAGATATCCTTTATTGTTACATTAATGTCTTACAGCGGTTTATCTTAATAATTTAACTTTCCGGAAACAGTGGTTTGTGCCTAAATAATAAAATCTGTCAAAAGAAATAGAGCTGTGGTGATTCTTCTTTGCACTTTAACAATGTTAATTTTGATCCAAAAATATTTCTACTGCTGGAAATAACCGAGTTAATTATTACCGAACTGTTAAAATTTTACTACCGAGTCGTCAATGTTTCACGTAAAACAATTCCCATTACATTGGCTTTAAAATTGTTATATTCGATAAAATAAATAAACTATAATATGAAAAAGTTAATACTCATTGGAATTGCCGGTCTATCACTGGCATCCTGCAAAACAATTTCTAAGCAGTATGTTGTCCGACCAAAATCGTATACGGAAACACAGGGAACTGCAACATTTACCCAGAAAAAAGGCAAAGTGGAAATGGATCTTAGCGTATTCAAACTCAAGCCAGGGTTGCATGCCGTTCATATCCACGAGTTCGGGAACTGCAGTGCTACCGATGCATCTTCTGCCGGCGGCCACTGGAATCCTTCTAAAGATGAACACGGAAAATGGGAATCTGATCATTTTCATATGGGTGATATCGGTAATCTGGATGCAGACAAAGATGGAAAGTCTCGGATCAATCTCAAACCTTG
>NZ_RJTU01000073.1 GCF_003730015.1 Epilithonimonas hominis | reverse complement strand
TTGTAGTTTTGAATAAGATTCTTCATGTATTTAATGACTTGGTAATCAATTAAATTTACGATTTTTTAATCAAATGGACAATCTTTTTTCTTTTAAATTCCTAAATGCACAACAGGTTAAATCTAACCTTTTATAATCAAACCTGCATATTTCCCATCGAATTCCACAACGTAGGGTTTAAGTCCCTTGGTTTCACAGAAATCTTTGAATGCTGCATTGTCACCAATGTCATCACTCATAAAGATGCCGCCTTCTCTCACTTTACTGAATAATAAATTATAAGCCCAGATTCTGCCATCATAAGATTTATCACTGTCATAATGGACAACATCAAAAGAATCTACCTTACCGAAAATCTTAGGTAAAGATTCTTTATCCGCAAAGCGATAAAGATCCCAATTATTTCTATATTTCTGCGGAATGACACAACCTACAAAATCCTCACTGTGGTTTTGCAAAAGATAAGGCATATCAGAACTGTAGAGTGTTCCGTTTCTATGAACCAAAGAAGCCAAAGCAGCAAAAGAAGACCAACCGTACGCTACACCTGTTTCCACTGTTTTTATAGCATTTGTATATTCATTGATGTAATAAATAACGCTTAAGGAGCCAGCTCCACCTAATTTGACTGGTGCTTTTGCTTGGATTTGCAATGCTTCTTCAAACTCCTTTGGAAAGAGTTTTTCAAAAGGAATAAAACTAGTGTTAAGAACTTTTTCAATAAAATCTTTTTCGGAAATGGCAATAGATGCGCACCACTTCTCTGCCTCTTCTTTTCCTCTTAAACCGGAAGAACGGTTAAAGAGGTTTTTCCAAATCTTTCTTCTTAATTCCGGATATAGATCCGGACGTTTTAGATATGCAAAAAATGTGGAAAGAATTTCAGAGATTTTATTCATAAAGTATGTTTTGAAATGCAAAAATACAAAAGAATTGCACAAACAATCTTTATATTTGTTTTATTAGAATTATTTTTTTGATAACACAATAATAATAATGCAGAAAAAAGTAAAAGTACTTTTCCGTCACAGGTCTATGGAAATGGGCGGTGTCGAAAAAGTGATATTAAATCTTCTCAATAACTTGGATCGGCAAAAATTGGATCTTACATTACTTGTAAGTCTCTATCAGGGAGAGCTTCGGGATAAGATTCCTGCACATATCAATTATGTAAAAATGAATAAAGGGAAAGAAGATTTTTCTAAAAACACCCTCATCAGTAATTTACAATTGGTTTTCAGAGGATTAAAAATAAAATTCTTGGAAATATTTCCCAAGCTTACAGATAAATTTTATCTGGATCAACAATTTGATGTGGAAATTGCTAGTACTTATGGAGATTACGATTCGGTGCTTAGAAGTGCTAATAAAAACTCAAAAAAAATAGGCTGGTTTCATTCGGACATCACCTTTCCGAAGCTTCAGCCAGCTGTTCCTACAATTCTAAAACAGATTTCTCAATTCGATTACTTTATTTTCGGCTCACAACAGACTAAAGATATTTTCACCCAAACTTACCCCAACTTTAAGTTACCTGAAAATCAGGTGATTTTAAATGCCATACCAATAGAAGAAATCAAGCAAAAAGCAGAAGAATTTGGTCCGGATTTTAAGACTTCCGATCCTGTTTTTGTTTCTGTTGGAAGATTGCATTCCAGAAAAGGCTATAAAAAACTGATCGAAGTCCACTCCCAATTAATCAAAGACGGATTCTCTCACAAAATCATTATTATTGGTGACGGTGAAGAAAAAGAAAACCTAGAAAATCTCACCAAAATGTATGGCGTACAAAATTCTTTTGTACTCCTGGGATCACTTCTCAATCCTTATCCTTATGTGAAAAATGCAGACTTTTTCATTATGCCATCTGAGTCAGAAGGCTGGCCGCTCATCATTGCAGATGCGCTGATACTTCAGAAACCTATTCTTTCCACAGCAGTTGGTGGCATTCCGGAAATGATCCGTCATCTTGAGAACGGTTATCTCATCAATTATGATACAGATGAGATGTATAATGCTATGAAGGAATTTCTTAGCAATACTAATATGATCGAGAAGATAAAAAAAGGTCTTGAAAATTCGGAAAAACAATTTGACAACCAGAAAATCTTTGATGCAGTTGAAAATATCATCATTAAATTAGCCCAAAAATAATCTATGCTTTTACTATATAGGATTATTCTGAAAATCCATACATCTTATCAGGATCTCATAAAAAACATCACTATAAAACTAGCCGTTAATAGAGGTCTGAAAATTGGGAAAAATCTTTTTGTCCAAGGCATTCCCAATTTTGGATCAGAGCCTTATCTTATCGAAATTGGAGATAATGTTACTATTGCAGAGGATGTATCATTTATAAATCACGGTGGAGATGCCAGAGTTACAAAGAATATAGAAAAATACAAGGATGGACGTAATTTTGGTCGTATAAAAATTGGTAATAATACCTTTATTGGAAAAGGTACTATTCTTCTTCCAGGCGTACAAATTGGAAACAATTGCATTATTGGCTCTCTTTCTACAGTAACCCATTCAATACCTTCCAATTCTGTTTTTGGCGGGATTCCTGCAAAATTCATATGTTCTATTGATCAATATGGCGAGAAGCTATTGGCAAACAACGTTATATATCCTCGCGAACTGGAAAAAAACAGATCAATGCTTGACAAGTATATCAAAGAAAACCTCCCTCATAACTATAAGCCCGAAAGGACAAGATAATTTATACTTTTTTAACTTTTAGATGTTATTCATAGCCTAGTATTTTCTATTCAGTTCATTATATTTGCAGAAATTACGAAGCGCGAGTATGATCAACATTGCAGCGATAGAATACTATCTGCCCAAAAATATCCTTACTAATGACGATATTGCCAAAGAATTTCCGGAATGGAGCGCCGAGAAAATCAAGTCGAAAATAGGTGTAGAATCCAGACACATTGCAGATAAAAATGAAACGGCACTTGATATGGCGTTTGAAGCCTGCCAGAAGCTTTTCTCCCATTATGACAAAAATAAAGTTGATTTTATTCTTTTCTGCACACAGAGTCCAGATTATTTTCTACCCACCACAGCCTGCATCCTTCAGGACAAATTAGGTCTTTCCAAGGCCATCGGTGCATTGGATTTTAACCTGGGTTGTTCCGGTTTTGTTTACGGACTTACACTCGCAAAAGGACTAATCGCATCGGGAATTGCAAAAAATATTCTGCTCGTAACCGCAGAGACCTATTCAAAATTTCTGGATAAAGAAGATAAATCCAACCGGACTATTTTCGGGGATGGCGCAGCGGTAACCATCATAGAAAAGGACAACGCAAAAACAGATCTGCATTTTTCTGTAGGAACAGACGGAAGCGGATATAATAACCTGATCGTACAAAACGGTGCTTGCAGAAATAAAGAAGAAAAACCAATACTGTTCATGAAAGGCCCAAAAATCTTTACATTTGCAGTAGAAAATATTCCGGGACTTGTAGCGGACACCTTACAAAAGAACAGCTTAACTATTGATGATATAGATCTGTTTGTTTTCCACCAGGCCAGTTCCTATATGTTGAATTATCTGCGAGAATTGTGCAATATTCCGGAAGAAAAATTCTTTATGGAAATCGAGCATATCGGCAACACGGTTTCCGCTAGCATTCCGATTGCACTAAAGCTTGCATCGGAGAAAGGGAAAATTAGTGCGGGTTCCAGAGTAATGGTAGTGGGTTTTGGAGTTGGTTACTCCTGGGAAGCCGGGATTATAGAGTTTTAAAGCAATTGTTGAAGAAAAAGATCCTTATCAGAATCGGTTCTCTGCGTCACGGCGGCGCAGAAAAAGTCTTGGTGACGTTTCTCAAAAATCTTCCTAAAGACAAGTATGAAGTTGATCTTTTACTGAACCTCTATTCCGGGACACATCTGCCAGATGTTCCAGATTGGGTGAATGTGATGTTTCTGAACCGAGGCGAGATGATTACCACCAACCGTCCGAAGGATCTTCCTAAAAAAATATACCGGGTTGTTTACCAACAACTTCTGAAAAAGTATCCTAAAATTCTTTACAAGAAGAAGCTGAAAAATAAACAATATGATGTAGAGTTTGCGGCTATCCACGGTTTTATGGACGAAATCCTGAACAGTCCGCTGAAGTCTTCAAAAAAACTGATGTGGATTCATAATGATCTAACACAGGTCAGCGGCTATACTCCGGAAAAAATAAGACGCTTTTTCAGATATGACAAAGTGATGGTGATTTCCGAAAAAATCCACGAGACATTCTTATCCTTGGCAGAAAATCAAGCCGAAAAAGACAAAATTGTAAGAATTTACAATCCTTTGGACACCCAAGAAATTCTCACAAAGTCCGAAAAACCTGTGATCATTTATCAATTTGATGAATCTGTTCCCACTTTTGTCTCAGTAGGAACTGTATTTCCTCAAAAGGGATTTGACCGCTTGCTGAGAGTCCACAAAAGGCTTTTGGATGATGGCTTTCTCCACCGAATTTTGATTTTAGGTGATGGTTATGATTTTGAGACGATTAAAAAGCTGAAATCCGACCTTGGCGTCGATGAGACTGCAACTATGTTTGGTTTCACAGATAATCCTTATCCTTATTTCAGACAAGCCAATTATTATATCCTGAGTTCACGTTATGAAGGTTTTCCTACAGTACTTTTTGAAGCTATTACGCTGAAGAAGAACATTATAGCAACCGATGTTTCCGGCGTGCGAGAAATGTTGAATGAAGGTAACCTAGGCCTCATCACAGATAATTCCGAAGAAGGCATCTACCAAGGGATGAAACAAGCATTACAACATCCGGAAAGTTTTGATGATTATCAAAAAAAACTGACAGACTACCAAATGCCTTTTGATCTGGAAAACTCTGTAAAACGGATTATGGACATAATAGATGATTTATAATTTTTGCAATATTTTTCCTTCTAATTTGTAATTTTATAAAATGAGCAATTCTATCATACAAAAAGATTTTTACAGAGAAAGCGGCCGCTATCTTTCTCATTTTCTAATTCTGAAGAAATGTTTCAGCCCGAATCTGCATTATATTTATCTTTTCAGAAAAGCTCAGAAATATTATAAAATACCAGTCATAGGCTTGTTTTATAAATTACTCCTCAGGCACTATCAGATTCTTTACGGCTTCCAAATCTACCCGGAAACAGAAATTGGGGAAGGTTTATATCTTGGTCATTGGGGACACCTCGTGATTAATCCGAAAGCTAAAATTGGGAAAAACTGTAATATAGCGCAAGGGGTAACTATTGCCCAGTCCAACCGTGGAAAAAGCGAAGGCGTGCCAGTCATCGGGGACGAAGTCTGGATTGGCCCGAATGCTGTAATTGTAGGAAAAGTAACCATCGGAAATAACGTCCTGATTGCCCCGAATGCCTATGTGAATACGGATGTTCCGTCTAATTCTGTGGTGATCGGAAATCCCGCTGTGATTAGCTCTAACATAAATGCTACGGAAGGATATATAAACAACAAGGTTTAGCGACAAAATTCGTAGCAAATTTTCTTGCAGATTTACAATCCTTGATTATAACGAATATCATTGATATAATAAAAGAATCATCAGAAAAATAAGCATCAACTAATACTATGAACTCTACAAAAGTATAACTATTAAACTTTGTTAAAAATTCGATTTTTAAAGATTAATCATTAAATTTGCAATATTGATTTGGCCTATTAAAAACAAAATACTAATAACTAAATCATATAACAAGAATACCGAATGTCGAAGTCGTATAAAGCTATTTTTGAGAACAATAAAAAATGGGTAGAGTCGAAAATTGCAGATAACCCAGAATATTTCCACGAACTCGCCAAAACGCAAAACCCGGAATATCTCTACATCGGATGTTCGGATAGCCGTGTTACTGCGGAAGATATGATAGGTGCACAGCCTGGTGAAGTTTTTGTTCACAGGAATATTGCTAACGTCATCAACACACTTGATATGAGTTCTACAGCTGTAATTCAATACGCCGTAGAACATCTAAAAGTTAAACACATCATCGTCTGTGGTCATTACAATTGTGGTGGTGTGAAAGCCGCAATGACATCTCAGGATCTTGGCTTGCTTAATCCTTGGCTTAGAAATATCCGTGATGTATACAGGCTTCATCAGACCGAGCTTGATGCTATTGGAGACGCTTCAAAAAAATATGACCGTCTTGTAGAACTTAATGTTCAGGAGCAGTGCATCAATGTAATCAAAATGGCATGCGTGCAGGAACGTTATATTCTTGAAGAGCAACCATTAGTCCACGGTTGGGTATTTGACCTGAGAACAGGCAGAATCATCGATCTTGAAATCGATTTTGAAAAAATATTAAAAGACATTCAGAAAATTTACAACCTTACAGATTCTGACTGGGTGATGAGCCGCAGAAAATAAGCTCATCAATGATAAAATGAAGTATTGGAGTATTATAACATTAATGGTTTTCTTAAACTTTACAGCATTACCAGGTATTGCTGCAGTTTTCGGATGGGAACTGCCCAGAACCAATGTTGTAATCAATGAAGAAGAGCAACACTCCACAAACACCATCGTTATCTACGAAAAAACGATGCCTAAAACCCTAAACATCCACGATTTCATAAAATTCTTTGAATCTGATCCTAATAAAAAAAGAATTTTTAGCTGGGAGTCAAAATTATACTTTCCACCTTTTCTCAGTACTTTTTCCCCTCCACCAGAATACCTATAAATAACTTTTTTAGATGCTTTTTTTAGCTTACACTGAGAAAGCCAGCTAATGCTGTGCATTTAAAAAAACTGGTCGATGCCCCTTATCTGAGGCAGCGGTTATTTATTCTATACAGCCACATGTACTTGTAAATAAAGCAATTGCCTTTACTTCCGGTAGTCTGTGAAACCTAAAAATTTACAAATGAAAAATTCAACATCTTTGTTCGGAGGGATCAAAGAAAACTTTCCATCGGGACTTGTCGTTTTCCTTGTGGCTTTACCATTATGTCTTGGTATTGCACTAGCATCCGGCGCTCCGCCATTATCCGGAATCATTTCCGGAATAGTGGGCGGAATAGTAGTAGGCGCAATCAGTAATTCCAACATTTCCGTGTCCGGGCCTGCGGCAGGACTTACGGCCATTATTTTGGTTGCAATAACTGATATCGGTGCATTTGAACTGTTTCTGTGCGCAGGAATTATTGCCGGAATTATTCAACTTATTCTTGGCTTCATCCGTGCTGGAAGCATCTCCAATTATTTTCCAAATAACGTCATCGAAGGAATGCTGGCAGGGATTGGTATCATTATTATATTAAAACAAATATCACACGCTGTGGGATTTGATAAGGATTATGAAGGTCACGAATCTCTTTTTGACAATGGTTTCAATAGCGGTTTTTTTACAGAATTGCTATCTGCTATACACCCAGGCGCAGTTGTGATTACACTAGTCTCAATTTCTATTCTCTTGGCTTGGGATAATGTTCCTACGCTTAAAAAATTAAAAGTACTGCCTGGCGCTTTAGTAGCTGTAATAACAGGTATTCTTCTCAACGAATTATTTAAAATATCAGAAAGCGCACTTGCGATAACTCCCGAACATCTAGTAACACTTCCTGTTACAAAAAGTTTGGAAGATTTTAAAAACCTGATTACTTTTCCGGATATTTCGGGGTTTACAAACCCTAAAGTTTGGATTACAGGAGCTACCATTGCCGTAGTTGCATCTATAGAAACTTTGCTATGTATAGAAGCCTCTGACAGGCTGGATGTGAAAAGAAGAATCACGGACACCAACCTGGAACTGAAGGCGCAAGGAATTGGCAACCTGATAAGTTCTTTTATTGGCGGGCTGCCAATGACATCTGTAGTGGTAAGGAGTTCCGCCAATGCGAGTGCCGGTGCAACATCCAAGCTATCAACCATTATCCACGGTGTTTTGCTTCTGATTTGTGTATTATCAATCCCATTCATTTTGAATCTTATTCCGCTGGCTACATTGGCTGCGGTTCTGATATTGGTCGGATATAAGCTTGCCAAACCAGCAACCTTCATTCATTTTTGGAAAAACGGAAAATACCAGTTTATCCCATTTTTGGCAACTGTTGTGGCAGTGGTTGCAACTGATCTGCTAAAAGGTGTAGGCATTGGATTATTGATATCAATCATTTATATTTTGCAAGGAAATATGAAAAGAGCCTATTATCTGAGCAAAGAAAACTTGGATGATGCAGATGAAATCAGCATAAAACTAGCGGAAGAAGTATCATTTCTGAACAAGGCTGCCATCAAAAAAACCCTTAAAAATATAAAATCCAAATCTAAAGTTATCATTGACGCGAGAAAAACTTCCTATATCACCACAGACGTTTTGGAAATGATACAGGATTTCGCAAACGTAAGAGCAAAAGAAGAAGATATTGAAGTGGAATTATTGGGCTTCAAAACATCCTATAGGGATTATGCCAATGATCAAGACTCTCATGTAGTCGTACACCACAGAAGAGCGATGTAAATATCAAAACCTACAAAAAATTAATCTCTAAAAATCAATTACAAATAAAATGAAAGCACATACATCCGAAACACAAGCAACCATAACACCAGAAAAAGCCCTCAACTTTCTAAAAGAAGGGAACCAAAGATTCGTAAACAACTTGAAAGCTAACCGGGACCTTTTGGAACAAGTGAATGCGACCAGAGCCGGACAATGGCCTTTTGCAGTTATTCTTAGTTGCATAGACAGCCGTACGTCTGCAGAACTGATCTTTGACCAAGGTTTAGGCGATATTTTCAGCATCAGAATTGCGGGAAATTTTGTAAATCAGGACATTCTTGGCTCAATGGAATTTGGCTGCAATGTCGCAGGTTCAAAACTGGTTGTTGTTCTAGGACACTCCAAGTGTGGTGCACTAAAGGGTGGTCTAGATTCCGCAGCTATAGAACCAATGGGAATGGATAACCTGAATCATCTCATTGGGCATTTTGATCCGATTATCAAAACCATTGTAAAAGATGGTGAAGAACGCTCTTCTTCGAATGAAGATCTTCTGGAAAGGCTGAATCACCACAATGTGAAGCACGCCATCGAAGATATCCGTAAACAAAGTTCTACTTTAAAAAAACTGGAAGACGAAGGTAAAATCAAGATTGTAGGTGCAAACTACGACGTAGAAACAGGCGTTGTAAGTTGGTTATAGAAAACATTTTTTCTTCATATAATTAGGGAAGTTGGCCGGGTAATTTATTATCCGGTCAACTTATTTTCCGTTGAAAGTAGTCATCGTATTCTGTATGCCTGCGAAAACAAAAGACAGTACGGCTTGGGAAAATTTTTCGATTCTTTCGGAAAGCTTTTCTTTTTCTTCTTCATTCCATTTTCCGAGAACATAATCTGCCTGTCTGCCTTCCGAAAAGTCTGCAGAAATCCCGAACCTCAGTCTGGGATAATTTTGTGTGTTGAGTTGTGACTGTATGCTTTTCAGACCGTTGTGCCCAGCATCAGACCCTTTCATCTTCATCCTGAGAGATCCAAATGGCAATGCCAGATCATCGGTAATCACCAGAATATTTTCTAAAGGAATATTTTCTTTCTGCATCCAGAATTTAACTGCATTTCCGGAAAGATTGACATACGTGTCAGGTTTCAGAATAAAAACTTTTCTGCCTTTGTACTTTCCTTCTGCCAAAAGTCCGAAGTTAGAAGATTTGAAAGGTGCATCTATTGTTTCCGCTACTTTTTCTGCTACTTTGAAGCCGATATTATGACGCGTTTCTACGTATTCTTCGCCCTTGTTACCAATTCCGACAATCAGATATTTCATTTCAAATTAAATTTATTTTACATATTCGTAAGAAACCGTTCCCGCAGAAGAAGTTCCTAAAATCGGATAACCATCAGTATCATAAGAATAGCTGAAGTTTACGGTAGTGTTATCCGTATTGGTTTTGATGTTAGTCGTTTTATAGTTGTTTTTAGAGAAGCCATATAACGCATTATTTTCTAAATCAAACTGCGCGCTGACCAGCTTGAATGCCATTGGCAATGTTCCAAAAGGATTCTTGTAGCTGTCATAATTGCTTAAGGTAATGTTTAGGATAATAGGCGGCTGTATTATCGGTCCTGCTGCGTATGTTAAACTGTATTTAAAGTTGGAGACATTCGATCCAGAAAAACCATAATCAGTCTGTATAGTGTATCTTTCTGATGAGGTTGCCTTATCTTTTACTTTGGTAATGATTGATTTTATCTTATCTCCATCATAACTGTAAATAGTTGAGGAAGTAAAAGTCCCGCTTCCGGCAAACACAACATCACCTTCTGATTTTGTAAGCTTACCTGCTGAGTAAGTAAGAACCTGAGTATTGGTAATATCTTTTCCCGTATCATCGACTGATTTATACAAAATTTTGGTAATATCGTCTCCTGTATAAGTTAGCTCGTAAGAAAAGGAATAATCACTGGAAGTCACGCTGGTCAGTTGGCCGCGAGTGTAATTATAAGTTGCTACTATTTTATCTCCTGCAGCATCTACAGTTGTTACTGTTTCGACATTTTTGATCGTTGCATTAGTTCCGCCATTTGAACTGTAATCCAAGCCCAGCAAAAAATCGCCGTTGACATCCTGACTAGGACTACATGATGTGATAATAAATAGTCCGAATATGTAAAAAAATATTTTTTTCATTGTTTGATTTTCTGTCTGCAAAGTTAATTTTTTAAATTTAATGGTAATCTTTTCTTAGAATCACTTATAATCTAAATTTCCCTTCAGGTTCTGATTTCTCAACCGGCTGATTTCCTCAGAATAAATCTTGATTTGTTTATCGTTCATATTACCATTCTTTCTGTAGATATCAACTCTTCTTTTAAACTCTGCTTCAAAATAAGTGTTGAAGTTTTCGAATTTTTCCTGGTTGCTCCAAAGGTCATAATACTCACACATATGTGCTATGAAGTCATTCAGTTCTTCTGCTATTTTATCATCTACATTTTTACCAAAAACGGTCACAGAACAGTAGGCAGGTGTTTTGGCTTGCTGAGATTGCAGCATAAATTCCCGGTATTTGTCATCAATAAGCGCTTCGATCTGATTTTTATTGAGATACAAATCCCGGCTGATATCTTTGATCTCTACAAAATCCCCAGCGTTTGAACCAGAATTGAATTTATAATTCGCAAAAACTACCAATTCACCTTTTTCCAAACCTGGCGAAATACCATAGTGCTCAGAAAGATAGAAAAGTGCTGGTTCAGAATAGTCAATATTATCATTCAACTGTGCTACAAACAATTCTATTTCGGTTCCGTCTTTATCCTTTGCAATCCTTTTTTCCAGGTTTTTATAGGATTTATAATTGTAAAGCGAATCTGATGCTTTCTTAAAATACCTGACGGGCGATGCGGCGCGGAAAGTCCTGAATCCATTAGCCGCAGCATATTTTTCATTGTAAAGGATGCCGTCCATCCTGTAGATATTTTTCCTGTAACTATAATAAAAATTAATTGTGTTTCTGATTGATTCTTTTTTAGAATTAAATCCGATAGAATAAACCGGAACAGTTTTATCTTTTGAATTAAATCTAACAGAGATTCCGCTTTCATTAGCCGCATCACTTAAAAATATCATTTCTTTATCGTAATGGTATTTTTGGATTTGGGCGTGGCATAACGATGCTATTGCTATAAAAAACAATAGAGTCAGTTTTCTTTTTTTAAAGTCTAAAATGAATTTTCGCATAAAGAATTATTCATCACTTCAAAAAATCCAGTCTGTCAGGATTTTGTCTGCAATTGAGAAAAAAGAGAACTAAAATTTCATCGGAATCAACTGTGAAATATAATTTTACATTTCTGTTTCCAATTAAAGCTTGGAATATATTTTCTGAAAACTTTTCGTAAATAACCAAACTTTGAGATACATTTTCGAGAACCGTTTCCAATTCGGAATATAAATCCTGAATTTCTTTCTCTGTCCATCTATAATAGAGAAATTCTGCAATCTCTATTAAAGATTCCTCTGCTTCTTTTGTGTATCTAATTCGCATAGTTTTTGGAAGAACTTATCTTTCATCTCATTAGAATCGATGGTATTTTCTTGATTGGCTTTTTCTCGAATATTTTCAAGATAGATTTTCAACTTATCTTCAGAAATTTCATCTTCTATAATTTCGATTTCTTTATATTTTTTCAGAAAATCTTTTACCAAAGAAAGTAAGTTCGGGTTTTCTGTCCTTATCGTTAAAGTATTCATTTCTAAAATTTTTGTAATCAAATATAATCAATTTTAAGCCAAAATCCTATTCAGAACTAGGTTCACCTCATCCACATTCTTCACGTTATCTTTTCGCATCATCAGCTGGTTGTTCTTTTCTTTTAACGTCGCATCTGCCGGATTTTGTGTGAGATAAGCAATGATTTTTTTGAATTTCTCACTTTGGTAGAATTTATCTTGGGGATTCGCAGGGAAATATCCAAGGAAAACTTTATTCTTAACCACCAGCTTATCAAATCCAATTTCTGCGGCTAGCCATTTCAGCTCTACAGATTTCAGAAGGTTAATCGCTTCATCCGGCAGTGTTCCGAATCGGTCTATCAGTTCATTTTCAAATTGTTCCAGTTCCTTCGCACTCTGAATATCGGCTAATTTTTGATACAATGACAATCGCTCTTCCGTAGAACTCACATAATCATCGGGCAACATCAGCTCCAAATCCGTATCTATATTCACTTCTTTGGTAGATTTGAAAAGTTTGTTCCGGTCTTCTTCATTTTCGAAAAGATTCTCAAAATTCTCATCATCCTTCAGTTCTTCCAACGCTTCCTGCATCATCTTCTGGTATGTCTCAAATCCCATTTCATTAATAAAACCACTTTGTTCAGCACCCAGCAAATCCCCTGCTCCACGGATTTCCAGGTCTTTCATCGCAATCTGGAAACCACTTCCAAGATCCGAAAACTGCTCAATTGCTTCGAGCCGTTTTCTCGCATCGGAAGTCATCATATCAAATGGTGGCGTTATCAGGTAACAGAATGCTTTTCTGTTGCTCCGCCCTACTCTTCCACGCATCTGGTGCAGGTCTGCCATTCCGAAACGTTGTGCATCATTAATGAAAATCGTATTCGCATTCGGGACATCCACACCAGATTCTACAATAGTTGTGGAAACGAGAACATCGTATTTTCCTTCCATAAAATCGAGGAGATTCGTTTCCATTTGTTTCCCATCCATCTGTCCATGACCGGTAATAACTCTTGCATCCGGAACCAGTCTTTGGATCAATCCGGCAATATCTTTCAGGTTTTCGATTCTGTTGTTAATGAAATAAACCTGTCCATCGCGCTGCAATTCGTAGGAAACCGCATCCCGGATTATTTCTTCGCTGAAACCAATGATACTGGTATCCACAGGTTGTCTGTTAGGTGGCGGCGTTTTAATCACCGATAAATCTCTTGCAGCCATCAATGAGAATTGCAAAGTCCGCGGAATAGGAGTTGCTGTTAGAGTCAATGTATCAACATTGGTTTTAAGCGTTTTTAATTTATCCTTGACGGAAACGCCGAATTTATGTTCCTCATCAATAATCAACAATCCTAAATCTTTGAACTTGATATCTTTACCAACCAACTGATGCGTTCCAATAACAATATCGATTTTACCATTTTTAAGACCTTCTTTGGTTTCAGATTTCTGTTTGGCTGTTCGAAATCGGTTCATATAAGAAATATTAACCGGAAAATCTTTCAAACGCTCTTTGAAACTTCTGTAATGTTGGAACGCCAGAATCGTTGTCGGAACCAGAATCGCAACCTGTTTGCCGTCTGTTGCCGCTTTGAATGCCGCACGAATGGCAACTTCCGTTTTCCCGAATCCGACATCGCCACAGATCAAACGGTCCATCACGCCTTCATTTTCCATATCTTTTTTTACATCCAGCGTGGCTTTTTCCTGGTCTGGTGTATCTTCATAAAGGAAGCTTGCTTCCAGCTCATTTAGTAGGTAGGAATCCGGCGAATACTGAAATCCTTTAGCAGTTTTCCTTTCCGCATAGAGTTTTATCAGGTCGAAAGCGATTTGCTTAACTCTTGCCTTGGTTTTTTGTTTTAATGATTTCCAGGCTGGTGAACCGAGTTTGCTAAGGACAATTTCTTTTCCGTCCGGCCCGTTATATTTCGAAATTTTATGAAGTGAATGAATGCTGACGTACAGCAAATCACCGTTTTTGTAACTCAACTTAAAACATTCCTGAATTTTGCCGTCATTATTGACTTTAACCAATCCCATAAATTTCCCGATTCCGTGGTCAATATGAGCAATATAATCGCCAACTTTGAGCGACATTAAATCCTTGAGTGTCAGCTGCTCCGACTTAGCAAATCCATCCTTGGATTTATAACGTTGGTAACGGTCGAAAATCTGATGATCGGTATAAATCAGAATCTTGTTATCAGAATCCACGAAACCTTCGTGCAGTTCCGATTTGAAGCTTTTGAACGGAATCTCGTGCTGAAGTTCTTCAAAAATGGATTGTAATCTTTCTTTCTGTTTTTCACTTGAAAATGAAATCCAAGTGTCAAATCCTTGTCCTTGTTTTTCTTCCAAATCCTGAATCAGCAATTCGAAGTTTTTGTGAAAACTCGGCTGCTGTGTTTGGTTGAGTTCAACTATCTGAGATTTTGGTAGGTTGAAATGCTGCGAACTGAAATCTATGGTTTTGAACTTAATCAACTTATTCTGAAATTCTCCCTCAGAAATGAACAATTCGTCCGGCGATTTGTGCTTGATATCTTTACTAAGTGTTTCATACTTTTCCAAAGCTTTTTCGTGGAACTCCTTGATTCTTCTTGCGGACAGATAAAGGTTTTTTGAAACAATAAAACTGTCTTCTGGCAATAATTCAAAGAACGAAACCTTGCTTCCGGACACCGAAAAATTCATGTTGGAGACCAACTGAAATTCATCTATTTTATCCAGAGACAATTGAGATTCTATATCAAAAGTCCTGATACTTTCTACTTCGTTACCGAAAAATGTGATTCGGAAAGGCTTTTCATTAGAAAAAGAAAAAACATCCACAATTCCGCCACGGACAGAAAATTCTCCCGGTTCGGAAACAAAGTCGGTTTGGTTGAATTGGTAATGATTCAGCAGCTCATCCACAAAATCAAAATCCAATTGATCTCCTACTTTGATGTGATGAGAAATCGCCTTGAAATCTTCTTTCTTCAACACTTTTTCGGACATTGCGCCTATAAAAGCTACAATCACTTTCGGAGATTTTCCTGAGTTCAGTTTATTGATGACTTCGGTTCTCAGAACAAGATTCGCATTTTGGGTTTTCTCGATCTGATAAGGTTCCAAATGAGTGGCCGGGAAATAAAGAATGTTATCTTTTCCCAGCAAATCTTCCATTTCCGCATTGATGTAAAGTGCATCTTCCTTATCGTCAGCGAGATAAAGAATGGTTTTATTCTGCGTCAGGAACAGTTCTGCTGCCAAAATTGAAACGGCCGAACCGGCACTTCCTTTGACTGAAATATGCTGTTTTGTAATTATCTGCGAAAAAATCTCGCTCCCGAACTGCTTCTGAAGTAAATCGGGCAAAAGATTCTGGTTGATTTTTTGTAATTCCATTTTTCCTCTCTCTAAATCTCTCTCCAAAAGGAGAAAGACTTTTTTAAATTTGGTATAAACGCAAAAAGCGATTCCGATAAAATTCGGAACCGTTATTTATTGACAAAGATACTATTTTTCAAAAAATTTAGTTTTAATTTTACATTCTTAAACTATGAACTTTTGAAATTAGGTTTCAAAATACCTGCCATTTTGTGCGTGCTTTCTCTTCTTTTGCTACAATGTAAAGATGATGAAGCCAACATTTTCCGTGCGTATGTGGAAGGGAAATTCACTTATTCTGATGGAAAGTTTCTGGAAGAACCTATTCATCTTATTGTCAATAAAAAAATAATTGCAGAAAGTTTTCCCAAGCAAAGTGGCAGTTTTGTTTTGGCGGGACCTTATGATAAAGGTGTTTACAAACTTCAACTCAAAGATTTTAAAATCAAGTCTTTTTCTACGGATACGCAAGGTTGTAAAATCTCAAACGATTCCCTGAGCATTGAGATTCCGGACGGTGTGACTTACGTTATTTTCAATGATATTACTTTGAAATAATGAAGAAATTTTTACTTTTTTCTTTAGCTTTAATTTCAATTTCAACTTTTTCTCAGAGCAGAAAAAAGCAGGATTGGACAGAGTATGTTCGGTCTTCTATAGACCCGCACGTGAAAGTGATGCTTCCACTTGGCGATAACTTTCTCAAAGATTCCTTTGATTATTTTTACGGATTCGGGATTGGCGGGAATTTGAATATTTATAAAAATTTCGGACTTGGTGTAGAATACACTTACTTGTTGGCCAATGTGAAAAACGGTGATAAATTCGGTTATCTTGGTGCGCCTTCTATGAACAATTTTGATTGGTATGTTTTCCATAAAGATAAAATCACAGAAGACTTTTTTGTAGAAAAAATCTTAGGTTACAGCACTTACCGAATGAAAAGTCCTTATCTCGACAACTCAGGCAAATTTTCTGAAGGAAATGGCGGACTTAATCTTGGAGTAAAAGCCATCTACACTATTGATAACGAAGGTTTTCAACAGGTTGTCTTCGGTACAAAACTTAATTTCTACAATGCCAAAATCGGAAATCAAAATCCTGATATCGCCGATTATTACTCAAAAGCCTTGTTTCTCAACTTCAGTTTAGCGTATCGTTATAACTTTTAAGCCATTTTTAAGTTGTTATAATTTGTGGTTAAAGTTTTTCTGTTTTTCTTTCCGAATCAAATTTTGATATAAATTTGCTTCAATAATTAACCAACACAATATTCTACAATGAAAAATTTATTAGCAGCAATTCTGCTTACTTTGGGGGTAGGTGCAGCAACAGCTCAGACCAATGCTCCTGCAACAAAAAAGCAAGTGACTAAGACCGAGAAAAAAGCAACAAAGACAGTAGAAGCTCAGGCTGCAAAAGTTGCCAACACACCGGATGCAAAACTTAAAAAAGATGGCACTCCGGATAAACGATACAAAGCCAATAAAATGCTTAAAAAAGACGGAACTCCGGACAAGCGTTATAAGGCCAACAAATAAATTTCCTGATCTGTGAAGAAGAAAGGGACAATTTAATTTTTCATAACTTTTATTTTTTTGAATCCGTCTCACAACAAAATTTGAGGCGGATTTTTTTGTTATAAAAGTTTTTCAATATTTTAAGAAAAAGTGAAAAGTTGTCCTCTTCAGGCAACTTTCTTTCTTAAATTGTGTGCTAAAGCGTGTAATCCGAACTCCAATTCTACTTTTTTCAGACCTCTAAGTGTGAATCGCTTAAAATTGTTGCAATGTTTCAGGTGTGCAAACACAGGTTCTACTTCAACCGAGCGTTGTTTGCGTTTTCTGATGCCTCTTTCGCTGTTTAAGAGTTCCCTGATTTTCTCTTTATGAATCCTCGATATAT
>NZ_RJTU01000087.1 GCF_003730015.1 Epilithonimonas hominis | reverse complement strand
TTAGTTTTTCAGTGGCCTCCAAATTTGAGCTCTTTTTTTTACTTTTTTTATTTACTGCTTAGTGAATTTTAGAAGCAAGAGATTGTCTTTATAAAGTTCCAATGTAGATTCGGTTACAACATATTTATTGACCTTTGGAAGCACTTCCAAATACGCTGTTTCCGTTATCATATTATTACACATTTTTCTTGTAGAGCCAATGTTCTTTGCTGAAAAATTTCCGGCAGAAGTATCAATTGTGGCCTCTGAAAAATAGTTATTGCAGCCTGCATTTCCGGAGATTCTGTTTTGCTCTATTACCAAAGTTGGTCTATTGGTGATATCATCTGCCAAAATCCATTGTGTGCCTGTAATAGAGGCTTGGGTTTTTCCTAATTTGGAAGAATTCCCCAGTCTGCTAGTACAAGAAACGATGGCGAGCGCTATCATGGATGTTACAAAAAACTTTTTCATTGTTTTTAAAATTTACTTTTCAAAGATAAGATTTTATTCCTTAACAACTTGACCTGTTACAAAAACCCTCCCAACTTAAAACCTTACAGAAACCTCAATTATTAACAAATTCATAATGAACAGATTAGCATTATTAATATTTAATCCCGTACTTTTGCATCCGAAAAAATTGGACAATGAAGAAAATTGCAGAATACAGAAAATTGCTGGAAGTAGATCATAAAGTAACGCTAAAAGAACTGAAAAATATCTACAGAAATGTGATGAAAGATACGCATCCGGACAAATTTATCAATGATGAAGAGGGAAAACTGGCAGCGGAGGAAAAGAGCAAATCTGTGATTGAAGCCTATCATTTTCTAGTGAGCATTAATGAAGAAACTCAGGAAAAATATAAAGAAGAATATACCGACACGATCTCCAATTCTATCATTGCTGATTTTTATCTTGAAAAATCCATACTGAAAGTGCAGCATCTGAACGGACAAATGTTCGAATATATAGGCGTTCCAAGAAATACTTACATCAAAATGGTAAATTCTGATTCTCCAAGTCGTTTTGCAAGAAGACACATCTACGGCAATTTTGTCTATAGAAAGTCTGGCGAAGCAATGGCAGATTAATTTTCCATTTTAAAATATATGAGACTCTTAGATTTTTCTGAGAGTCTTTTTTATTTATATCATTCAAAGCCTGTTTTTGTTTCGAAAACCACAAAAGTCACAAAGTTTTAATTTCCCTTAAGTTTATCAAAGTTCAAATAAGGATAATGGCTTCAAATGTTAGCTTTTTTGCTCTTTGAAACATTTTCTTTTTTTGATTTTTCTTTTGTGACTTTGTGGTTAAATATTTTTCATAATTTTTAAACAAGCTCTAAGTTAAAAACAAAAAAACCGCATCAAAAAATTGA
>NZ_RJTU01000042.1 GCF_003730015.1 Epilithonimonas hominis | reverse complement strand
ATATCGAGGATTCATTTTAAGTTATTAATAAAAACCCAAGTTCTATATTCTTCATACAGAGGATGACTTACAGCCACTCTCTTTTTCCCTTTTTCGTAAATACAGTTTCCAATCAAGCCTTTTTGCGTTCTTAAAGGACGTTGCCAGATGATGGCTTTCCATAGTTTAGAATAGTCATCATTTGAAATATCGTGTAAATCACAAATCCATTTTAATTCTGCTTCACTGTCTTTTCTTAAGTTATATCTTTGCCTTATTCTGCCTCCGAAGTCTTTTTGATAATGATACAGTGCAGCGCCTAAAGTTTTATGTTTATCTAAATATTCCTCAATATCATTTCTTCCTTTTGTTCCGTTCTTATCACTTCCGGTTAACATCGTCTTAGCTTCTTCCTCATCCCTTCCTTTAAAACCTCTTCTTTGAACAAGCTGATAAAAAACTCTTCCTAAAATTTGAGGATTATTTGCAAATACATCTTTATATTGTGGATTACCTGCGAAGGCTCTGAAAATGTAATAACTTTCGTTTTTATCTGTTCCAAACAAATGAAAGTCTGGTAAACCGTCACCATCAAAATCAAATCTTATCCAATTCAGAAATTCTTCGGATTGGGGATACTCTCTTTTCTTTCCCTTTCTGTAAGTTTTCCAATTATTAAAATCTTCGATAGACAGAGGACACATACTTTTTTCAATAAGAAATTGCAAAATTCCAAACTTTCTGTATTTTTCCGCCTGATAATTTCTTCTTTTACCTCTGCTCTCTGTTCTTTTCTGAACTTTAGGGAATTCATTACCTTTTTCTGAAGCAACACCCTTCTCAAAAGTAATCACTCCAAAATCTTCTATCTGATTTCCTTCTAAGTCTAAGTTTCTAATTGCCCAACCTGTGCTATTACTGCCAAGATCAATTCCTAAAACTTTTTTCATTATTATTTAGTTTTTTTGATATCGTATAAAAATAAACAGAAAAAAAGTTATCACATTACGGTTTTCCTTATTTATAATAAAAAAAATCTTTTTACATTTGTAGTAAGCAATTCACAATAAGGCTAAAAGCCGAAGAAAATCTTTAATCCTGCGTACTCCGTGGGATTTTTTGTTCTATAACTAATGTTATCAATCACTTAATAATCTAAGTTAATGACCTCGACCACATTCATCCAGCAACATTTAAACATCCCCGATAACAGTATTACTGCCACCATAAAACTCCTTTCAGAAGATTGCACAATTCCATTTATTTCCCGCTATAGGAAAGATGCAACAGGAAATCTGGACGAAACTCAGATTGACCAGATTGCTAAGCTGAATAAACAATTCGAAGAAATTATTAAAAGAAAAGAGACCATTCTGAAATCTGTCGAAGAACAAAATTCTTTAACAGAGGATCTAAAACAAAGAATAGAAAACAGTTTTAACCTTCAGGAGATCGAAGATCTATATTTACCTTTTAAAAAAAGAAAAAAAACAAAAGCAGACACTGCTAAAGAAAAAGGTTTGGAGCCTCTGGCAAAAATAATAATGAGCCAAAGATCTGACGACTTACAGTTTTTAGCGTCAAAATACATCAATCAAAATGTTAATTCTGAAGAAGATGCATTGCAAGGTGCAAGAGATATTATTGCAGAATGGATCAATGAAAATATGTATGTTCGAAAAAATCTCAGACGTATTTTTCAGAGAAAAGCTGTTATTAGCTCCAAAGTTGTAAAAACAAAAAAGGATGATGAAGTTGCTCAGAAATTTGCCCAATATTTCGATTGGGAAGAAAACCTCAGCAGAATTCCATCACATCGTCTCTTGGCAATGCTACGTGCTGAAACAGAAGGCTTTGTAAAAAACAATATCGGAATTGAGAAAGATGAGGCTATTGATTTTATTGAAAATGCGATCATCAAATCCAATAATGAATGTTCCGGACAGATTGCGTTAGCTATAAAAGATGCGTATAAACGATTATTAGAACCTGCTATTTCCAACGAAACATTACAAGAAGCAAAAGAGAAAGCGGATAAAAAAGCCGTTGAAATATTTTCGGAAAACCTTCGACAACTCCTTCTTGCACCGCCTTTGGGAGAAAAGAGAATTTTGGCAATCGATCCCGGATTCAAGAGTGGATGTAAAGTGGTTTGTCTGGATGAGAAAGGCGACTTGCTTCATAATGAAAATATCTATCCGCACGCGCCACAAAATGAGAGCGGAATGGCAATGAAAAAGATACGCTCTATGGTAAATGCGTACAATATCCAAGCTATTTCCATCGGAAATGGAACCGCTAGCAGAGAAACTGAATTTTTCATTAAAAAGATCGCTTTTGATAAACCCATTCAGGTTTTTGTGGTTTCGGAAGCCGGCGCTTCGGTTTATTCTGCAAGCAAAATTGCCAGGGATGAGTTTCCAAGCTATGACGTGACTGTTCGTGGTGCGGTTTCGATCGGAAGACGTCTTTCTGATCCGTTGGCAGAGCTAGTGAAGATTGATGCAAAATCCATTGGTGTAGGACAATACCAGCACGATGTGGACCAAAGCAAATTGAAAGAAGAATTGGATAACACCGTCATCCGTTCCGTAAACTCCGTAGGTATCAACTTGAATACTGCAAGTAAATCGCTCCTAAGCTATGTTTCGGGAATCGGAGAAAAGATGGCTGAGAACATTGTGGCTTACCGTACAGAAAATGGTGCTTTCTCTGAACGAAAGGATTTGAAAAAAGTACCAAGACTGGGCGAAAAAGCTTACCAACAAGCGGCCGCTTTTGTGAGAATCAAGAATGCGAAAAATCCTTTGGATAATTCGGCGGTTCACCCGGAAGCTTATAAACTGGTAGAAAAAATGGCGAAAGATTTAGGCATAAAAATCACTGATTTGATTGCCAATAAAGAAAAAATAAGTTTAATTAAACCTGAAAAATACGTCACCAATGATATTGGAATTCTCGGAATTAAGGACATCTTAAAAGAATTAGAAAAACCGGGACTAGACCCTAGAAAAGCAGCCAAAGTTTTTGAATTTGACCCGAATGTAAAATCCATCAAAGACGTCAAAATCGGGATGATACTTCCCGGCATTGTCAATAATATTACGGCATTTGGATGTTTTGTAGATTTAGGCATTAAAGAAAGTGGTCTGGTACACATCTCACAACTGAAAGATGGTTTTGTCTCGGATGTGAATGAAGTGGTAAAGCTTCACCAACACGTGCAGGTGAAAGTGACGGAAGTGGATGAAGCCAGAAAGAGAATCCAGCTGACGATGGTTTTCTGATGAAAACCCAGCGCCAATACTTCTTTTATTAAATGATAAAATGTCCTATTATTGGGACATTTCTATTTTTATCTGTTACCAAAGCTTTAAGTAATCATCTTCCGCATCTGCGACGGTCGCATCCCTGTATATTCGTAAAAAGCATTGCTGAAAGCCGCGAGAGATTCGTAACCCGTTGCATTGGCAATTTCCTCGATAGAGCTATCTTTCCGCTTCTGTAAAAAACTAATCGACTGGATAATGCGATATGTCTTGAGATACTGAATAAAAGAAATATGAAGCTCTTTTTTGAATAATCTGCAGAAGCTCCGCTCACTCATATAGAACTGCTCAGTCATTTCATTCAAGGTCAACGGCGTATGGAAGTTCTGATGGATATACTGCAAGACCTGCTCTATCTTGGGATGTTCGGAAGTAGGAAGCTGAAGCTTGATTTGCTGCTCTGCCATCAAAGGAAGAATGTCATACAAAGAAAAAAGTGCAGCAGCGTAAGGCTCATTATAGTCCACAAACTGATGAGACCAGCGTTGGGAAAAGTTAATCAATTCGATAATCAGTCGATTGGCAGGATAGATTCCCAAATCTTTGTAAAAAGCCTTCTCTGAACTTTTGAAATAAAAAGAATGCAACTGAGTGGCGCGATGTGACACATTAAGCTTATGAGGCACCCCTGCAGGAATCCATAAAAAGTGCATTGCCGGAACCACTAGATACTCATTCTCTATCGTGACATACGCCACACCACCTTCTACAAAACTCAACTGGTCACGCTTGTGAATATGCATATCATAATGCCGCTCAAACCGCTCGTGCACCAGATAAACATCTTTGGGTGAGTCATCTATCTCTTGAAGGATATCCAATAATTTCATACTCAAAGGTAAATAAAAATGGCAGGAACAAGCAAAAATTAGTCTATTTTGTATAAAATTACATCAAACAAAAGCCTTTAGTTTTGCATTTTAAAATTATACGCAAAATGTTTTGTAAAAAATACAGGCTTATTCTAGCCCTATTTACCTGTTTGTGTCAGCCTTTCCTGAAAGCCCAAGAACAACAACTAACGCTTCCTCAACTCTTTAGTAAAGTTGAAGCCCACAGCAAAGAAATCGCACTGGAACAACTGAAACTACAATTAGCCGAAACCAAAATTAAACAAGCTCAATCTAATCAGCTCCCAAGCTTAAGTATCACAGGTTCTATAAGACACGCCTCCAATATGCCTGTCTATGTGAATGGTATTCTTCACAAACCTGCTCAGCACGACATCATCCACACCCTTTACAACACAGAGACTAATCTGTATATGAATCTCTTTGATGGTTTCAAACTAAAAAACGAAATCAAACTGGCTAAGATTCTTTCTGATATTTCGGTAACCGATAAAGAGAAATTAATCAGTATGACAAAACTGAAAGCTACCAATCTCTTCATAGACCTCTATCTGCAATACCAATGGAAAACCACAATGCAAAGCGATATTGCGGAAAAAGAACATCAATTGCTTGAAATCAAAAATATCTACAAAGCCGGAATCATTCTGGAAAGCGATGTTCTGCGCACCGAGCTGGAACTTAGTAAAAGAAAAATGACACTCACCGAGATTGATAACAGCATCATCGTTTTGCAACAACAGATTAATGTCTTAACTGGTGAAGACGACAAAACCATCATTGAACCAGAAATAGCGTCTATTGAAGAAGAAACAACGGCTTTATCAGTAGATGACTACATCGAAATAGCTCTGGAAAAAGGCTACGACGCAGAATTATCTGAACAACACACCCAAGTGGCGGAAACTCAATTAAAACTTGATAAAGGTAATTATTATCCTAAAATAGGTCTGATAGGTTCTTTCCAATTTGCCAATCCGCAAGTGTTCTTGTACAACTACAATCCAAGTTGGTACAGTCTGGGACTTGTAGGTTTGCAAGCGTCTTACGACATCAGCAGTATCTACCGAAACAAACATCAAGTTCAGGAAGCTAAAATAGAATTGAGTTCTGCCCAACTTCATCATCAATTCACCAATGATAACATACGAACCCGAATCTACAAAGCTTATTACGAATACGACGAATCTCTGAAACACGAAAAAGTCTTTGAACAAAATCTGCAATATGCCAATGAAAATGCGAGGATTCTGAAAAATGCTTATTTCAACCAGACCGCTCTTATCACAGACCTTTTGGATGCTAATCTATTGCAAGTGCAAGCCCAATTTGAACTGGAACAATCCAAAATGAATGTCCTGAAAAGCTACTACTCTCTAAAATACGAAACCGGAACCCTATAAAATGAAAGTATCTCATCGTAAAACCTTAGTGAAATTCACCTCTGCTGTGGCGTGGATTTTTGTGCTTTTTGTTATGATAAAAGCCGCCATCTCTATCTATCACTTCCTTCATAATGAAACCACCAATGACGCTCAGGTAGTAGAATACATTAATCCTGTGATTGCAAGAGTGAGTGGCTATGTAAGAGAAGTGCGGTTCAATGATTATGACCAAGTGAAAGCAGGCGACACATTATTCATCATCGATAGCCGAGAATATAAACTGGATGCTAACCAAGTAGGCGCAGAACTCCAGAAACAAAATGCCAATACCCAAGTTCTGAATCAACAAAGACAAACGCTGGAAGCCGAAGCAAAAGAAGCTTATCAAGCTATAGAAGCGGCCAAAATAAAAGTATGGAAAGAAAATCTGGAATATGAAAGATACAAACAACTATACAAAGAAAAATCTGCCACCGCACAAAAACTGGAACAGATAGAAGCTAATCTTAACATCTATAAAAGTGAATTATCACAAGCAGAACAACATTACAGAGTTGCACAAGAAAAAGCAGAAGACCTTAATCAAGAAAAAGCCATCATAGGTGCCGAAAAATCACGGTTGAATGAGGTAAAACAACGCAAAAATCTGGACGTAAGTTATACCGTAATTACTGCTCCGTACAACGGACGACTCGGGAAACGTAAAATCGAAAAAGGACAAATGATTGATGATGAAGAACACCTCTGCTACATTGTGAACGATGAAAATCCTAAATGGATTATGGCTAATTTTAAAGAAACTCAGATTTCACATTTCGGAATTGGTGACAAGGTTTCTATCACGGTAGATGCTTATCCTGATGAAAAATTCGAAGGAAAGATATTGGCATTTTCTCCAGCAACTGGTTCTAGTTTTTCTTTGCTTCCTCCAGATAACGCCACTGGGAACTTTGTGAAGATAGTACAGCGTATTCCTGTTAAGATAGAAATCCTAAATCTTAGCAAAGAATGGCGTTCCAAAATACTTTCTGGGATGAATGTAACTGTCACAATTCCTCATCATTAATCCAACATATAAGATGACTTTATTCAAAGAATGGGTTCCGAACTGGCTGGCAAAAACGATTCTTTTTACATTGCTGTTGCCCAATATTATTATGTTCTTCCTACCAATGGCAAATGAGGATGTTGCTGCGGGTTATTACGGCATAGAACCCAATGACATTCAGTTTACGATTTCTCTTTACTATGCAGGGTTTGCATCATTCTATTGTTTGGAAAGGAGATTCTACAATTACTTTACTTCCAAGCAATACTTTATCCAGTTTCAGTTGTTCCAACTATTGTGTTGTTATCTGCTGTTCTCCTCTCAGATTCTGCTAGTGGTTTTCATGGTCAGATTTGTTCAAGGGATGCTTTTTGCGAGTGCCGTGAATCTCTATATGTCGATGGCTATTAGATTTATGAAATCTTACAGAGCCAAAGAAGTTACTTATAGTTTGTTTTTCGGGATGTTGCTTTGTACGACATCTTTTAACAACCTGATTACCGCAGACCTCATCGACCAGTATAATTTTGACATTGTCTATAAACTATCGATGGTGATTTTTGCCGTAAGCGTGATCATTGTTTTGGTTTGCATCTCTTCTGCCAAAGTATTTCATCGGCATACGTTGATTCAGTTGGATATGAGCAGTTTTATTTTGCTGGCTGTAATATTAATTGGATTGGGCTATTTGAGTGTCTATGGACAACAATATTATTGGTTTGAAAGTGTTAAAATTATTCAGGTTTCGCTAATGGTTGGTTTGGCGACATTATTATTTGCAGTCCGTCAGTTAACTTTAAAAAGACCTTATATTGATCTTTCTATCTTCAAACAAAAACAATATCTGTGGGGCGCAATGCTCTTGTTCTTTATGTACATCGAGCGATTCTCTTTTACCTATGTCGGGAGTTTTTACAAAAGTGTGCTTCATATGGACCCAAGGCATATTTCTTATATGTTTGTCTTCAATCTTATCGGAATAATCGTTGGTGTGGCTTTAGCGGCTTGGCATCAAATCAAACAATCGAATGTCATCTGGCTCTGGATGTGCGGTTTTGTTTCATTGATGATTTATCACATTTGTATGACACAGATGCTGGATAATGCAGGAAATGAAAGCTACTACAGTATTCTGCTATTTGCACACGGATTGGGTGTTGGGCTTATAATGGTTCCTACGATTTTGTTTATCATCAGTATTGTTCCTTATTATCTTGCGCCTTCTGCCGCTGCATTTGGGCTGGTTATAAGATTTTTAGGATACACAACCAGTACTTTTTTGACTAAATATTTCAGCGTTTATCATTACAACCTTCATTACAACAGATTCTTGGATTATATCAATTATAACAATCAATATTATCTGGATAAAATCAATCAAATTATAGCCTATCTCGGAAATAATGGTTTAGAAGAGAAAACTGTTCCTCTAGTAACACAAAAAGTATTCAAAGCACAACTGGACAATCAGATTCTGCTAAGATCTATTATGGATTATTATTCTCTGATGATTTGGTTTTCTATAGCAATTTTGTTTTTGCTTGTCTGTTATTATATCCGAGAGAAAAAAGTATATGTACATTTCCGACCATTACTACCTATCTAAATTTCAAAATCAAAAAAAGCGACACAAAATATTGTCGCTTTCTTATTTATTTTTGATTGAAATCTAACTTGTAAACTCCAATATCAATTTTCTTTTAGATTAATAATCTTTACTGCTTCTTTTTGGTTCTCTAGCTTCCGGCCATTTCACAGCAGTTCCTTTGTCATCATTCGGCATCACTCGCTTTTCTCTGCTTACAAACTCTGGGTCTTCCGAAGCCATATAAGCTAAAGTAGCAGTTAGAATCACATTGTTCTTCAACTCATCAAAAACGATTTTGTCATAGGTATCTTTGGTTGTATGCCAAGTATAACCGAAGTAACCCCAGTTAAGCGAACTCAAAGAAAATCCTGGAACTCCTGCTGCCACAAACGATGCGTGGTCGGAACCGCCACCTCCCGGCATTCCCGGAAAAGTACTTTTGATTTGGTCTTTCACTTTTTTAGGTGCTGCATCCAGCCATCTTCCGATATAAGCATAAGAATCTTTGAAACCCTGTCCACTGATATCTACTACTCTACCCGTTCCATTATCTTGATTGAAAACCGCCTGCACACCTTTGATGATTTCCGGATTATCCGCAACAAAACCTCTTGAACCATTCAGACCTTGTTCCTCACTTCCCCAAAGTCCAACAACAATGGTACGTTTTGGATTGGGATAATATTTTTTGAGGATTCTCATTGTTTCCAGCATTGTCAAAGTTCCTGTCCCGTTGTCAGTCGCACCTTGCGCTCCATCCCAAGAATCGAGATGAGCAGAAAGAATCACATATTCATTCGGTTTTTCCGAACCTTTTATCATTCCGATGGTGTTAAAGGATTTAGCTTCTGGTAAAACTTTGGATTGTGCATCCACTTTGATTCTCGGTTTTGTACCTTTTTAAGCCATTCTGTACAACATTCCGTAATCTTCTAAATCGATGTCAAACATTGGAATAGATTTAGTCTTAGCTCCAAAAACACGATTGGTGCTGTGAATTCCTGTCCAGTTGGAAATGGCAATTCCAGCAGCTCCTGCTTTTTCCAGAGCTTCTGGCAAGGTTGTATTATCATAACCGATTGTTTTGATATAATTTGCGAAATCTTTTTTAGCCTGTTCTTTTTCAGCTTTCAGTTTTTCATATAATTCTGGTGTTGCAAATTCTTTAATCTGTTCATCAGAACGACCGACTTTCTGATATTGTGCCATCAAAACTATTTTTCCTTTTGCAGAAGGCAACCATTTATCAAACTCCGCTTTAGAAGATACTTTTGGAAGAATTACGACTTCTGCTTCTACTGCTTTTTTAGTTGCTGGACTCCACGCTAATTGTGTTGCAGACAAGGTTTTGGTTCTTGGATAAACCAAATCTACGTGTGTAGTTCCACGCTGCCAACCTTTCCACGTTCCGAATTGCTGAAGATTAGCATCGATTCCCCAAGATTTCAGTTTATCAGCCGTATAATTGTTTGCAGCCAACATCTCAGGTGTTCCAACAAGACGCGGTCCGATGCCGTCCAAAAGTTCGAAAGCCATATTTTCCAACTGGGAATTATCATTGGCTTCATTAACAAAACTTTGAACGATTGGATTTAGTTTTTCTTCGGATTTGTTTTGAGCGTTGACTAAGGTGATTTGTGCTGCAAAGAAAACAGCAGACATTGCTAAAATTGAGTTTCTCTTCATATCTTTTATTTGATTCCGATAAAGATAGGGATAAGTGTATTTAAACGCAAAGATTAAATAACGAAACCATTCCTAAGCTAAAAATCCTTCGACTCCGCTCAGGGTGACATCTTAATATCTATCGAGAAAGTTGTTAAGCTGAGCGGAGTCGAAGCCTTATAACAGATACTTAAATAGAACTTAATATAAAACAAAACCCTTTCAAAGTTTGAAACTCTGAAAGGGTTGATATGTAGAATTGCTTTATTCTAACTAAGGATTAGTCGAGAAAATAGAACCGTTCGCAATCAATGCGCGTCTGTTCATCTTCAGGATGTCTCTCACCCATTCTGCAAAATCTTCTGGCTGAAGAACTTTATCCGGATTACCGTCTGTCAAACCGCCATTAATACTCATATCGGAAGCAATCGTGCTTGGAGTCAAGGTAATCACGCGGATATTCTGCTTTCTCCATTCTGCCATCATCGACTGCGAAAGAGAAACAACCGCCGCTTTGGAAGCTGCGTAAGCCGACATATTTGGTCCGCCTTTCAATCCTGCTGTGGAAGCGACATTCACAATGTCACCTTGTCCTTTTTCTTTCAAATAGGGATAAACCGCTTTGGTTGTGTAATAAACACCGAAAAGATTGGTTTTGATAACTTGTTCCCAAGTTTCAGAAGGCATTTCCTCGATGCTTCCAAAGTCACCGATTCCTGCATTGTTGACCAAAATATCGATTCCGCCTAATTCGTTTGCCAGAGATTCGATTCCTGCTTTTACTTCTAATTCGTTATCGACGCTGAAAACGGCGTAAGCTACTTTCACCCCGGTTTGTCTCAGTTCGTTAACTGCTATTTTGAGATAATTTTCGTTTCTTCCTGTGATACCAATATTGACACCTTCGTTGGCAAGAATCTGAGCTACAGCTTTTCCAAGTCCTCTTCCACCGCCCGTGATAATGGCATTTTTTCCTTTAAGATTCATAATCTGATTTATAAAATTTGAAGCTGCAAATTTACCATTAGTCTATTTATAATCCGAATAAAATCAATGATTTTATACAAGTTTATGATTAGAATACTTAGAAAAATCCCCAGAGAAGAACTCTGAGGATTGAAAATATAAATAGATATATTTTTTATTCACTAAAAATCAATTGTGTAATTTACATTAAATGTACGACCTCTTCCTTGGTAATAAAATAATTGAGGAATACCATATGTTGCATACAGAACTTCAGATCTTTTACTCCAAATAGTTTGATATTCAGTATTGAAAATATTCTGGATCCCTAAGTTAATTTTTCCGTATTTGTTAATTTTATATCCAATCATTAAGTCAGAAGTGTTATAGCCATCAACAACATTGTTCAAGTAATCTTTCAGTTTGAAGTTTTGCAAAGACTGGAATCTGAATGACCAATTCTGAACGTTATATCCAATATATGTCACTAACTTTGAAGGAGAGGCATTGTAAATCTCCTGTCTTTGCCAATCATCATTATTTTCAACTTCTGAACGAATAAGAATTCCACTTGCTCCAAAATAAACACCATTTTGAAGAGCGTAAGAAACTTCAGCTTCAATACCTCTGTTTCTCAATTTCAGGTCATTGACCAATAGTTGGAAAGTTGTTCTATCAACTGCAATCGTTTTATCAGAAATACTCTGAAAGGCTGCAATTTGTGCGTTCAATCCGTTACTTGCAATACGATACCCTACTTCAAATTGGTTGGTTTTGATACCTTGCAATTTTTGTTCTTTTACATTGATAGAAGAAATTACATCCCAATTATTAGTGGTTACATTCAATTTATAAGTTCCTATACCATAATACTTTGCTGGATCCGGAAGAGAAACACCTTGAGAAAAGGTCCCCCACAGTTGGTTTTTATCATTGATTTTGTAAAGTAATCCAGCATTTGCTAATGTTACACTATACGAACTTTTACCACCTGGTATTGCAGATGCAGAAGCTCCGTATTCCATAGCAACTTGTGTCTGTTGTACCGAACCTACGAAATCATCTACTTTTACATTGAGGTTTTGGTAACGAACACCAGCATTTAATTGTAATTGTGGAATAATGTTGTATTTAGCTTGAGCATATCCCGCATAGCTTTGAGAATGGTTGGTTGGATAACGTCCTAATTCATACAAAGTATTGTTTACCAATCCTCCACTTTGAAACGTTGTATTAACATCATAGACAGATTGTGAAGCTTCAAATTTCTCAAGATCTACATCTACACCATAAGTAATATTAAAGTTTCTCCAGTTTTTACTCAACAAAGCTTTGATACCGCTATAGTATGTATTCTGTTGTGAAGATGACATATAGGGAATTGTTGCTGTAGCCAATCTCACAGTTCCTGGAAATGGATAAAAACCTAACTTTTCACCTCTTGTAGCTGCCTGAATGTATAAATCTTGTCCCCCAAAAATCCCATTAGAATTAAATGCCAAGGTAGCCATATAACGCTCTGTTCCTACTTTTTTGTCGGAGAAAAAACCATCTCTCATTTCTAATAAACTTCCGTTTCTAGTCGTAAATGCTGATAGATTTTCTCCTAGAAACAAACTTCTATCGCCATTAAACTGAGAATTATAGTATTGAACAGAAACAGTTAATTTATTTTTTTCATTAAATTGATATCCAGCTGTTGCCAAAACATCGATAGAACGGTTATATTGTAAATCAGTCTGTGTAACATCTGTAAATACCTGTTCCTCATTGGCACCATAAACGCCTCCATTTTGCTGATAAGCAACGCCCAGTCTTCCAAAGAATTTTTTATTTTTATAAGCCAAAGCTTGTGCAGCTCTATAATCATGGTCATCTTTACCCATAAATCCTGAGCGCAACCCTAATTCTGTTTCACCACTTAACCCTTCTTTTGATGGAGTTTTTGTAATTATATTAATAATACCACCAGTTGCGTTACCCCCATAGATAGAACTTGCACCAGAAAGAACTTCAATTCTCTCAATATTAAATGGATCAATAGCATCTAGCTGGCGACTTATTGCACGAATACTGTTCAATGAAACTCCATCAATCATTACCAATGCAGATCTGCCACGCATATTTTGGCCATAATTACTACGCCCTTGCGACCCAATATCCATACTCGGAATCAGAATAGAAAGCATCTCTTTGATAGGAACTCCACTTTTTGCTTGTTGTTGAATCTTATCTTTTGAAACGACCCAAACCGTTCCAGGAATATCAGAAATTTTGGTAGGTTTTCTTGATGCTACAAACACTACATCTTCGATACTCGAAACTTTCGCAGAGTCAATTGTATGTTGTCCAGATACATAAGCAGCAATGAGTAAAGCTATTGTCAGATACTGTTTTTTCATATTACAAATAATGATTATTTTCGCACAAAAATAATTTTTAATTTTTCTAAATAAGAATAATAAAGTATGAAATATGTCATATTACAAATCCATAAATGGTTGGGTATTGTTTCCGGCTTGGTAGTTTTCATCGTATCTATTACAGGAGCTATGTTCACTTTTCAAGACGAGATAAAAGATGCGTTGTATGATTATCGAAAAGTAGAAGTTCAAGAAAAATCTTTTTTACAACCCTCCGAAATTTACACATCAGTGCAGTCTAAACATAAAGACCTGCAGGTAAAACGGATTATGTATTTCTCAAAAGATCGTTCTTCTGTGATTATGTTAGCTGATGATAAGAAAAATTATTTTATGCTTTACATTAATCCTTATACAGGTAAAAAACTGCATTTGGAAAATTTTAAAAATGATGCATTTATTGTAATCCAATATATTCACACCACTTTGTTACTTGGAAAAATTGGAAAAGAGATTGTTGCGATAAGTACAATTATTTTTATTATTCTACTCATCACCGGATTAGTCCTTTGGTGGCCAAACAAAAAAAATCAAAGAAAAGGAGCTTTCAATATAAAATGGGGGGCAAAATGGAAACGTGTTAACTATGACCTTCACAATGTTTTAGGTTTTTACACATTTGCAATCGTATTAATTATTTGTTTAACAGGACTTTCATTTAGTTACCCAGCATTAAGGAACACTTATCAGAATATTGTAAACTTTGGTCAAACAAATGATAAGGAATCTAAAAAAAATATGATTGATCCGCCAATAGATAAAAAAATTGATGCTTTTGGAAATCTGGATAAAGCATATCACTATGCAAAATCTAAAAGCCCAAAAGCAGCAATGTATTGGATTTACTTAGCAGAGTCAGAAAAAAATCCTCTATCAATCAGAGCATATCACGAAAGCCTGCAATATTATGCAATGGATTTTTATCAATTTGAAAATACATCGGAAGGAAAGCCAGATCAATTAATGTACTCTGATCTGAGTGCAGGAAAAAAACTAAGCACAGCAATGTACGATATCCATACAGGATTGATATTAGGGTTATTCGGAAAAATCATAGCTTTTATAATCTCTTTGATTGCGGCTTCTTTACCAATTACTGGGATTTTAATTTGGCTAAATAAAGGAAAAAAGAAAGAAAAAAAGCATCATCGCAAAAATAAACTGATAACAGCGAAAATCTCTTAATCTAAACCAACTTAGCTAACTCTACAAGATCACAACCACCTATTTTTTAATTATTTTTAATTGGTCAGGAAAATTGGTTGTAATGAAATTAATTCCTTGATTTTTGAGCGCTTCGTAAACTTTGATATCATTCACAGTCCAAGAATTGGTAATCAATCCAAGCGAATTGGCTTCTGCAATCCAAGTCGGATTTTTTTCGAAAACGCTGTAATGATAATCAAGTCCGTCCAAACCTTCAGCTTTGATTTGTTGAGGCGAAAGATTGCCTTCCAGATACTGAACTTTTGCAGACGGATTTTGTTTCTTTATTTCTTTACAAATATTAAGACTAAACGAGATGTAATCGCTTTGACTATCAAGTCCGAGTTCTTTTACGGTTTTTAGAACTTTGGTAACGATTTCGTTTTCACGTTCTTTGGATTTGGTAGGTTTGATTTCGATAATTAATTTGACGGAAGCCTCTTTTTTGCCTTGTTTCAGATAATCTTTCAGGGTTGGAAGTTTTTCCCCATTGGATAATTTCAGTTTTCTTAAATCAGAAAAATCCGTTTCCGAGATTTCCATTTTCCCATGATGTTCATCGTGATTGATAACCAAAATACCATCTTTCGTCATTCTCACATCGAATTCGGAACCATAGATTTTTAATCTCTGAGCATTTTCTAAAGCTTTGATAGAGTTTTCAGACGTTTTCGGCTGTGTATTCCAAAAACCACGATGGGCAATAATCTGAGTTTGAGCGTTGATAAACATAGCCGTAACAAAGGTTAAACTACAAAATATTTTCTTCATTTTTTTATATTGAATAAATTTGAATCCACAGTCCGCAAAGATTTTTTTGATTATTTAAACTCTTTTAAGTTTTACAAAGGCGTGAAACTTATCAAAGCTAAAAAAAATAAAACCTATGTGACTATGGGATTTCATTATTGAGCCAAATTACTCATTTTATTTTCAGTCTTTCTGCTTGTTTTAGTTATTTTTGCGTTAAATATTTCCCACAATGTCCGAAAACATTCAGCAAAAGATAGAATCCCTGAGAGAAGAACTTCATCAGCATAATTACAATTATTATGTTCTTGATAATAATACGATTTCTGATTTTGAGTTTGATGAGAAATTGAAAGAACTTCAGGATTTGGAAAAAGCGCATCCTGAATTTTTTGATGCCAATTCTCCGACTTTGCGTGTTGGTGGTGGAATCACAAAGAATTTCCCAACCGTTCAACATCAATACAGGATGTATTCTTTGGACAATTCTTATGATTTTGACGACCTGGAAGATTGGGAAAAACGAATCATCAAAACCATTGATGAACCGGTTGAATTTGTTGCTGAATTAAAATATGACGGTGCTTCGATTTCCATTCTGTATGAAAATGGAAAATTATCTCAGGCTGTTACACGTGGCGATGGTTTTCAGGGCGATGAAATCACGAATAATGTGAGAACAATTTCCGATATCCCTTTGACTTTGAAAGGCGATTTTCCGAATCGATTTTTTATCCGAGGCGAAATTTATCTAACAAGAAAAAACTTTGATAAAATCAATAAAATACGTGAGGAAGAAGGTTTGGATTTGTTTATGAATCCTAGAAATACTGCCAGCGGAAGTTTGAAAATGCAAGATTCTGGAGAGGTAAGAAAACGGGGACTTTCGGCAGTTTTGTATCAATATATTTCGGATGAATTTCCTGCAGATACGCATTGGGAAATCTTGGCGAAAGCCAAAAATTGGGGTTTCCGAGTTTCGGAAGACCAAGCAAAGTTATGTAAAACGTTGGATGAAGTAAAAGAATTCATCACGTTTTGGGATACAGAACGGCACAAATTACCTTTTGAAATTGACGGTATTGTTTTGAAAGTCAACTCATTAAAACAGCAAAGACAATTGGGTTATACAGCCAAATCGCCACGTTGGGCTATGGCTTACAAATTCAAGGCAGAGAAAGTAGAAACGGAACTTTTAAGTGTTTCTTACCAAGTCGGAAGAACCGGAGCGATAACGCCGGTTGCCAATCTGAAACCAGTTTTGTTAGCAGGAACAACTGTAAAACGCGCATCACTTCACAACGAAGATATCATCAAAAAACTGGATTTGTACGAACACGATTTTGTTTATGTAGAAAAAGGAGGCGAGATTATTCCGAAGATTGTTGGTGTGAATACTGAAAAACGAACGCTTCTCCAAAAGCCAATCGAATACATCAAAAATTGTCCTGAATGTGGAACCGAATTGGTAAAAATTGAAGACCAAGCGATTCATTTTTGCCCGAACGAACTGCATTGTCCGCCACAAGTTGTGGGAAGGATGATTCATTATGTTTCCAGAAAAGCGTTGAATATTGAGAATCTTGGCGGAGAAACTATCGAGCAACTTTACAGAGAAAAACTCATTGAAAATCCTGCTGATTTTTATACTTTGACAAAAGAACAGCTTCTTCCACTCGAAAGAATGGCTGAAAAATCGGCTCAGAATATTTTGGACGGCATTGAAAAATCCAAAGAAGTTCCGTTTGAAAAAGTATTGTTCGGAATTGGCATCAAACACGTTGGGGAAACAGTTGCGAAGAAATTGGTAAAGAATTTTTCATCTATTGACGAATTGAAAAATGCAACCGCAGAAGAACTTTGTCAGGTTGAAGATATCGGAATGAAAATCGCAGTCAGTATCACAGACTTTTTTCAGAATCCCGAAAATATCCTGATGATTGAACGTTTGAAATTTTACGGCGTTCAGTTGGAAAAAGGCGAAAATACGAATGAAGTTTTGTCTAATGTTTTGGAAGGAAAAACGTTCCTTTTCACTGGAAAATTATCGCTTTTCACAAGAGAACAGGCGGAAGAAATGGTGGAAAAGCACAACGGAAAAAACATCTCGGCCGTTTCGAAAAACCTCAACTATTTAGTTGTTGGCGAAAAAGCCGGAAGCAAGCTGAAAAAAGCGCAAGATATCGGAACGATTACGATTCTGGATGAACAACAGTTTCTGGATTTGATTGGATGAGTTGAGTTGAGTTGGAGAGTTTTAGAATTTAAAAGTTTGAGCGCTTAAAATCTATACTCAAAAGACACCAAAGGAACAATTAAGAACTTGTTTAAATTTGTTTCAAAAACCACAAAAGTCACAAAAGTTTTAATTTTCCTTAAGTCTATCAAAAGTTCGAATAAGGATAATGCCTTCATAAGTTAGCTTTTTTGCTCTTTGAAAGATTTTCTTTTTTTGATTTTTCTTTTGTGACTTTGTGGTTTTATATTTTTTAGCCAGGCTCTAAGTTTGTTAAGTTATTTTGAAATTATAAAAAGCACACCTAAGTTTTAAAATCTTAGAATTTATTTTAATTGTAAAACTTTTGGAACTTTTGTGGTTGATGTTCTAAATTTCTTTGATGACTTTACAAGGATTTCCCACGGCTAAAACATTAGCAGGAATATCTTTTACTACCACACTTCCAGCGCCGATGACTGCATTATCGCCAATTGTAACACCAGGAAGAATGCTACAACCAGCACCAATCCAAACGTTATTACCAACTGTAATTGGAAGCGCATATTCCAAACCTTTGTTTCTGGTTTCTGTATCAAGAGGATGATTAACGGTATAGAATCCACAATTTGGTGCGATGAAAACATTATCTCCGAAAGTTACTTTCGCGCAGTCCAGAATCACAACGTTGACGTTGGCATAAAAATTTTCTCCAATTTCGATATTATAACCGTAATCGCAGTAGAAGGGCTGCTCGATAAGGAACATTTTCTCTGTTTTACCGAAAAGCCTTTTGATTAGAGCTTTTCTCTCTTTAAGTTTTGAAGGTGGAATATGATTGTATTCGAAACAGAGGTCTTTGCATTTTTGTCTTTCCTTTACCAAAGTCGCATCGCCTGCATCATATATCTCGCCAGAAAGCATTTTTTGTTTTTCGTTCAGATTATTCATTGTATTTTTACATTAATAACTAAGCAAAAATAAAGGCTTTTTTATTCTTTAGCTATACTTTTCAATATTTTAGTTCGTAATGAAAAAAGCACCCAAAATTGGATGCTTAGATTATTATTGAATTTTTTTATTTCCAGACTTCGTCGGCAATTTCTTTTACTAATTTTATCTTGTTCCATTGGTCTTCTTCGGTCAAGATATTGCCTTCTTCGGTGGATGCAAAACCACATTGCGGGCTGAGACTTAATCTGTCAAGACTTACAAATTGGCTGGCTTCTTTGATTCTTGCAATGATATTTTCTTTCTGTTCCAAAGTTGGATTTTTACTCGTAATTAAGCCTAAAACAACGTTTTTATTTTCCGGAACAAATCTTAATGGCGCAAAGTCCCCAGAACGGTCATCATCAAATTCCAAATAAAAATTGCCTACATTTTCTTTGGCAAAAAGTGTATCTGCAACAGGCTCATATCCGCCGGAAGTTGCCCAAGTAGAATGATAATTTCCTCTGCAAACGTGAGTCGAAATCCTTAAATCTGCTGGCAAATCCTGCAAAGCATCGTTATTGAGTTTCAAGTAGGTTTCTTTTAGCAAATCCGGATTGTAGTTTTCACCTGCCATTGTTTTCCAAAAATTGGCATCGCATAACATTCCCCAAGTGCAGTCATCAATTTTCAAATCTCGGCAACCCAATTCGTAAAAAGCTAAAATGGCGTCGCGGTAAGCTTTTGATAAATCACTTAGAAATTCTGCTCTATCTGGATAAAATTCTGCTACTTTATCCGCATTCGATTCTCTTAACAATTCTGCATAAAGCTGTGCTGGTGCAGGAATACTTTGTCTTGCAATATGATTTTCGCCGGCTAAACTTTTTAGAAATGCAAAATATCCTAAGTACGGATGATTGTTTGTAAATCTGATTTTTCCAGTCAATCTTGCAGAATCATTTTTGGTTTCTTCGCCGTGAAATTGATAACCGCGCGGCATAAAATTGTGTTCAACACCTTCGAATCCCCAGAAAAAATCGAGATGCCAGTAGCTTTGGCGGAACTCGCCATCGGTAATCACTTCTAATCCTAACTCTTTTTGCTTCTCAACTAATTTGATGATTTCCTGGTTTTCGATTTCGGTGAGTTGTTCTTTTGATATTTCTCCGTTAGAAAATTGTTCTCTTGCTTTTTTTAGAACTTCTGGTCTTAAAAAACTTCCAACTGTGTCTAATTTTGGTGTTCTTCCTTTTGTTTCACACATAACAAATTATTTAGATTAATATTTTGTGTAAAATTATATTCTAAGTTTTTTATTTCTTATTAAATAAAATTATTAAGCAAATAAAACTCATAAACAATATTTAGAAAGATAAATATTCTATAATTTTACCATTCATAAAATCGAAACCAAAATATATTCTGAATTATGCTCGACGAAACTGATATCAAACTCTTAAAAATCCTTCAAAAAAACTCTAAATTCACTGTAAAAGAATTAGCACAGCAAGTGAATCTCTCTGCATCGCCTGTTTTTGAGCGTGTAAAAAAGCTGGAACAAGATGGCTTTATTAAGAATTACATTGCCGTTCTTGATTCGGAGAAATTGAATAAAGGGTTTATTGTCTTTTGTAATGTCAAACTAAAACAGCACGATAAAAACATCGGAAACCAGTTTGTCAACGATATTCTTTCCATCGATGAAGTTGTGGAATGTTATAATATCTCCGGTGATTTTGATTTTCTCTTGAAAGTTCAGGTTCAGGATATGAAGCATTATCAGGATTTTGTTTTTAACAAATTGGGTTCTTTGGAAAGTATTGGAAGTACACACAGCTCTTTTGTGATGTCGGAAATTAAAAATAGTTATGGGATAACAATTTGAGTTTATATGGGTTTTTAATTGTTGCGCGGCTTCGAGAGCCTCAGCCTGACAGACTAAACGTTCTAGCGCAAAAAGATATAGCGGAAAGCAGGTTCCCGGCTCCTAAAAATAAAAAACTCAAAACCACTGAAGGTTCCGAGTTTTTTACAAACAACTAAAAAATAAATATTAATGAACCGCACTCAGGTCGATTTTCTCGCCTTTGCCTTTTCTTTCTCTCACGAACAATACAAACGGAATACATATCAGGAAGGCAATCCCCAAATAGAGAAAAACATCCATATAAGATAATACTGTTGCCTGTTTTGTCACGCCATAATCAAGGATTTGATAAGCTGATTGAAGTGCTTTGTCCGCAGACATTCCTTTTGCCATAAAGCTGGCTTTGAGTCCTGCGATACGCTGCTGAACATCCAAATCGTTAACATCCAAATGCGCGACAAGATTACTTCTGTAAAGTTGACTTCTGTTAGCAATGAACGTTGTAATAGCTGCGATCCCAAATGAACCGCCCAACTGACGGATCATCCCAGTAAAAGCTGCTCCTTGTCCAATTTCAGGTCCTTTCAGTGTGCTCAATGACAGTGATGTAATCGGAATGAATAATAACCCCAGTCCCATACCTCTAACAATCAGCATCCAGAAGAAAGCATCTTTCCCGGTGTCCGGCGTAATGATTTTGTAACCCCAGAAACTATAAATGAAGAATATTAATAATCCTAACGCTACCAATAACTGCTGTTTTACACCTTTTGTTAAAAGCTTACCAATGATTGGCATCATAAAAGCAGTGGTCAACGCAGCAGGAATCATCAATGCTCCGGATTGTAACGCCGTCCACCCTAGGATACTTTGCGTATAAAGTGGAACAATAAACGTAGATCCATACAACCCAAATCCTAACACAAAGGACATCACGGTTCCAATCCTTAGGTTTCCATTTTTCAAAACACGGAGCTCTACAATCGGATATCTGAAGGTGAGTTCTCGCCAGATGAATAATATAAATCCTACAACGGCTGTAATTGTCAATACAACAATGGCTTTACTCTCAAACCAATCATCCTCGTGACCTCTTTCCAAAATATATTGTAACGAGCCTACGAAGGCAGCCAACAATCCAATCCCCAACCAATCGACATCCGAAGCCGAACGTTTCTCTGTGAATCTTGGACTCTTGATGAATTGTAATGTCAATAATGTAGCGATAATCCCCAACGGAATATTGATGTAAAAAATATATGGCCAGCTGTAATTATCAACGATATAACCTCCCAACGGCGGACCCAAAGTTGGTCCGATAATAACGCCCAATCCGTAGATAGCCTGAGCCATACTTCTCTTTTCTACAGGGTAAGATTCTGTAATGATGGTTTGTGAAGTTACCAAAAGTGCTCCACCACCTATCCCTTGCATCAATCTGAAAAATACGAGTTCCCAAATGTTGGTCGCATTACCGCAGAGAAAAGAGAAAACTGTGAATATAATAATGGATGCAGCAAAGTAATTTCGGCGTCCAAACTGCTGAGACAGCCAGCTCGTCATCGGAACAATGATCACGTTTCCGATGGCGTAAGCGGTAATTACCCAGCCTACTTCGGACAACGTTGCCCCCAGATTACCTTTCATTTCGTTCAGTGCTACATTCACAATCGTGGAATCCACAATTTCCAGAAGCGCACAAACGATAGCGGTAATGGTTACAATTACCCTGCGAAATCCATATTCTACTAATGAATCGTCTTGCATAATTTCTGATTTCGGAGATGGAAGTTGGAGGATGGAGGTTTTAAAACTTCATACTTCCGACGTCCAGCTTCCTTATTTTTATTTTAATGAAACTACTGTTTGAACGTTCATTCCTACGCGAAGTTTCTCCATAATATCTTCATTAAGGTTGTCAAACGTAATCTTGATAGGCAATCTCTGAACTACTTTTACGAAGTTACCACTAGCGTTATCCGGAGGAAGCAACGCAAACGCAGATCCTGTAGCCGGAGAGAATGAACTGATTGTCCCTTGGAATTTCTGACCTGGATAAGCATCAATCTCGATTTCAACTTTCTGACCTTCAACCATTTTCTCAACCTGAGTTTCTTTATAATTCGCAACAACCCATTTTTGGTTACTCAACACAATACTGAACAATTGTGAACCAGCTTGGATAAACTGACCTACCTGCACAGGGATTTTAGAAACATAACCATTTTCTTTAGCCGTAATCACAGTGTAAGATAGATTCAATTTTGCATTTTCTACATCTACTTGCCTTTGTTTCAATTGAGAATTGGCAACGCCGATATTTTGATAAGTTGCGTTAGATTGAGAAGTCACAACACCTGTCTGAACACTCGCTTGATTCTTTTGGTCAACTAAAACCTGCAATTGTTTTTGAGCTGTTTGATAAGCCGCAACTGCTTGCTCATATTGTTGTTGAGTGATAGAATGGTCTTTTACCAATTCAGAATATCTTTTCATATCCTGCTCTGTTCTCCAAACGTTTACTTTCGCTGCTTCGATTTGTGCATTAGCAGTCTGAACTGCCGCTCTGGAATTACCAATTCCTGATTTTGCAGCTTCTGAACCTGCCTGAGCTGAAGAAACGTTACTCTGAGCTGTTCCCAAAGCTGCTTCTGCCTGAGATAAAGCCATAGATTGATCTCTGTTATCAAGGATAATTAATGTATCTCCTTTTTTAACAAATTGATTGTCTTTAACTTTAACTTCTGAGATATAACCAGAGATTTTAGAAATCACTGGGCTTACATCTGCCGCGATTTGAGCATCATCAGTTTCTTCGTGAGTCTGACTATATTGGTATTCTCTAATACCAAAGAAAGCAGCTCCTAAAACCGCAACCACAACTACAACGTAGAATACAGGGCTTTTTTTCTTTTTTGCAGGGATTTCTCCTTGTTCGAATTTTATATTGTTTTGTGCCATTTTATTTGTTTAAAGTTTTTTATTGATTTGTCCGATGTCCGATGATGGATGTCGGATGATTTTATATTAAGTTTATTTTTTCTGTTTCCGAATAGCAGTCATCAGATTTCCGACATCCTGCCTCAGACCTTATTGATTAATAATGCCAGTAGTTTGTAATAATTTTTTGTGAGCCAGCGCAGCGTCTGCTTTGGAAGTAACCACATTAACGTTTGCTGTGATTCTCGCAGTATCAGCATCCAAAAGATTGGTGATGGTTTCTAAACCGTTGTTATATTTATTAAGCGTGATTCTGTAATTTTCTTCCGCCTGCTCCAATGCTCTTTGATAGACATCGATTTTCTTGTGTGCATACAAGTCATTCTGATAATCACGTTTTACTTCTAATGTTACATTATCATTGAGTAAATCATTCGCTGCTGCCAATTCCTGTTCTTTGGCTTTCGATTGAACATAACTCGAATTTTTTTTCCAGATATTAGAAAGATTATATTGAATTCCAACACCCACGTTCACGGCATTTGTGATGGTCAAAAGTTTCGGAATATCCGCTGCAACGTAACCACCTGTGAAAGCTAACGAAGGAAGGTTTTCTGCTTTTGCAGATTTGGTTCCAAGTGCCGCTGCTTTTCTTTGATAGTCTATCGCTTTCAAATCATTTCTGTTTTCTCTGGCTAAATTCAAGTAATAATCATCCGGTTTCCCAAGGTCATCTGTTCCAATATAACTAGAATCAACCTCGATTACTGTATTGTCCGGAAGTCCAAGTAGCAAATCCATATTGATATTGGCAATGTTGTAGTTGTTCTCTGCTTCCATCAATTGTAATTCTATATTAGAAGTCTGAAGTTGTGCTTTCAAACGGTCATTTCTTGCAATCACGCCATTGTTTTCTAGCTTAAAAAAAGATTGGTCTCTTTTCTGTGAAGACGCCAAGTTTTCCTTCAACAATTTCACCACTTCATTTGCCTTAAAAAGGTTATTGTAAGCTTGCGAAATGTTATATGCAATCGCGTTCTTGTCGTTTTCAGTAGTTAGTTTCGAAGCTTCAACAAGATATTCCGCAGACTTGATGCCGTACTTGATTCTTCCTCCAGAATAGATGGGAACCGATAGATTCGCAGAGCCATAAAGCACATTACTCACTTTCGGTCCACCTCCAGACATTCCTGGGATTTTCAAATCTATATTGGGTTCAAAAGGCAAATACAAATAACTTCCGGACACCGTCAGTTCAGGCAACTATCTGTTTTTCGCTGCCAATAGATTAGCCGTAGATTCTTCTATTTTAGATTGGTCTATTTTTAGATTTTTGCTATTCGCTATTCCTAATTTCACAGCTTCTTCCAGACTTAGCACTCTTTTTTCCTGTGCGGAAACTGAGGCAAAAGCCATTATTAAGAACACTGTTGCATAAAATTTATTCACTTTAGTAATTATTGTTATAGTTGTGTAATTATTAACCTTGATAACCAACCAGACCTCTGACAATCGTTTTTACGTGGTCAGATGCTTCTTGGAAATATTGATTCTCGAAATGTTTCTCGTCAAAATCAGATTTCTGTTTCTTAAGATATTCTTTGTACATCTTCATCCCGTGCATCGCATTGAAAATGGTTCCGGAAATGGTACATTGTAAAAGATGATAAGAAGGTTTTTTTGTAAAAATCCCTGTTTCCAGACCTTGTTCAATAATCTTTTGATTGATTTCTATATAATTGATTTTTGAAGCCCTAAGAAAATTCTGAATATTCTTATTCTGACTGATGACTTGCTGTGTGTGAACAAGCAAAAAGAAATCTCTCAATCTCTGAACTCGGCTCACAAAATTATCTACAAAACTTTCAAGTTTCTGGATTTCGCTCAGTTCATCATTTTCTAAAATATTTTTAGCAAAATTTAATCCTTCATCCATTCTCCATTTGAAAAGTTCTTCCAACAGATTTTCTTTTGACCCAAAATAATAAGAAATCATAGAAACATTGACCTTTGCTTTGGCTGCAATATCCCTCACCGAAGTCCCATTATAACCATTGGCAGCGAAGAGTTTCTCCGCAACCATCATAATATGTTCTTCTTTTGTTGGCATAACTGTTTTTTGGTGATGCAAATTTAAATCAAAAAATTAATTCAATCAAACATTTGTTTGATTAATTTTTTATTAAAATTAAATTGAATCTATCTATAACACCAAAAGATCTTTTTATTGTAAAATATAGATCATTGGGAAGCGCGCCCCGACCTGAGTGGAGCTCTATTTGCGGAGTCTAGCGGAGAAAAAAAGCAGGAACGGAGGGCGGATAGAGGCGCCCAAACTATTTTAATTTGCTGATTTGTGAATGTATCGGGTCAATTTAATCCCCATATCGGTGAGTACAATTTTAGAATTGGCATTTCTGGAAATGTGATAAGAAGCGTCTGTAATTTCCTCTACAATAGAAACGATATTAGCACCGTGAATGAACTTGGAAAAAGATTGCCAATTGAAGTTTCCTTCATTCAGTTTTTTATAAACTAGATTATCATTTCCGTAATTCTGAAGCATCGCTAATCGGAAGATTTCTATACAATAATTAAGAAATTTCATTTGTTTTTCCCGGTTCCATTCGGATATTTGACGGGCCCACTTTACAATATCGCGAAGAACTTCGGGTTTCTTCTTGGCCTGAAAAGCATTCCTAACCCATTGGATAAATAAGGTCTCGAATTCTGAAGCGCCCGCGTTATTTTCTGCTAATGATTGTGCGAGATTCCAGTTTCCTTGCGATTGATATGCAATTTCTCGGGCAGAATGATGAGCTTTGAGTTGGTCCAAAATATCTTCATCACTAATTCTCGGAACATTAACAATCTGACATCTGGATAATATCGTTGGTAAAATATCGTTGGTAGATGGTGCACAAAGAATAATGAAGGTATTTTTCGGAGGCTCTTCTAAAAATTTCAGGATTTTGTTGGCTGCAGCGTCATTCATTTTGTCAGCTCGCCAAACAATCAGAATTTTGCTTCCACCTTCAAAACTTTTTAGATTAAACCGCTGGCCAATATCTTCCGCCTCATCTGCAGAAATAAAGAATTGTTTATTTTCCGATTCTAAAAAACTAGTCCAATCATCAAAAGATGAATAGGGATTTTCTAAAATAAATTCTCTCCATTGATCAAAAAGTCTTTTGCTAAGAGAGTTTTTATTTTCTGTAAAAACTGGAAAACTGAAATGTAAATCGAGATGATTAAGATTCTCTACCTTATGAACAGATGCTGGATTTTCTTTTTCAAAAATCTCCTGAGCCATTGCCAAAGCCAACGGTAAAACACCAAAACCTTCTTCTCCTTCGAAAAGCTGTGCGTGTCCTACTCTAGATTCCTTAATACTATCCTGTAAAAGATTTTTGATGGATTGCTGACCAATAATCTGTTCCCATTTCATACGTAGTTATCATTTTTTTTAAAAGGTCGTATGCAATCGCCCAAATCAAAATTAGTCAACTTTAACAAAATTATAATCGGCGATTTCATACTCGCAAAGATAATATTTTCGTTAGAAGTCGGAGGTCAGATGTCAGAAGTTTTTCGGTAAATCTCTTAAAAGATGAAGTAATCTAACAATCTTTACCAACTATCGGAAAATAACATTAATCTATCGAAGGTACTTAACAAACTTTAACCCAAATATATTTTTGCAATTCATTATTAATTAAGATATTTGCGCATTGAAATTTTAAAGGATGAAGAGAGTTTTTGTTTTATCATCATTGATAGCAGGATATTTCCTGAACGCTCAAAGTATCGGTAATTCACCATACGGAGCTTACGGAATTGGAGATGTAAAATATGATAACACAGTCGATATTAGTTCAATGGGAGGCATTTCCACGGCTTACATTTGGGACTTTAATAATAATTTTAATTTCCGAAACCCAGCGGCAAATACCAACCTGGAGCTAACCACTCTGAAAGTAGAGGGCACAAACGAAAATAATTATTACAGATCTGACTTTAATAATATAAAATCGAACAAACATTCGACATATCTATCTAATATATCGATAGCTTTCCCTATTTCCAGAAAGGTAAAATTTGGGATGAATTTCCAGCCATACAGTTCAAAAACTTATAACATTCTTACATCGGGAACACTGCAGGACGACGCTGCTGTTACAGAAGCACATCACTTCCACGGGGAAGGAACGCTGAATACGGTTCAGGCTGCAGTTTCTTACCAAGTGAGTCCGGAAATAGGGATAGGACTTAGATCCAATTTTTATTTCGGAAAGCTTTATGACATTGAAGAAGTTTCTTTAACTGGCGCGGAACTGATCAGTGGCTATTCTAATAGCTACAGAATCAAGTCATTCAATTTTACACTGGGATCTACTTATCAAAAAAAATTAGCTAATGACAAAAAAATAACTGTTGGTGCTACATATACTTTTGGTAACACTGGCAGTATGAAAAATGTTTACACAAACAGTACATACTATTATTTACTTGGCGAAACAAAAGGCTACGAAACTATCATAGACCAAAGAGAAACCACAGATAAAAAATTCCTTCCTCAAGAAGCTTCACTTGGTTTAGGCTACGGAAAAGACACCAAATGGTTTTTCGGAACGCAGGTGGATTTTAAAAAAGGAGAGAATTTTAATTTCCTTGGTCAGACTTTGTCCTACCAGGATTCTTACAGATATTCCGTAGGAGGTTGGATTCTTCCAAATTTTAATGATTTCCGTTCTTATTTCTCAAGAGTGATTTACCGTTATGGTGCTTATTATGAAACGGGCAATCTTAAAATCAACGGAAGCAGCATCAATAAATTTGCAGTTACAGCAGGCGTTACACTTCCTTTCCAAAAGAGCCAGATTAACCGTATGAACAGTATTGACCTAGGTGTAGAGCTTGGAAAAAGAGGAACTTTGGATAACAATTTAATTCGACAAAATTTCATAAATTTGAGGATTGGGATCAACTTTGCTGACAAGTGGTTTGCGAAGCGCCTATACAACTAATGAAAGTACACTGATAATCTATGAAGGATTATTATTCCAAAATATTTAACCTTAAAACATCACAACGATTCATTTTGTTGCTGATGTTTTTTCTTATTCAGTCCTGTGAAGAGGATCTTACGAAAATCAATAAGAATAAGAAAACCAATTTTGCATCGCAGGTTATACATAATGGTGCTATTTTGCAGAAAGATTCCGGGCAGATCAAAGTACGTTTCACAGCTCCGCTCATAGAAAAGTATGAACTGATAGATTCTCCTTATGTGGAAGCAAAAAAAGGAATGTACCTGGAGTTCTTCGATAAGAAAAACCCTAAAACTCCCGGGAAAATATGGGCAAGATATGCCAAATATAACGAGAAAAAAGATTTTTATTTTGCTAGAGGCAGAGTGAAAGTCATCACAACCGAAGGACAGACTTTTGTCATGGAAACCATCAACTGGGACAAGAAAAATAAAAAAATGTACACCAAAGATACTGTTTTTGTTTCTGATAAAGATGGTAATATTTTGGTTGGTTCTCACGGGATGGTTGCGAAAGATGACTTCTCAGAATACACGTTTTTCAATAATTCAGGTAGCTTTAATTCTGCAAAACTACCAGCCACAAGTCAATAAAATAGTGTAGTTTTGATTCTTGCTTAATTCTATCAAATTGGAAAGCCAGATTTTTTTCGCCATCGGTCTTATGTCCGGAACTAGTTTGGATGGTCTGGATATTTGTTATGCAAAATTTACTCAAACAGATTCTGCCTGGAACTTCGAAATTCTGAATTGTGAAACACTTCCTTATTCTTCTGATTGGGAACAATCTTTGCGAAATGCTGTCAATCTCTCCAGCGAGGAAGTTCTAAAATTGAATGTTGATTATGGATTTTATCTCGGTGAAAAAACTTCAGAATTCATTTCAAAACATAAAATTATCAATCTTGACTTGATTGCCTCTCACGGTCACACGGTTTTTCATCAACCAAAAAACAAATTCACGTTACAAATTGGAGACGGACGAGCAATTAAATCAAAAACCAATAAAACGGTGATCTATGATTTCCGAAGTCAAGATGTCATTTTAGGAGGAAATGGAGCTCCACTTGTTCCCATTGGAGACGAACTGTTGTTCTCTAATTTTGATGCTTGTCTAAATCTTGGTGGATTTTCCAATATCTCATTAAAAAGAAATGAAAGAAGAATTGCTTTTGATATTTGCCCTGTCAATATACTTCTAAACAGTTTTGCAGAAAAATTCGGAGAAAAATTTGACAAAAACGGAGAAATAGCCAGAACTGGAACAATAGATCATCAGCTTCTGGAGAATCTTAACGAGCTGGAATTTTATAAACAAACTGCACCAAAATCACTCGGAATAGAATGGATTAATAATCAAATCTCTCCTCTTATTCAGAATCAAAAATCGGAAGATCTTTTGGCAACTTTAACGGAACATTCTGCGATTCAGATTGCAAAGATTTGTGATGAATTTGAAATTATAAATATGTTGGTAACTGGCGGAGGAACTTACAATTCTTACTTGATAGAAAAAATAAAAGCAAAGACCAAAACCGAAATCCAAATTCCTGCAAAAGAAATTATTGAATATAAAGAAGCTTTGATTTTTGCTTTTATGGGTGTTTTGAGATCATTAAATCTCAATAATGTTTTGTCATCCGCAACGGGAAGTTTGATGAATCATTCTTCCGGATTGATAATCATTTAAGGAAATAATTCAATTGGATTGTATATAATTGGTTTTCTCTTTTGATCTATGCTTACATTCGGAGAATTACTTATTACAGCATTTAAACGATCTATTTTCGTTTTGTAGAATTTTTTGTTTTCTACGGTGTGGAGATCATTTTTTAAAATTATTGTTCGTTGTTTTTTTAGAAATGAAACAAGCTCAAAACTGAAATAATTTTTCTCATCGTAAATTTTAACAATTAATCCTGGTAAACCATTGAATTTATATGGACCATCTTGAAAAGGTATTTCTTCAGTAAACCAAGCGGTATAATTTCTACCTCTAAAATTACAAATCGCTTTTTTACAACTATAGTTACTTATTTTTTTTGTTTCAGGTAATATTTTCCAATCCATTAATTTCAGTTTTTCATCATACCCCACAAGACTTCCACCTATCAATGCCTCTTGAAATCGCAATGTATTACTTCCACTTTTTTTTATTACTGTAAAATCAAATTTTGCAGATTTATAATCTGAATAATTCAAAACAGTTCCAGGAATATAATTCAAATTTGCCCACATTGAATCTTGTTGAATTTTACCTGCACTTTGAAAAACAGAAATTTCATCACCAATATATAAACTACCAATATCTAATACTTTAGAATTAACATTGGTTGAATCTTTTTGGAGAGAAGTTTCATAATTTGCTTCATAAAAAGTTTTAATTATTACCTCATTTTTTCTTTGCGCCTCAATTTTCATTAAATTAAGAAAAAAAAATAATGTACTAAATGTAATATATTTTAACATAATAATTTATGGCGTTTTCGAAAAGAATAAATGGGTATAAAACACCCATTTATTAATAGTTTAAACAAAATGATCACAATTAGTGATATTATTAGCCTCATAAGCATCTGCTTGAGTTTGCAAATCACCAGCAACAGCGTTGTCATACCAGATAGCCACTGCTTTTCCTCCGCAGAAGCTTACCATAGCCATAACCATTTTTAAAGAGGATGTTGAAGGTTTTTTTAATTCATCATTTTTCTTAAAATTAATTTTTGATTCTTGACTGACGTTTGATTTTGCAAAGGCAAGCGTACTTCCTAATGCAAAAAAAACTAAAACAAATAATTTTTTCTTTTTTTTAAATAATTTAGGATCAATCTCAAACCTTGGGGAGAAAAATAAAAAA